>JADHMX010000082.1 GCA_016779825.1 Synechococcus sp. BS301-5m-G53 | reverse complement strand
AGCGAACGGGCGGAGTCCAGCCAATGGGGCGCTGCACCAGCACATCCACAGGCGAACAGGAACGCTGCCGATTTCACCCGTCGGTGATCACCAGATGTGGCGTTCGAGCTCATCCAGCTTCCCAGGTGGAAAGGACTTTAAGGGGACTGCGCTGGTGTTGAGAGCGGGCCGTAGACAGTCCCTGGGTAGTAATGGCTCAGGATCCGCTCCACGGGCCAGCCACGCCAGGCCAGGTCGATCGCTCCCGCCTGCGACAAACCAGCCCCATGGCCAAAGCCACCACCCCGCACCAGCCAGCGTTCATCGCCCTGAGGCTCCAACACAAACAGGGTGCTGGGCAGTGATCGAAGGGTGCGACGGATGGCATCCAACTTGAGGGTGACCGGAGCGGCATCACTGCTGCCAGAAATCTGCAAGGTCAGCACCCGGCCGCTGGCGCCCCGCTCCAGCACCTTCAATTGCAAAGGAGAAACAAGCGGCTCTGCGGCTGCGCCGAGGGCCTGACGCAAACCCGGACCGGAAAGGGTTCGGGTCCAGCGGAAGCGGGGGTGCCGCTGGCCATAGGCACCAGAGCGATCCGCCAGCAACGCCAGCACCGCCTGGCGCTGCTGCAGGGGCAAGGGATGACGGTTGCTCCAGCCCTCATCCCCATCCGGTTTGGGACGCAAATAGATGGTGGGCTGCATGGCCCAGGCTTCCGGACCGGCAGCCATCATCCCGCCATTGGTGGCGTGATACACGGCGCTGATCGGCTGGTTGTTCAGGCTGAGCAGCTTTCCCTGGGTGGCCGCGATCGCCTCGCGCACAGCGGCTCCCGCATGGCGGGGATCGCTGTAGACCTGACACTGGGTGTCACTGCACAGGTGATAGCCATCGATGCTGAAGCGATGGCTGTTGGCCAGAGCCCAGGTGCGCGCCAAAACGGTCTGCGCCTGCAACGCCGCCATCGGTGAACCGGCACCGATCTCATGGGGCACCACCCCCTCCAGGTAGCGCTCCACCGGCACTTGCTCCACCAGAGTCCAGCTGCCGTAGGCATCCCGTTGCAAACGGAAGGGCCCCTCAAAGCGTCCACCCGCCCAGAGCAAGCCATCCGAGGCTTCAATCGAAACAGGACCCTGCAGGGTGCGTCCCCCCTCCGGCGTCTGCAGCACCGGTTCGACGGTGCTGGTGAGGCTGCCTTGCCAATCGCGCACGGCGAGGTCCTCGGGCACAGGCGAACCTTCCGGCGCCCACACCTCCCATTCCATGGGATGGGCCACCTCAGCCGCGACCCCCAGGTCTCGCCAGCGGGAGGCGACACGATCCGCCGACTCAAAACTGGCGTAGGGGCCTGCGATCCGGCGGGCCAACGGCAGCGGACGGTCCAAAGGCACGCTTCGCCAGGTGATCGCGAAGCCCGGGCCCATGCGTTGCTCTCCCGTGGCATCGCGAAGGGTGAGCGATCCAGCAAAGGCACGCAGATTTAACGGAGCAGCACTCGCAGCGGCTCCGAGGTGGTCGTCCAAGGCAACCCACAACACCGGCTCAGGGCCCTCAACAGGCGGTGGGTCAGCGACGGAAGAATGCGTCGCCCGTTGAACCGGTTCCACCACAGCGGGCTCAGTCACAGTGGGTTGAAGGGCATCAACCTGCTCGCGGGCGCGGCAGCCCAGACCCATGCAAAGCAGCAATGTGAGCGTCAGCAGCCGAATCATTCAGCGAAGGGCACGTCGGAGCGTATTGTTGTCGTTTGTGTCCGAACGAGCAGACCAATGCCCAAGCTGAAGACCCGCAAAGCTGCCGCGAAGCGGTTCAAAGCAACTGGCACTGGCAAATTTCTGCGTCGTCGCGCTTTCCGCAACCACCTGCTGGACCACAAAACCCCCAAGCAGAAGCGTCATCTGGCCACCAAGGCTGTGGTGGATCGCACCGATGAGGAGCGCGTGACCCTGATGATGCCCTACGCCTGAGCCAGCTGCTCAGACGAGACCGTTCAACAAGACCTGATCCAACCCTTCCAACCTCATGGCCCGCGTCAAGAGAGGCAACGTCGCCCGTAAACGCCGCAACAAGATCCTGCGGCTGGCCCGTGGCTTCCGTGGTGGCAACGGAACCCTGTTCCGCACAGCAAACCAGCGGGTGATGAAAGCCCTCTGCAATGCCTACCGCGACCGTCGTCGTCGTAAGCGCGATTTCCGTCGCCTCTGGATTGCCCGTATCAATGCCGCTGCTCGCCTCAATGGCGTGAGCTACAGCCGTCTGATGGGTGGCCTCAAGAAGGCTGATGTGCGTCTGAACCGCAAGATGCTGGCTCAGCTGGCGGTCGTCGACCCCGGTAGCTTCACCAACGTCGTGGCTGCAGCCAAGAGCTGAACCTTCAAACAGTGAACCTGCTGCCCCAGACCTACCTGCTGGGCCTGGTCGGCCTGCTTGCCATCGTTGCGGTGGTGGTGGGCCGACAATTTTTTCGTGTGCGACGAGACGAAGCTCGCCTGGTCGAACTCGAGAAATCCGACACGGCCTCCTCCCGTCAAGCGTCTGATCTCTATGAGCTCGGGTCGGTGCAACTGCGCAAACGGCTGTACCCACAAGCAGCTGCCACCCTGAAGCAGGCGCTGAAACGCCTCAGTGGTGAACCCGATGAAGCCCGAGCACTGATTGAGAATGCGCTCGGCTTTGCCTTGGCAGCACAAAAGGATTACTCCGGTGCCACCAAGCACTACAAGCTGGCACTGAAAGCAAAAGCGGACTACCCGGTCGCCCTCAACAACCTGGCCTTTGCCCAGGAAAAGCTGCTGAACGATGCTGAAGCGATCTCTCTCTACGAGAAGACACTCAGCCTGGAGCCCAACAACGTCACTGCGAAGAAAGGGCTGAAAAAACTCAAGCGTCGGATGGGTTGAAGACGGGCGTGATCACCAGAGCGGTTGAACAGGAGGCTCCTCCTGGCAGCTGCTGGTCATCGCCAGACGTCCGCCCACCCCGGTGCTGGGGTTGGCAGCATTGACGAGACGAGGAGATTGCCAGCCCGTAGGACTAAAGCCTTGCAAGCCAAGGAAGACACCGCCAGGCTCGAGGCCGGCAATGAGGGGATCTGCCAAGGGAATGAGGTCAAGCTGATCCGACTTGGCATGCAGATTGCCCTGAACGGGTGTGGTGACGGAACCAAGGGTCATCGTCCCCCGGATGTCGACCATCTGGCCCATCGCCGTCAGCTGAGTGATGTCCAAGGTGACATCAACGGTGGGATTGCCGTCGAAGGGTTCAAAGGTGCCGCACCACTGACGGGGCAGAGACGCAGCCAGCTCAGCAGCGCGTGCAACCGGATCGAAACTCTCAACTTCGCCTTCATCAATCTCCAGAGGAACCGCCAGCTGAATTGGATCCAGAGGCAGCTGAGGATTGGTCTCAAACGGCACCTGGCTGCCAACTGGGAGATCCATGGCAAGCAGGAACGGCATGGAAGACGATGGATGATGAAGGCACGGTAGGCCCTTTTGCTCAGACGCGTCATGGATTCGCCCTCCCCCTCATCCGACCCCCTGACTATCGGCGGACGTCAGTTCAACAGCCGCCTGTTCACGGGCACCGGCAAATATCCATCGATGGCGTTGATGCAACAGAGCATCGAGCGATCCGGTTGCGACATGGTCACCGTGGCGGTGCGCCGGGTGCAGACCGTGGCGGCAGGCCATGAAGGCCTGATGGAAGCCATCGATTGGCAGCGGATCTGGATGCTGCCCAACACCGCGGGCTGCACCGATGCGGAGGAAGCGGTGCGCGTCGCAAGGCTTGGACGGGAACTGGCCAAGCTGGCGGGACAGGAAGACAACACCTTCGTGAAGCTGGAGGTGATTCCTGACTCTCGGCATCTTCTGCCCGATCCGATCGGCACCTTGGAGGCCGCAGAACAGCTGGTGAAAGAAGGCTTCACGGTGCTGCCCTACATCAATGCGGATCCCCTGCTGGCCAAACGGCTGGAGGATGTTGGATGCGCCACGGTGATGCCCCTGGGCTCTCCGATCGGCTCAGGCCAGGGGCTCAACAATGCCGCCAACATCGGCTTGATCATCGAAAACGCGGGTGTGCCGGTGGTGGTGGACGCCGGCATTGGCGTGCCCAGCGAAGCAGCGCAGGCCCTGGAAATGGGAGCCGATGCCGTCCTGGTCAACAGCGCTATTGCCCTGGCCGGCGACCCCCCCGCCATGGCCGAGGCCATGGGCCAGGCCGTGATCGCCGGGCGGACCGCCCACCGCTCCGGGCGCTTGCCACGGCGGAATCAAGCCTCCGCCAGCTCACCGACGACGGGCCTGGTGCAGTCGCCCCCGTGAGACGGAGACGTGAGATGAAGACAGGTGAAGTGAAATGAAGCCTGCTTCACAAAGGCAGGCAGTAAGCAATTGGACCCATAAGGTCCGACCAGTCACATTGGACCCATGTCGGTCACCACGGAAGACGGCGGTCGTCTCAACGCCTTCGCCAAAGAGCCGCGCATGGAGGTGATGGACGTTGCATCAAGCCAGAGCCGCAACCGCAGCTCGATGATGATGCTGGTGACTGGTGGATTACTAGTGGCAGCAATGGTGGCGGTGACCGTCGCCATCAGCTGAGACGGTCCACGCTGAAAATCCCTGTAGTAGCTTGCCAAGACTGAGCGTCACGCTCGTTCCGACAGGAGTTTGGGGTGAAAGTTCTCGTTCTCGGCGGTGACGGCTTCTGCGGCTGGCCCTGTGCGGTGAACCTCGCGGATCAGGGCCACGATGTCCTGATCGTGGACAACCTCAGCCGTCGCAAGATCGATATCGACCTTGAAGTGGAGTCGCTGACGCCGATCGTGAGCATCGGCGAACGCCTCAAGGCGTGGGAAGAGACCGGCGGCAAGCCGATGCGCTTTGTCCACATGGACATCGCCCATGAGTACCAACGGTTGCTGGATCTGCTGCTGGAGGAACGCCCGGATTCGGTGGTCCACTTCGCGGAACAGCGGGCCGCGCCCTACTCAATGAAGAGCAGCGCCACCAAGCGCTACACGGTTGATAACAACGTCAACGGCACCCACAATCTGCTGGCCGCCATCGTTGAAAGCGGTCGGGATATCCATGTGGTGCACCTCGGCACCATGGGCGTCTACGGCTATGGCTCCCACCGCGGCGCCACCATCCCTGAGGGCTACCTGAAGGTGGAAGTGCCCCAGCCCGACGGCAGCCGCTTCGAGGAGGAGATCCTCCACCCGGCCAGCCCCGGCAGCGTCTATCACATGACCAAGACGCTCGATCAGCTGCTCTTCCTCTACTACAACAAGAACGACAAGGTCCGCATCACCGACCTGCACCAAGGCATCGTCTGGGGAACCAACACCGACGCCACCGACCGTGACCCGCGCCTCACCAATCGCTTTGATTACGACGGTGACTACGGCACGGTGCTGAACCGCTTCCTGATGCAGGCCGCCATCGGCTACCCACTCACCGTGCATGGGACCGGAGGCCAGACCCGCGCGTTTATCCACATCCGCGATTCCGTGCGCTGCGTGCAGCTAGCGCTGGAAAACCCTCCCGAACAAGGCGAGCGGGTGAAGATCTTCAACCAGATGACCGAGAGCCATCAGGTGGGTGAACTGGCCAAGAAAGTGGCCGCTCTCACCGGTGCTCAGGTGAACAACCTGCCCAACCCCCGCAACGAAGCCGTTGAAAACGATCTGATTGTCGACAACCGCTGCTTCATTGAGCTTGGCCTCAACCCCACCACCCTCGATGACGGCCTGCTGAAAGAGGTGGTGGAGATCGCCACCCGCTACGCCGACCGTTGCGACCGCAACCGCATCCTCTGCACCTCCGCCTGGACCAAAACCCAGGCCCAGGCCATCGGCTCCGCGTCCTGATCGAGCTTCACCCTTGAAAGTCGCCTTCTTCACCGAAACCTTCCTGCCGAAGGTCGATGGCATCGTCACCCGTCTCACCAAAACGGTGAAGCATCTGGTGGAAGCCGGTGATGAGGTGGTGGTCTTCTGCCCGGAAGGCTGTCCCGATGACTACATGGGAGCGCGGCTGATCGGCGTTCCGGCGATGCCGCTGCCGCTGTATCCCGAGCTCAAACTGGCCTTGCCTCGCCCAGCGGTGTCGGAAGCGATCGATGCCTTTCAACCGGATCTCATCCATGTGGTGAACCCAGCCGTGCTCGGCCTGGGCGGCATCTGGCTCGCCAAGAACAAAGGCATCCCTCTGGTGGCGAGTTACCACACCCACCTGCCCAAATACCTCGAGCATTACGGCTTGGGAATGCTGGAGCCCCTCCTCTGGGAAATGCTCAAGGCCGCCCACAACCAGGCCCTGCTGAATCTGTGCACCTCCACCGCCATGGTGAAAGAGCTCAGCGACAAGGGCATTCAGCACACCGATCTGTGGCAGCGGGGCGTGGACACGGAGCTGTTCCGTCCCGAGCTGCGCAGCACGGAACTGCGCCAGCGGCTTCTGGGTGGCCATGACGACCGCGGTGCCCTGCTGCTCTATGTGGGCCGCCTCTCCGCTGAGAAGCAGATCGAACGGATCCGCCCTGTGCTGGAAGCCCTTCCCGATGCACGTCTGGCCTTGGTTGGGGATGGTCCCCACCGCCAGCAACTGGAAAAACACTTCGAAGGAACCGCCACCACCTTTGTGGGCTACCTCGCTGGGGAAGAACTGGCAGGGGCCTACGCCAGCGGCGATGCCTTCTTGTTTCCATCCAGCACAGAAACCCTCGGTCTGGTGCTGCTGGAAGCCATGGCGGCCGGTTGTCCCGTGGTGGGCGCCAACCGCGGCGGCATTCCTGACATCATCACCGACGGCGTCAACGGCTGCCTCTATGAACCCGACGGAGCCGACGGCGGTGCTGCGAGCCTGATCGAAGCCACCCGCCGCCTCCTGGGCAACGACCTGGAACGCCAGGCACTGCGTGGTGCAGCCCGTGCCGAAGCCGAGCGCTGGGGCTGGGCAGGTGCCACCGAACAGCTACGGACCTACTACCGCACGGTGCTTTCAACGCCTCAACTCACGGCCGCCTAGCGCTGCCGGGTCCTCTCCCACTCCGCCAGCACCTTCTTGGCCATCGGCAGAGCGTGCACCGATCCACCTCCAGGGGTGTTCTGGGCAAAAGCCACCACCACGATCTTGCCGTCCGGATAGGGGGCATAACAACCGAACCAGGCGTGATCAGGCCCTCCCGTGCTGTCCTCCGCCGTTCCGGTCTTGCCGGCTGCTGGAGGGATACCCGGACCATTGAGACCGGCACCGGTTCCGGCCTCCACCACGCTGCGCAACCCCTCGCGGATGGTCTGCAACGTGGACGGCTGGATCGCCACCTTGGTGCGGTGCTCGGGGCTCAGCCAGTCGATGTCAGCGGCGGCAAGATGCGGTGTCACCAACCAGCCGCCATTGGCGAACACCGCGTAGGCACGGGCCA
>JADHMX010000010.1 GCA_016779825.1 Synechococcus sp. BS301-5m-G53 | reverse complement strand
ATCTGACCCCAGGCAATTTCCTCCAGTCCAATAAAAAGCATGGCGAAAGAAATTATCGCGTAAATCAAGGAATGCAAGCGCTTGGATAAGCGCTTACGTAGATCTTTGGAGATGAGCCAGGAAACCCAGGCAGAGGTAAAAAGAATCAGAGCTTGCAAGTACTCCAGAATCCCCCCTTCTCCGAGAAGGCGCTTGTAGCGATAAATGTCCTGGATAGAAATCTTGAGCACAACCACACAGCCCATGAGGAACAATGCAAGGGCAAGCATCAGAGATGAGCGCCGTGCTTGAGCGGAAGGACTGATTTCTGAAAGTAAGGATGTTAAGAAGCCTGAGTTCCGGAAAAATCGTCCGGATACAACCAAGAGCAAGCCAGCGGCACTCAGCTGCAACTCAGCCCATGGAGAGCCATCGAGCCAGAAAGCAATGACAAACTTATAAAGTGAAACCCCAAGAACAACAACTCCAAAAAAAACAAAAGCCTGGCCGCAGATGCGCTGCACAGTCTTTTGCCTCATCAAGCGTTCGGATCGGTTGTCACCCAAGCCTGGGTGAGTTCTGGAATCTGGTCTAAAGGGGCGATTCAAGGGAAAGCGACCTGCTCTTTAAGAGGAGGTTATGACGTGATCCCTTCCGCTATTGCCATGGGGCAAGGAATCCTCATCGGCCAGAAGAAGGGACCTGATGCGCTGTTGACCGGCTTCCAGCGGAGGGCGTCAGCTCTCGGTCTGCTCGGGAGCAGTTGAGCTCCTCCCCTTGGGTGGACTCGAGATTTAACCAGCCATTCTGGCCTGACGAATCGATTCGAAGTCGATTCCCATCACCTTGGTCAGATAAAAGTAACCACCCCAAGCCACCACATTGAGTGCAAGGGCCCAGATGTACAGCGATCGTCTGGTTTGCTTTGGCTCTTCGTTCATCGGTTATTTCCGGTTCAGTAGACACCAGGCGCCGTAGAAGGCGAGGCCGAGCAGGATCCACCCAAACATTGCACGCAGCAGCGTTAACCCGATCAAGACGACCACAATCGTGATTGCGGATCGTTTCACCATGGATTTGCTGCTGTCAGTCATGACCTGCCAGCGGGGAATCAAGGCCATAGCGAGAACGATGTTGGTATGCGTTCTAGGGGGTTTGGGCTGAAACTGCCAATCTCCTCTCACAGCGGTTTAGGCCCCGATGGCAGTGATTTGAAGTCGAAGCTGTTGGATCATGCATCTCCCGGTGATGTTTTGAGACGTTGATTTGTCGGGCCCAGATCGGGTGCGGGAGGAATGCTGGATTCAGATGTCAGCAGTCGTACTCGAGATTTGACTTCTGCTCTCGTTTGCCGGCATCTGCCTCCTTCATCTGTGATTCGTCGTATGCCAGTTCGCTATAAATCCTTGATTCGGAAAAGCTTTTTTTAAGACGAAGAGCCGCAATGCGTTGACCAAGAAGATCGAACGACCATTTTGCTGCAGAAAGAACCTTGCCCATGAGAACTCTTTTCAACTATGCCCCTGTGATAGCTCCTGGCTCTGGCTTGAACATTGGTGCATATGCTTATTGCTAACTGTATTGATTCAAGACTTTGATTGAAGCTGTTGAGGCCTGTGGGATTTTTTAACCCTCTCCAGCCTGATCGGCATCCTGTTTAACAGCATGTTGGCGGCGTATGGCTTCACAGCTTCGGCACTCCTTGCTGTCCAAGCCGAAGAAATTGAGTGGTTGGATCTCACCGCAACCGATGCACTGGCGTCCTTCTGCAGGGGGAGCTTCAAAGGCCATGGTGGCTTCTTCACACACTCAACACCTAGCAACCAAAACGCAGCTCTCTACTTTTTTCGCAGGAGCTTTCCCCCTTGTGTGCAAGCTCTTGTCATGCCGAGGGGGCTTCACGGGAGGTTGGAGTTGCTCGGCCGTGTCTTGATCAGACCTGCCAAAGGTTGGTGGACCACGGTCTTCGCTGGCCAGATGCATGATCGTTGCTCTGCCCTGCTGCCTGCTTGTTGCACTGGGGGCAGTCCCCTCGCAGGCTTGAGTGCATGTGACCGCAATGGGAACAACAAATCAGTGCCATGGATGTTGTTGCTGATGCACCACGCTGATCGTTCAGATCACATCAGGCATCGGTGTTTGTCCCTAGACAGACCCTATGGTCGGTTGTGATCAGGATTGATCAAAGAGCTTTTGCAGGGTGGTTCTCTCGTTTTGGAGTGAATTGGCCCTCATCGGTTTGCCAAGCGGTCTGGGCTGTCGAGGCCGATTCAAAAAGACCTTGCTGAGCCACCAAATCTGGAGCCCGACAAAAGCGAGGGCAAGTAAAGCCAGTTCAGTTGCGCCCTGCATCAGTAGTGTTTGCCGCGGTTGTCAATCGCATCTGTTTTAAAGCACTCCAGCTCTTCGGGGGTGTGCAATGGGGGCTTCTCCCGTTTGCCTGTCCATCGCTGAAGCAGTTGCAGCAGTCGTTTCATGCTTCGATTTTGCGCCATCACAGCCCTGGCTCATCAGGGTATGGCGATCTTGAATTCATGCGGTTCAGAATTGTTTGACGCCATTGGCTTTAGGCTCATTCTCAGAAGAACAGTTTGTTGCTGATGACTTTTAAAGAGCTTGTGGCCAGTTTCAATCAACAACAAACGAGCTGGGAAGAGCTTTGCCTTGAAATCAGGTGTGAGAGCTGCTTTGCCTCTGTTTTTGATGAAGTTAATGAGCTTATGGGCTCTTCAAGCGATGCACTGGCTCGGCTGGCCGATGAATTCCCCAATCACTACAAGAGTTACGCCAAGGAAAGAGGCCTTGATCAGTCGTAACGAAGAGGTGTGAGAGAGGCAGTAGGTCGTGACACCACCCACCAAATCAAGCAACCACGCCCGAAGAGGTCTCCCTCTCACATCCAAACCATAGGTCTGGCTCGAGCTGCGGTCAGCCCCATGCTCAGCGTGAGGCCGCCAAGTTCGCCTTCGCTGCTTTCAGGGCTTCCTCGCAGGCAGCTCGGTCTTCGTTGTCGATATCACCCTGGCTGCCGTTCAAGCGTGCCTCCAGGAAAGCAATCTCATCAATCCAGTAGGTCTTGTCCTTGTCCTGTTGATCGGTCATGCGCTTCGAAAGAATCCAGTCCATTGCCCTTTCATAGAGCAATGCCGTACTTCCGGCTGGACCAACGGCATGGTTGGTTATGGCTTTGGGCTGGAGTGCTGCGCGGAAGCAAACTGAGGTGATCGGATTGAGGAGCGTTCCCCATGGATGCGTCGTCCCCAGTTATCCCCATGACGGCCCTGGTCATCGATGCCGATGGGCGTTTGACCTACATGGGGGAGGACGGTTGTCGTCGTCAGATTGTTGGTGATTCAGAGCTTTTGGCCCGTCTGCGCCAGCTGCAAGGGGAGGGCTGTGCTGATCGTGATGGCGATAGCGGTTTGTAGTCGTAGATGGTCTCAACAGATCTCCCAAAATCAGCCCAAGGCTTCATCTTCCTCTGGGGCTGAATGAGTTTTTTAACTGATGGTCTGTCTTGCTTTTTTTCCTTATTACGAGCCAAGCCATCTTGAAGTCATGGAAACAATGTTTTTCGTTGGTGTGAACGCGGGCCTGCTGTTTCTGCTGATTTTTGGTCTCATATCAGCCAAAGCCAAGATCAAGAACGGCCGTAAAGAGATCATTTGAGTCACGCTTGCTCCAGGTGACTCGTTGTTGATCACCTTGCACTGATCCACCCGCGTAGGACCCACTGCTGGCCAGAGGCATAAAAAACCGCCCCTTGCGGAGCGGTGAAGATGTCAGCTGGGGACTGACTTTTTGAGGCATCGGGGAGACAGGATTCGAACCTGCGGCATCTTGCTCCCAAAGCAAGCGCGCTACCAAACTGCGCCACTCCCCGACGCCCTCAGAGATTAGCGGTCAGCGTGCAGCTGTTCAGCGAGGTTGACACCGCTGTGGATCGCTCCCTCTGCTTTGCCAAAGCCAGGCCCTTCGATCCAGTCGCCGCAGAACCCCACTGCGCTGGTGGGGCACCACTGCAGCTTCTGTGGCAGAGGGTGGTTGAGGGGCCGAGAAGCGCCCCAGCGCATCACCCCCAATGGGTTCGCCTGTTTCAACGCGGCTGAAACAACGGGCAGGCCTTGCAGCAGTTCGGGCAGCAGGCCGATCAGGCGCCGTTGCTCCTTGGCGAGCAGGCGGCCCTGGCTCTCGGGTGTGATTGCTTCCCCGGAATCCAGGCCATGCACCACCACCCCCCAGCGTCCATCGCGTTGAGGCTGCAGCACGAGGCGTTCCACCTTCCAGCGTTCTTTGGCGGCGGCGTTCAACCAGATCTGTGCCGGAAGCTCTTCGCCGTTGAGCTCGAGCATGCCGAGGTCCACCATCAGGTTCCAGCGCACCTCGGCTTGGCTGTGTTGCAGCAGGCTCAGCGCCGTATCGAGGCCAAGGTCCACACCCTCCGCCACGGCGGATCGCAGGGGAACGTCCTCCCAGGCCAGCATTTTCAACGACCGGGGATGGGCCAGCAGGGCTCCGCTGAGCACCAAACGTTTCGCTTTGAGGCTCCAGCTTCGATCTTCGTTTTCGATTAGCCAATGATCCTGGCGTCGCTCCAGCCAGCGCACGCGGGTTTCGAACTGCCGGCTCAGTTGAACGGAGCCAGCACCATCAATCAGCGCTTCGCAGATGCTGGCCATGCAGGGAATCCCATGCCACCAACCCCCGTTCGGACAGGCTTCAGGGATGGTGGCTGGCGATAAACCTGCTGCGGCGTCGAGCGACAGCACAGGTCGTTCGTCACGCTGAAGAACACCCGACGAGCGCACCGGCTCAAGCAGAGCTTCCATTCCCTCGGTCATGGATTCACTCAAGCCAAAGCCCGGTGCTCCATGGTTCAGAAGCCACCCGCTTTGGTCCCTCCGGCGACGGGTGGCAGCCCTGCCTCCGAGGCCACGGCCGGCCTCAATCAACGCAATGTTGAGATCCGATCCCAGCTGTTGGAGCCGGCCAATCAGGCTGCAACCAGCCAGTCCTGCACCGATAACGGCGAGATCAACTTCAGCCATCTGCGCTGAAGCTTCCTCCGTTGATCACATCCAATAGCGCTCTGCAGCGACCCGAGAAAACAATCCGCCCAGAAGAGCCAGAAGAATCGTGACGCCAAAAAACGCGAAATACGCCATCTGAACTGTTGGACTGATCAGGAATTCAGGGTTTTCTAACAGTCGCCGAGGGTTCGGCTCGCTTGAGTCACGAGACGACATCAAAGCGCTGGTATGGGTCGCCTGAGATTCGAACTCAGGACCAGCCGGTTAAAAGCCGGATGCTCTACCGCTGAGCTAGCGACCCGTGCCCGCTTGGGCATGCCATATCGGCACCAAATGAGGTTATCACTCAGGTCGCCGGGGAGACTGGGGGCTGCTGAACCATGGCCATGACTGGATCCAAGCCCTGGCCCGTTCCCCAGATCGATGCAGATGCCTGGGTGGCCGAATCCGCCGTCGTGATCGGCAATGTGCAGATGGCAGCGGGCAGCAGCCTTTGGCCCACGGCCGTAGCGCGTGGTGATTTGGAACTGATCAGCATCGGCGCTGGCAGCAATGTTCAAGACGGTGCTGTGCTCCATGGCGATCCGGGGCAGCCGGTGCACATCGGTGTTGACGTCACCGTGGGGCATCGGGCCGTGATCCATGGCGCCACGCTCGAGGATGGATGTTTGGTGGGGATTGGCGCCATTGTTCTTAATGGCGTCACCGTTGGTGCTGGTGCCCTGGTTGCCGCCGGATCTGTGGTCACAAAGGATGTGCCCCCCGGCACCCTGGTGATGGGCGCGCCTGCGGCCGTGAAGCGGGAGTTGTCGACGGAAGCGATCGATGAGCAGCGTTGCCATGCCCAGCGCTACGCCCAATTGGCGGCATCCCACGCCCGAATCACGCCTTGAACGCAACCGCCTGATTGCTGCGAATTCGATCAGCTTTCAGAGAAGGTCGTGGGATCAACGGAGAAGTCCGTAAGATCGGCGACACAGATTTCCGTTTTCAAGAATGGTCCGAGTTGCCATCGGTCTGGTCCTCATCCTTGTGATCGTCGGTTACTCGGCCTTCAGTGTGATCACCACGGGCCAAGTGCTGGGTATCGATGCTCGCCTGTTCCTTGTGGTCGCCCCGATCCTTGCTGCTGTCAGCTGGGCTGCTTTCAACATCGGCCGTGCGGCCGTGGGTCAGCTGCAGCTGATGCTCAAGCGCAGCCGCGCCTGATCCAGGCAACCGAGCTTCGTAGGGTGAAGGCTGCTTGATGCAGCTGGTTGTCTCAATCTCCCCATGTCACCGTTCTTGGTGCCGGTCTGGCCGGTACTGAGGCGGCTTGGCAGATCGCCCGTGCAGGGGTTGCGGTCACGCTGGTGGAGATGCGTCCAATTCGCCGCTCCCCCGCGCACCACAGCAGTGATTTCGCTGAGTTGGTGTGCAGCAACAGCTTCGGTGCTCTGAGCAGCGACCGTGCAGCGGGTTTGCTGCAGGAAGAGCTGCGCCGGCTTGGCTCTTTGGTGATCGGCACGGCCGATATCCACGCTGTGCCGGCGGGCGGAGCCTTGGCGGTGGATCGCGGTCGCTACAGCGCGGCCCTCACCGAAGCCCTCGACCAGCATCCCTTGGTCACGATTGAGCGAGGCGAGCAGCAAGCTCTGCCGCCGGAGGATGCGATCACCGTTCTGGCGACCGGGCCGCTCACGAGTGAACCGTTGGCAGAGGATCTTCGCCAGTTCACCGGTCGTGCCGACTGCCATTTCTTCGATGCGGCCAGCCCGATCGTGCATGGCGAGAGCATCGATCTTTCGGTGGCCTTCCGCGCCAGCCGTTACGACAAGGGCGATGCGGACTACATCAATTGTCCGATGGACAAGGAGCAGTATCTGGCGTTTCGCCAGGCCCTGCTTGAGGCAGAACAGGCGGAACTCAAAGACTTCGACAAGAACGACGCCACCTTCTTTGAAGGCTGCCTGCCGATTGAGGAGTTGGCGCGTCGGGGTGAAGACACCATGCGCTACGGCCCCCTGAAGCCAATCGGGCTCTGGGATCCCCGTTGGGGCGATGTGAACGATCGCGATGTGCGCCGGGCCAAGCGTGCCTACGCCGTGGTGCAGCTGCGGCAGGAAGACAAGGACGGTCGCCTCTGGAATCTGGTGGGCTTCCAGACGAACCTCAAATGGGGTGAGCAGAAGCGCGTTCTGCAGATGATTCCCGGGCTGGGCCAGGCGGAATTCGTGCGCTTCGGGGTGATGCACCGCAACACCTTTCTCGAATCGCCGCAGCTGTTGCAGCCCACGCTGCAGTTCCGGCAGCGTCCGAACCTCCTGGCCGCAGGCCAGATCACGGGCACTGAGGGCTATGCCGCCGCCGTGGCCGGTGGCTGGTTGGCTGGCACCAATGCGGCCCGCTTGGCCCGGGGCTTGGAGCCCATTGATCTGCCGGCCACCTGCATGAGTGGAGCCCTCACCCATTTCGTCAGCGAGGCGCCCTCGGCCAAGTTCCAGCCGATGCCCCCCAATTTCGGTTTGTTGCCGGATCTGCCGGAACGCATTCGCGACAAGCGCGCGCGCTATGGCGCCTATCGCGATCGCGCCCTGCAGGATCTTGAGCCGGTCCGGGCGCTTCAACCCCAGACCGTGACGGCATGACAACCCCTGCGGAGGCGCGCCGGATCGAACAGCGTTCCCTGCGCTTCGGGGTCGGAGCCAACGCAGTGATGGCATTGGCTGGTTTTTCCGCCCATGTGCTCACCGGATCCTCGGCCCTTCTCTTGGATGGCCTTTATTCCGCCGTGTTGGTGGGGTCGTCTTTGATTGCCAGTCGCATCAGCTGCAATGTGGTGCGGCCGCCGGATCGAGCCTGGCCCTACGGCTACGAAGGCCAGGAAGCTTTGTATGTGCTGTTTCGCTCCCTGGTGCTGCTCGGGGTGATCGGCTTTGGCGTCGGCAGCGCCTGTTCCACCTTGATCGACTGGTGGCGGGGGAGCAGCATCGCGCCGCTGCATCTGGAGCCGGTGGCGCTCTACACCGCTCTGATGACTGCGCTGTGCGGACTGTTGGCCTGGCGGCACCGCCGCGATTGGCGCCGCACGGGGCGGGTGTCGTTGCTGTTGCTCACAGAGGCGCGCAATGCCCGGATCGATGCTGTGATCACTCTGGCCACCGGTCTGGCCCTACTGGCGTCGCCTCTGCTCTTGTCAACGCCGTTGTCTGCCCTGGCGCCGATCACCGATGCCCTGCTGGTGCTGGCGGTGAGCCTGGCCTTGCTGCGCGAACCGCTGGCGGCCCTGCGGGATGCCATGGCCCAGGCCGCCGGATGTGCTGCCGACCCGGATGTGCTGCAGCGCACACGGCTGGTGTTGATGCAGGAGCTGGTGGGGCTTCAGCTGCAGATGATGGACTTCACGGTGCAGCAGCTGGGCCGCACGGCATTTGTCGTGGTTTACATCAATCCGCTGCAGCCCATGGAAAGTCGGGTGATTGATGGGCTGCGCCATCACATCGATGCCCGCTGCAGTGCCGAACTCCGACGTCCAGTGCGTTCTGAGGTGATCCTCACGGTGATGCCGCCGATTCACCGCCAGGAGCCAAGGCCGCAGACGGCCCCTTAGCGTCATCCCCAAAGAAGCGATGCCATGAGCGAGAACCAGCAGTGGGATGCCGTTGTGATCGGTTCCGGCATCGGTGGTTTGGTCACTGCCAGTCAGTTGGCGGCCAAAGGAGCCAAGACCCTCGTCTTGGAGCGATATCTGATCCCGGGCGGCAGTGGCGGTGCCTTCAAGCGCGAGGGCTACACCTTTGATGTGGGGGCCTCGATGATCTTCGGCTTCGGCAAGAAGGGGTTCACCAACCTGCTCACCCGGGCCTTGGCCGATGTGGGGGAGCACTGCGACACCATCCCCGACCCCGCCCAGCTGGAATACCACATGCCCGGTGGGCTGCGCATTGCGGTGGATCGCGACTATGAGCAGTTCATCGCCGACCTCACGGCGCGGTTTCCCCATGAGGCCGAGGGGATTCGCCGCTTCTACGACACCTGCTGGCAGGTGTTCAACTGCCTCGATGCCATGCCGCTTCTCTCGCTGGAGGATCCGGCCTACCTCACCAAGGTGTTCTTCAAAGCACCTCTGGCCTGCCTGGGACTGGCCCGCTGGCTGCCCTTCAACGTCGGGGCCGTGGCCCGCCAGCACATCAAGGACGAGCAGCTGCTCAAGTTCATCGACATCGAGTGCTTCTGCTGGTCGGTGATGCCGGCGGATCGCACGCCGATGATCAACGCCGGCATGGTGTTTTCCGATCGGCATGCGGGAGGGATCAACTACCCCAAGGGAGGCGTCGGCGTGATTGCCGAAAAGCTGGTGAAGGGATTGGAACGCCACGGCGGCGCCATCCGCTACAAGTCCAGGGTCACCGAGGTGTTGATCGAGAACGATCAGGCCGTGGGCGTGAAGCTGGCCGATGGCGAGGTCATCCGCGCCAAGCGTGTGATCTCCAATGCCACCCGCTGGGACACCTTCTCGGGAGAGGGGGACGAACAGCACCGCTCCAGCCAATCCCTGGTGGATGCCGCCCACACGCCGGGCAAGGAACAGTTCTGGCGCAAGCGTTATGTGCCCTCACCCTCTTTCCTCTCACTGCACCTGGGTGTTCGGGCCGATCTGATTCAGGCGGGTACCCACTGCCATCACCTCCTGCTCGAAGACTGGAACCGGATGGAGGACGAGCAGGGGGTGATCTTCGTGTCGATGCCTTCTCTTCTGGATCCGGATCTGGCCCCGGCTGGGCATCACATCGTCCACACCTTCACGCCCTCATCGATGGAGGCGTGGCAAGGGCTGACCCCCAGCCAGTACCGCGAGAAAAAGGAGGCGGATGCGGCACGGTTGATCCAGCGCCTGGAGTCGATCTTGCCGGGCCTCGCCGATGCCATCACCCACAAGGAGATCGGCACGCCACGCAGCCACCGGCGTTTCCTGGGGCGCTTTCAGGGCAGCTACGGCCCCATCCCTGCGATGCAACTCCCAGGGCTTCTGCCGATGCCGTTCAACCGCACCGGGTTGAAAAACCTCTACTGCGTGGGCGATTCCTGTTTCCCCGGTCAGGGCCTGAATGCTGTGGCCTTCAGTGGGTTTGCCTGTGCCCATCGGGTTGGGGCTGACCTCGGCCTGAACCCCTGGGCGCTGCCCGCCTGAACTTCTGCCTAGCGTGATCTGGCGTAGGAGTTGGGATGCCGCCTGAGTTTCAGCCGTCGTCGGAAGATCTGGCCCGCTACCTCGAGCAGAGGGGCGAGCTGACCAAGCCTTGGAATCTGCAGATGCTGCGGCTCAAAAAGCTCAAGGAAGCCAAAGACTCGATGGATCCTCAGCTCTATCTCGAGAAGGTGCAGGAGGCCCATGCCGATCTGATGCGTCTGGGCCAGTTCTGGAAAGGCCGTGAACAGGAGGTGTTTGATGGCACCTATCAACCCCCACAACTGATCGAACCCTTGCCGGGTTCTCCGGACGACCGATGACCGGCATCGAACGCTTCGGGTTATCGCCCCTGATCCGTTTCACCCTGCTCAGCCTTTATGGGGCCTTGGTGTTGCCCTTGCCGTTGCTCGCCCCTGCAGAGTCGCGCTGGCTGATGGTGGCTGGACTGCTGCTGGGCCTGGTGTTGGTGATCGGTCTGTTGAGTGAACGGGTGGAAACTGATGCCGAGGGAATTCAGGTGCGTTACCCAGCCTGGATCCGTTGGTTGCTGCGGCGCGGCTGGACCATGCGTTGGCAGGACATTCGGGCCTTGGTTCCCGTTGGCACCAGTCAGGGGGGAACGGTGTATTACGTGAAGGCCGCGGATCTGCGTCACCAGCTCTTGCCGCAACGCATTGAGCGCTTCGATCGATTTCTGGAGCTTCTGGCGGCCAACACCAAGGTGTCGACCAAGGGCATCGGGCGTCTGACGCCGCCCTGGACCTATCAACTTTTGGCTGGACTGGCCGTTCTGATGATCACAGGTGAACTGCTCACGTCCCTGGCTCTGGCTCAGGGATGGATCAGTTTGCCGGCGGCTTATCCAGGTTAATGAAGGCCCCTGAATAAAAAACACTCCCGCCATTGCTGACGGGGTGAATGTTCTGACGGGAGATGGATAACGACAATCAGCTCCCCCTGCTTTTCCTCGCGGGTCTTGTATGGCTTTCATCCTGTCTTAGAGACGCCCTCGGCAGGCATCAGGCTTCCCGTCACAACCTGTCAGGCATCAGCAATCCACTTGCAGGCGGCAACGGTGACGGGAGTCCAGATGCCAATGGCTACTGCGATGGTGAGCATTGGAAGCATGGTGTTCTCCTCTCTGAAGACACCATCTCCGATCCTGCTGGGAATCACCTCCCCCAGTTGAGTGATTTGTTGCCTGAGCCAATTCCCTCATTCCAGGGATGCCTGCTCTTGAAGCTCTCCCAATTGGAGCTCAAGACAGAGTGCGCCATCAATATCTTTTTGATTGGATGAGGAACCGTCCGATCAGACCGGTATTGCTGCTTCGATCTCCCAGCCGTCGCTGAGCAGCTCTTCGGCTCTTTGGGAAGCGTCTTCAGATGCAACATCGATGAGGAGAAATCTCTCTCCTTGGTTGCAATACAACCTGGTTAATCCGATCACGGCGGGGGCTCCCGGGTGTCGACAACGCCATTTTGCCCCTCCTGCAGCGATCAGGCAATGAGGACTGTCCTGCGAACAACTCTCGATTTTGTCCAGATCTCTGGCGTTGCCATCTGTCGCTCAGACGTTGGAATCAATTCAGTTGCTCCGATGGGATGACAACCGAACTCACCAACCTTCCCTGCGGAACGGTTCAGGTCAAAGTCTGCGTGAATCATCTCTGTGAATTGGGTTGGGTCACGTCGCACCATCTGGTCCCGACCAAAGAGGCCCAACTCAAGCAGGCGATTCGTCTGCAAAAGACCAATGAGTGAGCCTAAAAGGGCTCAACCAAACGAATTGCGTCGGGCCGAACGTTGATTGGCCTTGATCCCCAAATTCCAGTCTCTGACTGGAATGGATTCAGCTGATTGAGCTGGCTGGAAGGTTGTCGAGGCTGAAGCGGTAGCCCCGCTGGCGCACGGTGGTGATTCCACCGCCTTCGCCAAGACCGGCCTGCTCCAACTTGCGGCGCAGGGTCAGCACCTGAGTGTCCACCGAGCGGGGGCCACCGCTGAAGGGAGGCCAGGCCATCCGCAGCAGTTCCTGACGGCTGCGCACCAGACCGGGTGGCATCAACAGCGCACAAAGCAGAGCAAATTCGCGGGGACTGAGCTCCACGGGCTGATCCCTCAGCGTCACCTGGCGCAGCAGAAGATGAACTTCGAGGGGGCCAACGGTGACCCGTTCCTGCAGGCCGCTGTGGCCCCGCTTCAGCAGGGTTCGGCAACGGGCCGCCAATTCCTCAAGGCCAAAGGGTTTCCGCAACACATCGTCGGCGCCGTCATCCAGCAGGCCAACCACCGGCTCGGCACCAGCACGTGCTGTCAGCACAATCACAGGGCAACGCAGCTGTTCAGCCAACCGCAGGGCAGAGCTGCGCTCCAGCAGTTCAGCACTCACCAGCAAATCTGGCGACTGCTCCTGGCAGACATCCAGCGCCTCAGCAGCGCTTCCGACTGCGGCCGTGAGATGACCGTCCTGACGTAGGCGCTGAACCAGCACCGTGCGCAACGTTGGATGCGGCTCGACCACCAAGACCCGCGAAGGCTCCTGACCGGTGTTCGAGGTTGGCATCACAACCGGATCGGAGTTGGCTGTAGATGCTTCAGCCGTGAGGTCGTGGGGAGTGGAGGTCACTGGATCGGCTCAGGCGGACCTACGCTAAGCCGAAATTCCTGGCAGGCTGGTAGCAGGGGCTGCTGTTGTATCTCATGACATCACTCGACGACCCTGAAGCCATCCGTCATTTCCAGTCCCTGTGCGATGCCTGCCAGGAGCTCACAACGCGATATCACACCCCTTCTGAGCTGCGGCTTTATTCAGATGGCTACCTGCATGCCTTGAGAAAATCGGGCTCCCTTGATTCCCGTTCTCAGCACCGACTCGAACAATTGATCGATCGCTGGATCATGGATCCCTCCAGCTTTATTGGCCCTGACGGGGATGTGAGCACCTTGTACATGCGTCATCCCCAGGGCTATTGAGTTAGCTGGCGAGTGCAATTTCCAGCTTTTCGCGCAGTTCGCCGGAGTTATACATCTCGATCAAGATGTCGGAACCGCCAATGAATTCTCCTTTGACGTACACCTGGGGAATGGTGGGCCAGCTGGAAAACTCTTTGATTCCCTGACGAATCTCCGGATCG
Organism: Synechococcus sp. BS301-5m-G53; assembly: GCA_016779825.1. GTDB lineage: Bacteria > Cyanobacteriota > Cyanobacteriia > PCC-6307 > Cyanobiaceae > Parasynechococcus. Next base: position 20,815 of record JADHMX010000010.1, on the reverse strand, counting down.
GAAAGCACGTCAAATGTCTCGAATGCCACACCGAGGGAATGCAGGATCTGCACCACATTGTTTGAGAATCCGCACTGGGGCATCAGCTTCGAGCCCTTCATGAACACGAAAATCGGGCTGGAAGAGACCAGCGTTTCGATGCGAGCTTTGGTGGAAGTGTCCATCGTTGATCCTGAATTGAGCTTTAGGCGGACGCTGCGTCCGAGGGTGTTGAAGTGTTGAGGGCGAGGGCGTGAATCGCTTCGCTGGCCAATTCCTGCTGCAGCGCGCCGTAGACCATCTGATGCTGACGAATGCGTGAAAGGCCAGCAAAAGCGGATGAGACAACCGTCACTTGAAGGTGATCACCGCCGCCAGTCAGGTCTTCCACGGTGACGTTGGCGTCGGGAATGACCTGTTGGATCGCGGCTTCAACAGCATCCGGCTGCACCATGGCGGTGGTTGCGCAAAGGGGAACTGGCTCAGATGCTGACAGACCGGCTCACTGGCCAGCTGCAGATGCGCCGCGGAATTCCGTTTCGACGAAACCCAGTTCGAGCAGGCTCTGGTAGGCCTTCTGCCCCTGGGGCTTGGCCGGTGTCATCAGCTTGACCACCTCGACTAACACCGGAACAGCCACTTCGGGTTGGTTCTGGCGGCGGAACAATGCAGCCAGTCGGAGGTTGGTTTCGGCCAGAAGCTCCAGGGCTTCACGGCCCTTGGTGTCCATCTCACGGGGGATCCGAGCGTCCAGTCCGCGGAAGGCGCCACTCAGGTCCCGGTAGAAGGCCAGGAGTTGCTTGGAGGCTTTACGGGCCTTGTCGTAATCGGCGCGGGCCTCTTCAAGGTCTCCCCGGCTGGCGGCAGCATCACCTTCGGCCAGCATGGAACGGACGGCCGCTGGGTTGAACCCGCCCTGGGCCTGAGCCAGAACGCGGTTTTCTGATGCCGTCTGGGCGATGCCAGGAGCGGCGGTAACGCCCAGGGTCGCCACCAGTGCAGCAGTCGTCAGCAGTGCGCGACAACCCATGAGAACAGCAAGAAAAGTTTGGCGGACTTTAGAAGCTCTCCAGCGGTCGGCCAACGGCTGCACGGGCCGCTTGTTCAGCTGCATGCATCGACGCGGCAAGTTGGCTGTTGAACTGGCGCGTCGCCTCACGCTCAACTTTGGGCGGCACCTGGAGGGGCGAACCGAAACAGAGCGCCGCCCGGCTGAAGGGCCGTGGTGGGGCCTGGCTGTAGCCCAAACCGACGGGAACCACAGGAACGGAAACGCCGCGGCTCTGGGCGAGTTGGGCTAGACGCACAAGACCGGGCCGCAACTGAATCTTCTCGTCTTTTCGATGGATCCTGCCTTCGGGGAACATCACCACCTGCTGTCCGTCAGCCAAGAGGTCGATGGCCAGCCGCAGCGTGGTCATCGATGGGCGTCCCTGGTCCACCGGAAAGCAGCCCAGCCGTTGCAGAAACCAACCCTGCAGCCCCCGCATTTCCGTGGTGGTCACCATGAACCGGCAGTCGCGGCCACTGACACGACGGCCGGCGGCCATGGGCAGCATCAGGGCATCCCAGCGGGCGCGGTGTGTTGGTGCCAGCAGAACTGGCCCCTGATGGGGGAGGTTCTCCGGATTCAGCACCAGCCGCTCACGAAACTGAAGCTGCAGCGCCAGATCCTGGGTGGTGAACATCGCCAGGGGGGCCCAGAAGTTGTCGATTCCGACACTCAGGGCGCTTTCTCGGGTCGCCAGGGCCGCTTGCAACGGGTGATCGAATTCGACGTTTGAGAACTTAAGGCCCTCTGGCAAAGCTGCATAGGATCCAGCCAACGATTGCCCCGTCATGGCCAGCCTCGGCGTCAATATCGACCACATCGCCAACATCCGTGAAGCGCGGCGAACCGTCGAGCCGGACCCGGTGTCGATGGCACTTCTGGCCGAACTTGGTGGGGCCGATGGCATCACCGTGCACCTGAGGGAAGACCGGCGTCACATCCAGGATCGTGATGTGGAGTTGCTGCGCCAAACCGTGCGCTCCAGGCTCAACCTGGAAATGGCCGCCACTGATGAGATGGCGGCGATTGCGCTGCGCATTAAGCCCGACATGGTCACCCTCGTGCCGGAACGGCGGGAGGAGGTGACAACGGAGGGGGGGCTGGATGTGGCGGGACAGGACGCCTCACTGGCTGCTCTGGTGCAAACCCTTCAGGCCGCCAAGATTCCAGTGAGCCTGTTTGTGGATCCGGAGCCCACCCAACTTCAGGCCTGCAAAAACACAGGGGCCTGCTGGGTGGAATTGCACACGGGCCGCTATGCCGATGCCGACTGGAGCACCCAGCCGCAGGAGCTGGCGCGGTTGCACGAAGGCACAGCGATCGCGCGGCAGCTTGGTTTGCGGGTCAATGCCGGCCATGGCCTCACCTATCAGAACGTCGAGCCCATTGCGGCCATTCCTGGAATGGAGGAACTCAACATCGGCCACACGATCGTGGCCCGGTCCGTGGCCGTCGGACTGCAACAGGCTGTGCGGGATATGAAGGTCTTGGTTCAGAATCCCCGCCTTGATCCCCTTTTCGGACAGGCGCCCGGATGACCACCTATCACTTCGTTGCAGCCAGCGAGCGCTTCCTCACTGTCGAGGAGCCGCTGGAGGAAGTGCTGCGGGAGCGCCAACGCAATTACGCCGAAACCGGCAAGACCATCGATTTCTGGTTGGTGAAGCAACCGGCTTTTCTCTCTTCTCCTGAGTTGGCTGAGCTCAAGGCGACCATCCCCCAACCAGCTGCGGCTGTGGTGTCCACCGATCCCACCTTCATCACCTTCCTCAAACTGCGCCTCGAATACGTGGTGGTTGGTTCCTTCGAGGCACCCTCTGAGCTGATTCCCGATGCCCTCGCCGGTGTCGTCTGATGAATCCCAGTTCTCTCCCCGTTCAGCAGCGCATCGCTCTTCTGGTCAAGGCCCTCGACGGTGCTGAGAAAACCAACAAGGCTTTGGCCACCTGCGCCGATGGTGATGCGATGGTCGACATCCTTCTGGGGGCTTCGGCCAAATTGGGGTTGGGGCTGACCCGTCGCGATCTCACGGAGACGCCACCGATTCGCGACTGGATCTGGTTCAAGAACAACGACCCGTTGGTCACCGTGGGTGATGCCAAGCCCCGCTATCGGCGCGAAATCCCAGAAAAGCCCAAGCCAGACCCCAGCCAACAGACGGAACGCAAGCGTTTTCTCGGTTTGTTCTGATCTGCATTACGGAGTATTGGCGGTGCCTGGCTGAGCATCAGAATTGATGCATCTCCAGGTTGTTGCTTTGAACCTGCGCAGCCGCCGGCATTGGGTGATTGGAGATGTTCATGGCTGTTACCAGCCCCTATGCCATCTGCTCGCCAGCCTGCCGCCGAACGACCATCTGGTCTTCTGCGGGGATGTGATCAACCGTGGCGAGGCCATCCCCGCCACGCTGAATCTGGTCTGGGATCTGATCCAGGCCGGTCGTGCCACGTGGCTGCGCGGGAACCATGAGCAAGACCTCATTGAGGCTCTTGAATCCCAGGACGGCTTGAGTGAACACGCCACCTACGGCCAGTTGGGCGACAGCCGCGCACACCAGTGGCTGCCGCGCCTGCAACAGCTTCCGCTCATCTATCGCGGTGACGGTTGGTGCGCCACCCATGCCGGGTTCAACGCCGAGGGCCAGCCGGATCTGTCGATTCGCGATCCCTTCTGGGAGGCCTATGACGGTCGTTTTGGCCTGGTTGTTGTGGGGCACACGCCCCGTCCCCAGGTGGAACGCCTTGGCTCCATCGTTTTGATCGACACCGGGGCGGTTTATGGGGGCTATCTGTCGGCTTACTGCCCCGAAACAGATGCGGTCGTGCAGGTGCAGGGGGCCGCAACCGATACCAGTTTTCCCCGTCCTACGGACCTCAATCGGCGGCTGTCGGTGCTGGCTGGAGAGGCAGGCCCTTGCTGACGGTTTATCGAAGCAACAGGGCTGAATTCCTGGCTCGCTTGCTCTCCCGTCAGTTGATCGAGCAGCAGCCGGGCCCCCTTGAGACGGTGGAGGTGATGGTCAACACCTGGCCCACCAGTCGATGGTTGGGGGAACAGCTGGCCGCAGCCAATGGCATCAGCTCCCTGGTGCGTTTCCCGTTCCCAGGCAGTCGCCTGCGGCAGCTGGTGCGCCAGGTGCTGCACCTCCCAGCCCAGGAGGACGATCCCTGGCGGGCGGGTCAGCTGGTGTGGGCTGTGCTCGAGCTGCTGCCGGAGCTGTTGGAGCAGCCGGTCGCCCAGCCGCTTCAGGTCTGGCTGGCCCAGCGGGAGGGAACCGCCTCGGGGTTGACGCGGGATCGCTGGCAGCTGGCGCGCTCCATCGCCGACGCCATGGACGATTACGCCCTCTATCGGCCCGATCAACTGGAGCAATGGAAACGGCCGCGGCCTGATGATGACTGGCAGCCCGTGCTCTGGCGCCTGCTGGCCCAACGGCTGCCCCGGGCTCCCTTTGGCCTGCAGGTGCGTGAGGCCGTCGATCGTCTCCGGCGTGGAGAGGTTAATCCGGCCCTGCTGCCAGAGCGGTTGCGGCTGTTTGGTATCAGTGCTTTGGCACCGGTGCAGGTGGATCTGATCCAGGCCTTGTCCGGCCTGCTTGAGGTGGAGATCTACTTGCTCACCCCCTGTCCGGATTTGTGGCAGCGCTGCGCCAATCGGCGTGCCTCGCTCGGGGACGACTGGCTGGTCCCGCCAGATGGGGGCTGGTTGGCGGAGGCGCCGCGTTTGGAGGCCGTTCTCGGGCGGATGGGGGCTGAATTTCAGCAGTTGCTGGAGGGCTCCGGTGAAGCGCAGCTCGGGGAGCGACGCGAGGGGGATCTGTTTGCAGGCTCCCTGCAGATCGCCGCGGCGGAAGAGCGTCAGCCCACCCTGCTGGATCAGCTTCAGCAGCAGCTGGTGGATGCCGAGAGCGTCCCCGAACTACGCCGTTCCTCAAGCGATCAGTCGCTGTTGTTTCAGGCGGCACCGGGACCTTGGCGGGAGGTTCAACTGGTGCGGGATCGCATCCTGCAATGGCTGGCGGCCGATCCCGATCTCGCCCCACGCGACGTGCTGGTGATGACGCCGCAGATTGAGCGCTATGCACCGCTGCTCAGCTCCGTGTTCAACGACACGGCGGCCATTGGTGTCGATTTGCCCTGGCGCCTCACCGACCGCAGTCAGCAGAGCAGTCCGGGGTTGTCGATGGCAATGTTCACGCTGTTGGAGCTGGCCGCCACACGCCTCACCGCCACGGGGCTGGAACGTCTCCTGGCCAACCCTGCCCTGCAGGGTCAGCAGGGCCTGACGGCGGAGGAGGCGGTGCTGATCACCCAAACGCTGCAACGCAGCGGTTTTCGCTGGGGGTTGGATGCCCGTGAGCGGGGCGGTGATGAGGTGCACAGCCTGCGCTGGTGTCTCGACCGTTGGCTGCTGGGGCTGGTGCTGCCGGTGGAGCCGGGGCTGGCTCCGGCAGGGGCGGCACCGTTCCAGCAGGAGCTGGATCCCGATCGCCTGGTGCGTTGGTGGACGCTGCTGGACCGTCTGGCCCGCATGCTCGATCGCCTGCGACAGCCCCGGCCGTGCCATGGCTGGGTGTCGTTGCTGCAGACCCTGTTGCAGGAACTGTTCGCTGATGGCGGGGGATGGGCCGACGAGTCGCAGAGCTGGGCGGCGGCGCTGGAGGAGTGGCGGCTGCGGGCCAGTGATTGCCCCCTGGACCTCGATGCAGCCGTGGCCTTGGAGGTGCTGCAGGAGGCGTTGTCGGTGGACAGCGGCCGCTTCGGTCACCGCAGTGGAGCCCTCACCATCAGCGCCCTGGAGCCGATGCGGGCGATTCCTCACAAGGTGGTCGTCTTGATGGGCCTCGACAGCGCCGACTTCCCGCGCCCGAGCCGCCGTCCTGGCTTTCATCTGCTCGAGCAGCAGCGGCGCTTGGGGGATCCCCGCAGCAGCGACCAGGATCGCTATGTGCTGCTGGAAGCCTTGATGTCGGCACGCCGTCATCTGCTGATCAGCTGGTGCGCACGGCTGGAGCGCACCGGTGAGCCCCAGCCGCCTGCTGCTCCGGTGGAACAGTGGTTTGCCGTGCTGCAGGAGCAGTTGCAACGGGCTGGTGCTTCCACGGAGGGGTTGCTGATCACGCCGGCGGCCAACCCCCTCTCCCGCGAGAACTTCAGGTCCGAGGCGCCGCTCAGTTGTGATCGGCGTCAACTGGAAGCCCGGCGCTGTCTGGATCGCGCTCCAGCATCGGCCCAGGATGCCCTTGGGCTGGCCTGGTCAACGCTCTGGCGTGAACCGCTCGCTGCGGATCAGGCGATGGATGGTGATGATGACGACCGGTCCCTGGACCCTGAAGCGTTGCTGGCCTGGATGCAGCAGCCCCAGAAAGCCTGGTTGCATGCACGCGGCTTGAGGCCAGGAGAGGGCATTGAGGCGGTGGAGGATCTCGAGGGGCTCGAGTTGGAGGGCCTGCAGCGCTATCTGCTGCTCAACCACGACCTTGAGGAGCAATTCATTCTTGGATCGGCACCGGATTGGCCGGCGTTGCTGGCCGGTCAGGGTGTGTTGCCGGCGGGGGCTGGAGCTGCTCTTGAGCAGGAGGAACTGCAGCAGCGTTGGCAGGCCCTGCAACGGCAGCTGGCATCGCTCGGGCCCTGCCGGCGTGAGCTGCCTGTGCTCGCCGGTCTGCCGATGCCCCTGCTCTTCGCCGGTGACACCCAGGTGGTGGTGCAGCCCGGCATGCTCACGGCCGCGGCGGTGATGCGCGGTTGGTTGCAGCATCTGTTGCTGTGCGCTGAGGGTCTCACTCCTGCAGGCGGTTCAGCGGTGGTGGCCCGCAGCACCCGTGTTGCCGGCGCCGAGGTGCACCTGCGCTGGGCAGCATTGCCAGCGGCTGAAGCCAAGGATCAGCTGCACCAGCTTGATCGTCTGTCGCGCCAGGGGCGGGAGCAGTGCTGGCCGGTTCCTCCGAAGAGCGGCTGGCAGATGGTGGCCAAAGACCAGCGCAAACCGGGAACGGGGGAGCAGGAATTTCGCAAGACCTGGCAGGAGGAAGGGGCCACTGCGGTGATGCAGCTCTGCTTCGGCACGGAGATCGCCGCGGATCACTTGATGGATCAGGCCGGATTTCAGGAGGCGTGTCAGCTGCTCTACGGCCCCCTTCTGGCACAGCTGCGTTAATCGAAGAGCTCCTCGAGCATTTCGCGCATGCGTTCTTTGGAGATCACGACGGGATCACCTGCCTGTCTGCGGAAGAAGTAGGCCCGATGTTCCTCGCTGATGCTTTCGACAGCAGCGGCTTTGCGCACCAGCAGCTGGGCCAGTTTCTGACGACGTTCGGGGGACAAAGCTGGCCGGTGGCTTCCACCAAGCTGTGGCCCTGCTGGCACCGCATCCACGCAAGCCCCTGTTCCCTCAAGGGTTGAGTTGCATCCGTTAACAAGCCCAAAAAAAAGCGAGGGTTCTTCAGGCCCTCGCTCAGGTCGTCTTCTGTCCTGGGGTGTGACTGCACCCAGTCCAGTTCGCAGCTTTCGCCGGCTGCTTCACGGAAGTTAACACTGGTTTTGAGGCTGGGGCCGATCAAACTTCTCTGATGGCTCAGCGCTTCGATGCCAACACCTACCCCCTCGGCCCTGGGGTCCGCCTGCTCGAGGCCAGCGCTGGCACCGGCAAAACTTTTGCCCTGGCGCATCTCTGCCTGCGGCTGATCACGGAGGCCGACCACGCTCTCGAGGCCTTGTTGGTGGTGACCTTCACCGATGCGGCGGCCGAAGAGCTGTGCTCCCGCATCGGCCAGCGGCTGCAACAGGCATTGCAGGGCCTCGAGCAACTGGAGCAGGGGCTGGAGGCCTGCGCCCCGGACCCCGTTCTGGCGCATTGGCTGGCGGGGTCGCAGCCCGGGGAGGCGCGTCAGCGGTGGATACGGCGCCTGTTGGTGGCCCTGGAGCAGTTGGATCGGGCCGACATCACCACCATCCATGGCTTTTGCCGCCGCAGTCTTCGCCGTCTTGCCCTCAGTAATGCTGCGGCGATGGAGCCCCAGCTGGACACCGATGCCACTGCGCTTCAGGCCGAGGTGGTGCAGGACCTCTGGCAACAGGAGCTGCTGAGCCTGCCGCCGGATCAGCTCAAGGGGTTGCGTCAACGCGGCCTCTCGCCGCAGGCCCTGCGCAGGGGGTTGGCACAACTTGATGGCGAACAACAGCCTCGCTTCAGGGCCATTGAAACGGCCATCGATCTGGATCAGGCTCTCGCCCCACAGCTGGACCACTGGCTGTCCCAGCTTTGGAACGACTTCGTCCCGCTCTGGCATCGGGACCATGCCGCCCTGGATGCCGGGTTCCGTCAGGCGGCAGAGCAGTGGAAAGCCCAGGGCTATGGGCCCACCACCCCCTACTCCGCCAAGCCCAAGAGCGATCGTTGCGCGCAGATCAACCAGTGGCTGAATGGGCAGGCCTCAGTGCCATCGCTGCTGGAGATTGCAGCCCGTGAGAAGCCGCTGAAGGAGTACTTCCATCCCGGCAGTTGGTGCAAGGTCGCGCGCAAGTGCGGTGAAACCGACCCCAGCCTGGTGACGCCGGCTTTGCAGGCCGCTGTTGCAGCGCTTTGGGATGCCCCGATCGAGAACACCTGGCAGTACCTGCTGGAACGGGGCTTGCAGGAGCTGGACCGCCGTCGCCGCCGTCGCGGTGTGATCACCTTTGGCGGTCTGTTGGCCGCCATGGACCCTGGTGATGGTGACGTCGCCTGGCTTGCGCCCCTGCAACAGCGCTACCGGGCTGTGATGGTGGATGAGTTTCAGGACACAGACCCTGTGCAGTGGCGTCTGTTGCAGCGCGCCTTTGGTGGTGGTGAACGCCATCTGCTGCTGATGGTCGGGGATCCCAAGCAGGCGATCTACCGCTTCCGGGGCGGTGATCTGGCCACTTACATGGCAGCGCGTGATCAGGTGGAGCGGATCGATCACCTGCTCGACAACTTCCGCACAACGGCACCGCTGATGGAGGGGTTGAACGGCTTGATGGCTCCGGGTCTCCCCCGCTCTGAACTTCCAGTGCCCGCGGTGCAGCCCCGCAGCTCCGCCACCCCACCGCAGGACGCCCCGGCGTTGCAACTGCTGTTGCTCTCCACCGAGGCGCCCTCCAGCCGCACTTCTCTGGAGGAAGAGCTGCCCCAGCGGCTCGCCGCGATGGTGCTGGAGCAACTGCAACAACGGGAGGACCTCAGCCCAGCAGATCTCTGTGTGCTGGTGAGTCGCCATCAACAGGCGGAAGACCTGCGCCGCGCCTTGGGTGCCTGCGGTCTCCCCACCCGCCTGGTGACCCAGGGGGATGTGCTCGACAGTGAAGCCGCGTTGCTGCTGCAGTGGTTCCTGGATGCCCTGGCGGAGCCGGGTGATGACGGTCGCCTGCGCCTGCTGGCCTGCTCGGGACTGATGAACGTCGCTCCCGATGCCCTGGAGCCGGGCCTGCTGGATCAGCTGGCGCTGCAGTTGCGGGGTTTGGCTGAGGCGATGCCGCGCCTGGGCCTGCTCGGGGCGCTGGCCGATCTGCTGAAGGGTGAACAGATGGCGGGTCTGTCGGAGCGGGGCCGAATGCTGGGGGATCTGCAGCAGGCGGCGCGGCTGGTGCAGGAGGCGATGCACCGCCAGGGGCTGGATGTGGCCACTGCGGCGGATTGGTTGCGGCGGGAGCGGTTGCATCCCATCCAGCCGGTGCCGGATGCCCGCCAGCCCCACAGTGATCAGGCGGATAGCGCCATTGCTGTGGTGACTGTTCACCGCAGTAAGGGGCTCGAATATCCGGTGGTGATCTGCCCATACCTTTGGCAGTCGCCCCCAGCCGTGTCCGGTCCGCTCTGGCGTGACCCCCGCTCTGGGGAGTGCCTGGTGCGGGTGGATGTCCACTGGGGGGAGGGCTGGCAGGCGGTGCAACAGGCGCAGCAGGAGGCTGCGGCCGAGGCCGAGCGGCTGGCTTATGTCGCCGTGACCCGAGCCCAATCCCAGCTGATCCTGATCTGGGCCAGGGCCAACGGCCAGGAGGATTCGCCCTTGCCGGCCTGGCTGTTCGGTGCTGAGGCCGCTGGAGACGCAATCGAGAGCCTCACCGATGAGCGGCTGAGCGAGGCCCTGGAGGAGCGAAAGGTGCCGATCAGCATCGATGTCCTGGCCGAGAGTCTGCCCATCGGCAAGCGTTGGCGGCCTCCGCTGGCGGCGGAGCCGCTGGCCCTCGGTGCGATCCCCAAGCGCATCGACCGCAGTTGGGGACGGGCCAGTTACTCGGCCTGGATTGCCTCATCCGACGACGTTCAGCTGCATGAACGGGGTCGCGATCGCGATCCCGGGGCTGAGGAATCGCTCTTGGCGGGTCCCAGACCGGTGTGGTCCGAGACGGGGCCGCTGGCGGCCTTCCCCCGTGGGGCCGGAGCGGGGGACTGTCTGCACAGGATCCTCGAACAAATCCCCTTTTCCGCTGCGGAGGCCACGGAGCCCAGCCAGCGGCTCGACCTGGTCGCCGCTGAGTTACGGCGAGCGGGCCTCGATCTCGACCTGCAGAACGATGTGCTGATGGGTCTGGAGCAGGTGCTGCAGACGCCCTTGGGGGGACCGCTGGGGACGTTGTCGCTGGATCAGCTGGGGCCAGACCAGCGCCTGCCTGAACTCAGTTTTGATCTGCCGGTGCAGCACGTGCGCACCGCTGATCTGGTCGCCGCCTTCGGCTGTGATGCCCAAGCCCGTTTTGGCCGCTCCTACAGCCCTGCTCTGGCGTCGTTATCGATCAACAGCCGCGGGTTTCTCACCGGCTCGATCGATCTGGTGTTTCAGGACCCCCAAAACAAGCGCTGGTGGGTTCTTGATTGGAAGAGCAACTGGATCGGTGAGCGGCGCACTGGGACTGAGCCGGGATTGTGCGGTCCGCATCACTACTCCCAGGAGGCGATGGAGGAGCAGATGCTGCACCATCACTACCCCCTGCAGGCCCACCTCTACCTCGTGGCCCTGCATCGCCATCTGCGTTGGCGGTTGCCGGATTACGACCCGGATCAGCATCTGGGGGGCTACGTCTACTGCTTCCTGAGGGGGATGCCCGGATCGGTGGGGGCGTCCTCCGAGGGCGATGTCGGCCCTGGGCGCATCGTCGAACCCGTGCCGCTCAACCGCATCGCCGCCCTGGATCGTGCCCTGGGGGAGGTGGCGGCATGACGGACTTGCTGCCCCAGGCAACCAGCGCTTGGCCCTCCAGCTTCACTGCCGGTTTGCATGCCGCGCTGCGGCGGCGGATTCCGCCCCAAACCGATGCTCCGGAGTTGGAGGCGCTCAGTCGCGATCTGGTGCTGGCCTTGGAGCAGGGGGAATTGACGGTGGCGCTGACGCCGGAACGGCTGGCCGTTGCCCAAGCCAGTGGTTGGCTGGAGGGGGACGCGTCCCCCCTGCTGCGTCAGGGAGACCGGATCGGCTGGCGCCGCTGGTTGCAGGCCATGGAGCAGGTGGTGGATGCGCTGGTGGAGCGAGCCCACGCTCCCGTTCCAAAACCCGGCCATGCTGCCGCCCCCGAGCTGTCGAATCGTCTCAATGCCGAACAGTGCGTCGCGGTGCGCGCCCTGGATCAGGCGTCGGTTGTGCTGCTCAGCGGTGGCCCGGGCACGGGCAAGACCAGCACGGTGGTGGAGGTTCTGGCCCGGGCGGAAGCCCGTCACCCCGGCCTGCGAATCGGTTTGGCGGCCCCCACGGGCAAGGCGGCCCGGCGCCTGGGCGAGGCGGTGCTGGCCCAGCGGGCCCCATTGCCCTGCAGCACCCTTCACCGCTGGTTGGAGGCCGGCAGCCGAGGCTTTGGCAGGCACCGCCAGCGTCCTTTGGAGCTGGATCTTCTGGTGATCGATGAAATGTCGATGCTGGATCTGGCTTTGACCCAGGCCTTACTGGAGGCGTTGCCCAGCGGTTGTCGGTTGCTGTTGGTGGGGGATCCAGCCCAGCTTCCGCCGGTGGGCAGTGGAGCGGTCTGGCATCGACTGCAGCAGCCCGACGTGCGCGCCCGTTTCGGTGCCGGCGCCGTGCATCTCGAGCGCACTTATCGCAATCGCGGTGCCTTGGCAAAAGTGGCCCAAAAGCTGCGCAAGGGGGATCTGCAGGCCTTTGCAGCGGATCTAGCCGCTTTGCCTGAACAGGCCAATCTCCAGGTGCACCCCAGTCCCCTGCGTCGTTTTCCTGCGTTGGTGCGGGAGCGCTGGATGCAGCGCCTCCAGCAACTGCAGGAGCTGGCTGTTGATCTCGACCGCTGTGCCGACCAAGAGCTGATGGCGGAGTCCCGGCCCTTGTTCGCTCTCCTTGAGCAAGACCTGTTGCTCTGCCCACGCCGTCGGGGGCCATGGAGTTTGGATGATGTGCATCGCACGCTGCTGGGTGCCAATGCAGCGGCCAAGGTGGAACGTTGGCCTATCGGTTTGCCGGTGATCTGCGGCAGCAATCAACCCGAACTGGGCTTGGCCAATGGTGACCTCGGGGTGGTGATCGGTGCTGGCGCCGAACGACGTCTGTTGTTCCAGGTGGTGGACCCTGAAGGCCAGCTCGAGGTGCGCCGTTTGCATCCAGCCCGTTTGCGGCGGTTGGAGCCCGCGGTCGCCCTCACCATCCATCGGGCTCAGGGCAGTGAGGCGGAGCGGGTGATCGTGCTCTGGCCTGATCCCCTGGAGGATGGACCATCGGCTGAGCATCAGCGCCGTCTGCTCTACACAGCGATCACCCGTGCCCGTGCCAGCCTTGACCTGGTGACGGTGATCTGACGCGGGTGGGCTGATGCGTGTTGAGCGTCCCTGGGGCTGGTACGAAACGTTGATCCAGGGGGAGAACTATTTGGTCAAACGTCTGCTGGTCCGCACCGGGCAGCAGTTGTCCCTGCAGCGGCATCGTCACCGCAGTGAAAGTTGGACGGTGGTGTCGGGTTCAGGAGCTCTGCTCTGTGGTGAGTGTTGGCACGCCGCGAGCGCGGGCGTGATGCTCTCCATCCCCTGCGGCGCTGTGCATCGTGCCCGTGCAGACGACTCTGATCTGCTGATTCTCGAGGTTCAGCATGGGGAGGATCTGCGGGAAGACGACATCGAACGTCTCCAGGATGATTACGGCCGGGTGATAGCTTGAAGGCCAACCTTTGAAGCGTAGGCAACACAACCAGAGCGCAACTCTTTTCGTTGCAGGGAGGTTGTGAGCCTGATTTCAGAGATCAATCAGGCGAAGCCACCTTCCATGACTGAGCAGCAACAGCAGCGCGACGATTCCGCCTGCGCAGTGGATCTTTCTGCATCGGCGCTGCCGGAATCCACCCCCAATGCTGAGGTGTTCACCACCACCATCACCTCGGCTGAGCCGGAATCCGGTTTTGCCGGTTTTGGCTTCAGCGATGCCCTGCTGCGCACCTTGGCCGACAAGGGATACAGCGAACCTTCTCCCATTCAGAAGGCTGCCTTCCCAGAGCTGATGCTCGGCCGCGATCTGGTGGGCCAGGCCCAGACCGGTACGGGCAAAACAGCAGCGTTTGCGTTGCCCTTGCTCGAGCGTCTCGAGAGCGGTCAGAAAACACCCCAGGCCCTGGTGCTTGCTCCCACACGGGAACTGGCGATGCAGGTGGCCGATTCCTTTAAGGCCTATTCCGCCGGCCATCCTCACCTGAAGGTGTTGGCGGTGTACGGCGGAACGGATTTCCGCTCCCAGATCAGTGCCCTCAAGCGTGGCGTTGATGTGGTGGTGGGCACCCCCGGCCGGGTGATGGACCACATGCGCCAAGGCACGCTCGACACCAGCGGCCTGCGCAGCCTGGTGCTCGATGAAGCGGACGAAATGCTCCGCATGGGTTTCATCGACGATGTGGAGTGGATCCTCGATCAGTTGCCTGAACAGCGTCAGGTTGTGCTGTTCTCCGCCACGATGCCTCCGGAGATTCGACGCCTTTCCAAGCGTTATCTCAAGGATCCGGCTGAGGTGACGATCCGCACCAAGGATCAGGAGGGCAAGCGGATCCGTCAGCGCTCGATCACGGTGCCGATGCCGCACAAGCTCGAAGCCCTGCAACGGGTTCTCGATGCCTGTGGTGGTGAGGGTGTGATCATTTTTGCCCGGACCAAGGCGATCACCCTGACGGTGGCCGAAACCCTCGAGGCCGGAGGTCATCAAGTGGCTGTGCTCAATGGCGACGTTCCCCAGAACCAGCGGGAACGCACGGTGGAGCGGCTGCGCAGTGGATCGGTCGACATCCTGGTGGCGACGGATGTGGCGGCCCGGGGTCTCGATGTGGAGCGCATCGGTCTGGTGATCAACTACGACATGCCGTTCGACAGCGAGGCCTATGTGCACCGCATCGGCCGAACGGGCCGGGCTGGTCGAACCGGTGAAGCCGTTCTGTTCGTGACCCCACGCGAACGACGCTTCATTCGCAACCTCGAGCGGGCCACCGGTCAGCCGATCGAAGCGATGGAGGTTCCCGGCAACACGGCCATCAACCAGGGACGTCTGGACCGTCTGCGCAAGCGCTTAAGCGAGGCAGCCCAGGCGCAACGCCCGGAGGCCGATGAACAGGCTCTGCTTCAGGAACTGATGCAGCGGGTGGCGACTGAGCTTGAGCTCAGTCCCGAGCAGCTGGCCATGGCGGCCCTCAACCTGGCCATCGGACCCGATGCGCTGCTGCGCAAGGGTGACGATGACTGGATTCAGAACACCCGTCGCAACGACCGCGACCGTGACCGTGACAGTGACCGCCAGTCAGGAGACCGCCGTGAGCGGCGCGAGCGTCCGGCACGGGCTCCTGAGGAGAACATGCAGCGCTACCGCGTTGAGGTGGGTCATCGCGATCGGGTCAAGCCGGGCAACCTGGTGGGTGCCATCGCCGGCGAGACCGGTCTGCAGGGCCGGATGATCGGCCGCATCCAGATTTTTGACAATCACAGCCTGGTGGATCTTCCCAAGGGCATGCCGGAGGATGTGTTCTCCAGCCTCAAAAGCCTGCGCGTGATGAACCGCGAACTGCAAATCAGCCAGGCGTCTTGATGCGTGTGCTGCTGGCTGTTGCTCTGGCCTCGACGCCTCTTGCCGTCGCGGCCTCGGACAACAGCCTGATCACTCAGTTCTGCAAAACGGCTGTCAAGGCCGAGCTGCAGAGCTCTGGCACCGTTCCGCCTGAAGGAATGGTGGATCACACCTGCCGCTGTTTTTTGGCGGAGGTGCAGAACGGGGCTGGGATCAAGGCAGCCCAGGACACCTGCAAAGCCAAGGCGGCTGAGGCCTACGGCTTCTGATCCCCGGGGCTCGATTTGGGTCAGAGATTGCTGACCTGAACCGTGGCTTCAGGCTGTAGTAAGGCCAACTGCTCCACAACTTGAATCAGCTCGATCTGCTCGCTCGGCGTGGACTGCCGAATCATGTTGTTGAGCAGCACAAGCCTGTCATCAGTGTCCAGTTCTCCATCTGCGGTCCAGCAGAGGGCTTGGAAGCAAAGGCTGTCGAATGTCATCTCTCTCCTGCGTCAGGGTCTTCTGACAATGGAGCTGATCCTTGAATCGCGGCCAACTCTTCGTAATTGCTTCTGCTTTTCGTCTTGATTCGTACGACAGCCCTGTAACGTCATCGGGTTCATGCATGAGCATTGGCCCTCTCCGAGCTTTCGGAACCGGCTCAAGCGATCGAACAATTCCAACGGTTCCACGGTCCATGACCATCTACATCGGCAATCTTTCCTTCCAGGCGGAGCAAGAGCATCTCGTTGATCTCTTCAATGAGTACGGCGAAGTCAAGACCTGCAGCCTCCCCCTGGATCGCGAGACGGGCCGCAAACGCGGTTTCGCCTTTGTCGAGATGGTCAACGATGCCGATGAGCAGAAAGCCATCGACGATCTCCAGGATGTGGAATGGATGGGCCGCATGATCCGCGTCAGCAAAGCCACCCCTCGGGAGCGCTCCGGCGGCCCCCGTGGCGGTGGTGGTGGCGGCGGTTACCGCGACTGAGGCTCAGACCTCGGCCTCCATCAGGTCCAATTCCATTTCACGCAAGCTCAGCCGACGCAGCACGCCATCGCTGCAGTCGGCTGGGCTTTCCTGATGCACACGGGCGTCCTGGAATTGGGGCAAGACAGCCCGCATTCCGCGGCGTTTCTGCCGCGCCAGGTGGCGGTGAAAGCGGTTGAACGACCTTGATCGGCTCATGGCACCTCCTTCAGTTGTGGTTCCGTTGTAGTGCGTCTTTAGGGGTGAAAACCGTGTCGGAACGAACCCTCAGCAAAGCTTCAGCAATTCGCTCCCCCTTGATGCGGTTGGTGCGCCATCTGGCGCCTCAGCGCCGACTGGTGGTTGCAGCGGTCAGCTGCTCTCTGCTCAACAAGCTGTTCGATCTGGCGCCGCCGGTCTTGATCGGCTTGGCCGTGGATGTGGTGTTGCTCAAGGAGCAATCCGTGCTGGCCGGTTTCGGTCTGAGGACCGCCGGGCAGCAACTTTGGGGGCTGGCCCTGCTCACCTTTGTGATTTGGGCGGCGGAGTCGCTGTTCGAATACCTCTACGACGTGCTCTGGCGCAACCTGGCCCAAACCACGCAACACAGCCTGCGGCTCGAGGCCTACGACCACCTGCAGAAGCTGGAGCTGGCCTTTTTCGAGCAGGACAGCACCGGTCGTCTGATGGCGGTGCTCAATGACGACATCAATCAGCTCGAACGGTTTCTGGATCGGGGTGCCAATCAGATCCTGCAGTTGATCACCACCGTGTTGGTGGTGGGCATCGGCATGGCGATGGTGGCGCCGGAGGTGGCCCTGTTCGCCTACCTGCCGATCCCGGTGATTCTCTGGGGATCGCTGCACTTCCAGCGTCAGCTGGCGCCGCTTTACCGGGAGGTGCGGGCTCGGGCTGGTGATCTCGCCTCCCGGCTTGCCAACAACCTGGGGGGGATGCTCACGATCAAGAGCTTTACCGCCGAAGCCCTCGAACTGGAGCGCCTGCGGGCGGAAAGCCTGGCCTACCGCCGGAGCAATGCCCGGGCGATCCGTCTCTCGGCCGCCTTCATCCCTTTGATTCGCTTTGCGATCCTGTTCGCCTTTCTGGCGATCCTGTTGATCGGTGGCTTCAAGGCTCTGGCCGGCGAATTGCCGGTGGCCACCTACAGCGTTCTGGTGTTCATCACCCAGCGGCTGCTCTGGCCGCTGACCGCCATTGGCCGAACCCTGGACGAATACCAGCGCTCGATGGCCTCCACGCAGCGGGTGCTCGATCTGATCGACACGCCGGTGCTGATCCAGGGAGGAACGGCGTCTGTGGATCCGCAGCGGCTGCGAGGTGAGATTCGCTTTGAAGCGGTGGATTTCGCCTATGCCGGCCGTTCAGCACTGCTGCAGGGCTTCGATCTGACCGTGCCAGCGGGATCGACCCTCGGCATCGTCGGAGCCACGGGGTCCGGCAAGAGCACGGTGGTGAAACTGCTGCTGCGGCTGTACGAACGCGATGGCGGACGCATCTGCCTGGATGGGATGCCGATCGACACCTTGCAACTTCAGGACCTGCGCCGCTGCATCGCCCTGGTGAGTCAGGACGTTTACCTCTTCCACGGCACCGTGGCCGAGAACATCGCCTACGGGGTGGCGGATCCTGATCCGGTGGCGATTGAGCAGGCCGCTCGGCTGGCGGAAGCTGCCGGATTCATCGATGCCTTGCCCCAGGGTTACGACACCCTGGTGGGGGAGCGGGGCCAGCGCCTTTCCGGCGGCCAGCGCCAGCGCATCGCCTTGGCCCGCGCCATCCTCAAGGACGCGCCTGTGCTGGTGCTCGATGAAGCCACCGCTGCGGTGGACAACGACACCGAAGCCGCCATTCAGCGGTCCTTGGCGCAGATCACCCAGCACCGCACCACCGTCGTGATCGCCCACCGGCTCAGCACCGTCCGCCATGCCGACTGGATCGTGGTGATGGACCAGGGCCAGATTGTGGAGCAGGGCAGCCACGACAGCCTGGTGGCCCAGGGCGGGATTTACACCAATCTCTGGCAGGTGCAGGCCGGCGAAGGGGTTATCGCTTCCTGAAGCAGCTGTTGTTGGCGGCAGATCCGGCGACCATGCTGGGGCCGCAAGCCGGCGGTGCAGCCATGGCCATGCAGGCCTCGATCAGCCATGTCATGCATCACCCGCTCGGGGTGTTCTCGCTGTTGGTGGCGATCAGTGCGGCGGTACCGCCGTTGATCAGGCGGCTGGGTCTGCCCGATCTGGTGGGGCTGCTGGCGGCCGGGGTGTTGGTGGGCCCCCACGCCTTGGACTGGGTCGATAGCGGCAGCGAAACAGTTCGGCTGCTCTCGGATCTCGGGGCGGTGTACCTGCTGTTCACGATGGGTTTGGAGATTGACCTGGAGGAGTTCAACCGGGTCAAGCGCCGCTCCTTCATCTATGGCCTGCTGATCCTGTTGATTGGTGTAGGCACGGGCGTGTCGATCGGCCTGATGGCGGGCTTCGCCTCGGTGTCGTGCCTGTTGCTCGGCGCCCTGATGGCCACCCACACCCCCCTGGGCTATCCGATCGTGCGCAGCTACGGCGCCCAGAAGGATGAGTCGGTGGTGGTGAGCGTGGGCAGCACGATCTTCACCGACATCGTGGCTCTGCTGCTGCTGGCCGTGGGTCTGGGCCTGGGTCAGGGGAACCTCAGTGGCATGGGCCTCACCCTGCTGCTGCTCAAAATCGGTGGCTTCGCTCTCCTTGTGGTGCTGGGCATTCGCTGGTTGGGCCGGCGCCTGGTGCTGCGGGGCATCAGCGATGAGAACAGGATGGTGCTCGCTGTTTTGGTGGCCCTGTTCCTGGCGTCCCTGGGGGCCGAGCTGGCTGGTGTCGAGAAGATTGTCGGCGCCTTCCTGGCCGGTCTGGCGGTGAATTCCGTGCTGCCGGAAGGCCGGGTGAAGGAGCTGGTGATTTTTGTGGGCGGGGTGCTGTTCATCCCGATCTTCTTCATCGATCTGGGACTGCTGCTGGATCTGGGCAGCCTGGGCCAGAGCCTGGGCAACTTTCAGTTCACCGCGCTGATGCTGGTGGGCGCCATTGGCGGCAAGGGTCTGGCCTCGTGGCTGAGCGGACGGCTGTTCGGTTATCGCCGCGCCCAGATCCTGATGATGTGGTCGCTGACGATGCCCAAGGTGGCGGCGACGCTGGCCACCGCCTTCATCGGTTTTCAGGCGGGACTGCTCAATCAGACCGTGCTCAACAGCGTGCTGGCGGTGATGGTGGTGACGGCCACCCTGGGGCCGATCCTCACCGAGCAGTCGGTGACCCGGCTCAAGGAGCCCAGGCCTGATGCGCTGCCGGTCAGCTTCGGTGAAGAGGCGGCGGTGCTGGATGGCGTCAATGAAGTGGTGCAGCGCCCCCTGCGCATCGTGGTGCCGGTGGCCAACCCCAGCACCGAGAAAGGGTTGTTGAGCATGGCGTCCCGTTTGGTGCGGGGGTCGTCTGGGGGCGAAGGGCTGCTGCTTCCCCTGGCGATGGTGAATCCAAGCCTTGAGGAGATGCGCGGTGGGTTGAACCGGGCTGTTGCTGCGGCACGCGGACGCCTCAGCACAGCGGAGACCATCGGCGCTCAGTTGGCTGTGCCCACCCGCAGCCTGCTGCGGCTGGATGAAGACATCGCGGGTGGAATGAGCCGCACGGCGCTGGAACAGGCCGCGGATCTGTTGCTGATCGGTGCCGCCCCCACAGATCAGCTCAGGGCCTGGCTGATGGGCGACATCGTTGATGGGGTCTGCCGTACGGCCCACTGCCCGGTGGTGGTGGTGAACCTGGGTCGAGAGGCCGACAGCGGCTTGGGCCGGATCCTTGTTCCGATCAAAGACCTCTCCGCCAGCGCCCGCGAGCAGTTCGAACTGGCGCTGCGGGTGATCAACTCAGCTCCGGAGGATCAGCGCATCCGCATCACCCTGCTGCATGTGCACGATCCCCGCTTCAGCGGGCAGGACCGTCATTGGATGGAGGAGCAGCTGATCCGCTGGCGTCCGCCGGGGATTCCTGAGGAGCGCTTTCACATCGTGATCGTGCGAGGGCCGGGCATCGATGGGGCCATTCACCGGCTCAGTCGCGAACACGATCTTGTGATCCTGCGCACCCAGCGCAGGCGGGTGGCCGGTCTGCCGATTCCCGGCAGTGATCGCACCAGCCAATTGATCCGCCAGCTCCCCTGCGCCTCGATGGTGATCAGCGATCCGCTGGTTTAAGTAGCGGACGTCCGACCCTCTACCGGAGACGGGACCAGCACGCCAAGATGCGACGTAGCGTGTAGCCCATGGCACAAGAGCCCCCTGCCAAGCCGTCGTCTCAGGCCATCACCTGGCCCGTGGTTGGAGCCGTGGTGGTGGGTCTCAGTGGCGGCCTGATGCTGTCGGTGCCGCTGAGTCGGTTGATCAACACGAAACCGTCAAGGACGGCAGACCAACCGCTGGTGATGCCTCAGCCCGCGCCGCTGGCCAACCCGTTTGCTGGTTGGACCGGCTTCGGCGCCAGGGAGGTGGTGGTGCTGGGCCGGGACCGCTCCGGCAGCAACACCGATGTGATCTTCACGGTTCGGGTGAATGGCGCCACCACGACGATCACCCAGATCCCACGCGACAGCTACATCGATGCCGAGGGCTTCGGCGGCATGAAGCTCAATGCGCTGATGGCCTATGGCGGTGTCGAGGCGGTGGAGCGGGAGTTGTCGCGCCTGATGAACCGCCCGATCCGCCATCACATCCTGGTGCGTCTGGATGCGATCGAAACCCTGGCCAACCTGGTGGGGGGCATCGAAGTGAATGTGCCCAAACGGCTGTATTACGTCGA
>JADHMX010000081.1 GCA_016779825.1 Synechococcus sp. BS301-5m-G53 | reverse complement strand
CCTGGGCGAGTGAGGTATCGAGCCGCCAGGCGCGGGGCCGGTGCTCATTTCGGGTGAGGGGTGACTCAAACCAAGCGAGCCAATCCGGCGTGGACGACTGGAGAACGGCCACAATCGCCTCTCGCGAAAACCCCTGATCCAGGGCCCGTTGCATCAGCCCCTCAGAATCGCAGCCGCGATCACGGTTCTGCAGCAGCCACTCCTTCCAGGCGTCGGGAATGGCTGCAGCTCGGCTCATCAACCCTTGAGCTTCTTGCTCAGAATTTGGTTGGCGAGCTTGGGATCAGCCTTACCACCGGTCTTCTTCATCAACTGTCCGACGAAGAAGCCCTGCAGCTTGGTTTTGCCGCCGCGGAAGGCCTCCACCTCGTCCGGATGGGCCCCCAACAGTTCATCGACGATTGCCTCAATCGCGGCCGGATCGCTGATCATTCCGAGTCCGCGCTCGTCGACGATCGCCTTGGGTGAGCCGCCTTTCTCGAGCAGATCGGGAAGAATCTCCTTGGCGATTTTGCCGCTGATCTTGCCGTCATCGATCAGTTGCACCATCTCGGCCAACTGCTCCGGCCTAAACGGCAATTCGGCATAGCTGAGCCGGTTGCTGTTCACGTGGGCAGCAATGTCTCCGGTGATCCAGTTCGCCGCAAGCTTGGCGTCAGCGCCGGCACCCACCACGGCCTCGAAATAGTCGGCCATCGGACGCTCATCGGTGAGCACCCGCGCGTCGTACTGGGAGAGGCCCAGATCATCGGCGTAGCGATGGCGTTTGACTGCCGGCAGCTCGGGCAGCTCAGCGCGCCAGGACTCCCGCTGATCCGCACTCACCTCAATCGGGCCCAGGTCGGGATCCGGGAAGTAGCGGTAATCGCTGGCCCCTTCCTTGCTGCGCATGCTCTTGGTGAGCTGCTTGCCCTCGTCCCAGAGGCGGGTCTCCTGAACGATCGGCTCACCGGTTTCGTAGGCCTTGATCTGACGCTTGATCTCGTACTCACAGGCCTTTTGGATGGCCGAGAACGAATTCATGTTCTTGATCTCCACCTTCGTGCCGAAGGGGGCGTCCGGCCCGCGCCGCACGGAGATGTTGACGTCACAGCGCAGGGATCCCTCCTGCATGTTGCCGTCGCTCACGCCCAGATAACGCATGATCCGGCGGATCTCCGAGGCGTATTCGGCAGCTTCACGACCGGTGCGCAGATCCGGCTTGCTGACGATCTCGGCCAGGGCCACACCGGCGCGGTTGTAATCCACCAGGGAATGGGTTGATCCCGCCAGGCGGTCGCTGCCGGCATGCACCAACTTGCCGGCGTCTTCCTCCATATGCAGACGCTCGATGCCGATCTTTTTGAGATAAGTGTCCTTTCCTTTTTCAGCGACCTCCACCTCGATCCAGCCCTCCTCGGCGATCGGCTGGTCGTACTGGGAGATCTGATAGTTCTTCGGCAGGTCGGGATAGAAGTACTGCTTCCGGTCGAACTTGCTGTGTTCGGCAATGTTGAGGTTGAGGGCCATCGCAGCCTTCACCGCGTACTCGAGAACCTTCTGATTCAGCACCGGCAACGTGCCGGGCAGACCGCACACCACCGGGTCGATGTGGGTGTTGGGGTCATCGCCAAAGGTGGTCGACGCCGCCGTGAAAATTTTGCTGTCCGTTCCCAGCTGCACGTGGGTCTCGAGACCGATCACGGCCTCCCAGGCCGGTTGGGTTGCTGCGTCGGCCATGCGCCCTTGATGTGAAGCAGATTCCGGGATCCTATGGAATCAGGATGAAGCCCTCTCCTGACAGCATGACAAGTAAGGGCCTTTCTCGCGCATGACTGCCGCCTCTGCCTCAGCCGTCTGCGTTTTGGGTGGGGGACTGATGGGCTTAGCCGTTGCTCATCAGCTGGCCCGTCGCGGGCAGAGCGTGACCGTGATCAGCCGCCGCCGCAGTGAAGCTGCCGGCTTTGTGGCTGCCGGCATGCTGGCGCCCCATGCCGAAGGATTGAGCGGCGAGCTATTGGAACTGGGCCAAGCCAGCCTCGAGCGGATCCCCCGGTGGGTGGCACAGATCGAAGGTGACAGTGGCCTGGGCTGCGGCCTGCGCACCAGCGGCATCGTGGTGCCGTTCCAAACGGCGACTGAGCGGGACACCTACCCCACCGCCAGCCTCGGGCAAACCTTGGACCGCACGGGCCTGGAGCGGGAAATCCCAGGCTTGGGGCCGAAGTGGAGCACCGGGCTGCTGTTCGAGCAGGACGGCCAGATCGACAACCGCAGGCAATTAATGCGGGCCCTGGAGCGCGCCTGCGTGTCCCTGGGCGTGCATTTCATGGAAGGGGCTGAGGTGCTTGATCTGGAAAGAGATGCCGCTGGACAGCTCAGCGGCATCCATCTGCGCAGCGCCGAAGGGGAACAGCAGCAACTGAGCTGCCGGCAGGCGGTGCTCTGCAGCGGCGCCTGGAGCCAACAGCTGGTGCCGCAACTGCCCGTGTTCCCGGTGAAAGGCCAGATGCTCTCCCTACAAGGGCCGCGAGAGGCGCTCAAGCGAGTGATCTTCGGACCCGGCACCTATCTGGTTCCACGCGAAGACGGATTGATCGTGGTGGGAGCCACCAGCGAACGGGGCGCCGGATTTGCTGAAGGCCTCACGCCCGATGGCCAAAAACAACTGCAAACGGGCATCGCCAGCCTGCTGCCCATGGCGGCCAACTGGCCCCCGATGGAGCGTTGGTGGGGGTTCCGCCCCTGCACACCCGACGAAGGCCCTCTGCTCGGCCCTGGCCCGCTGCCAGGCCTGTGGCTGGCCTGCGGGCACCACCGCAATGGCGTTCTCCTCGCTGCCATCACGGCTGAGCTCACGGCCGGCGGCGTCATGAAAAAGGCCCCCGACGCAGCCGAAGAGGCGTTGTTGGAGGCTTTCCGTTGGGATCGATTCGAAAACTGATCGAAAACTGAGGAATCAGCCTTCGACGCGCCACTCCTGATCAGAAGGAGACCAGTCGTTCAACTCGGAGGCTTCAAACCAGAGGCCGATCTCGAAGGCAGCGGTTTCCGCAGCATCGGAACCGTGGATGACATTGCGGCCGATGTTGACGGCCAGATCGCCACGAATGGTGCCGGGCTCGGCTTCGAGGGGCTTGGTGGCACCGATCAATTTGCGAGCGCTGGCGATGACGCCATCACCTTCCCAAACCATGGCCACCACAGGGCCGGAGGTGATGAAGTCGACCAGACCAGCAAAGAAAGGACGCTCCTTGTGGACGCCGTAGTGCTGCTCAGCCAGGGCGCGGCTGGGAGTGATCTGCTTCAGACCCACCAGCTTGAATCCCTTGCGCTCAAAGCGGCCGAGGATCTCGCCCACCAGGCCGCGCTGGACGCCGTCGGGCTTGATGGCGATGAACGTGCGTTCGGCCATGGATTTGGTGTGAATAAAAAGCGCCGCCATCGTCAGTGCTGGCCACCCCGCTTGGCAAGCACGGGCCTTGGGCAGCGCAGGGAATGTCCCTAGATTCCAGCCATCAACTTCATCCAGACACAGGTGTCAGACAGCGAACACTGGTCGATTCAAGACAGTGCTGCGCTGTACGGCCTCGACCGCTGGGGCGATCCGTACTTTTCAATTAACGGACGCGGACACATCAGCGTTCAACCCCAAGGGGATCGCGGCGGCAGCCTGGATCTGGTGGATCTGGTGTCGGAGCTGAAAAGCCGCAACCTGGCTCTGCCGCTGCTGATTCGCTTCGACGACATCCTCGAAGACCGCCTGGAGCGTCTCCACGCCGCCTTTGAACGCGCTATCGCGCAATACAGCTACCCCGGCCGGTATCAAGGCGTCTTTCCGGTGAAGTGCAACCAACAACGCCACGTGGTGGAGGAGTTGGTGAGCTGCGGCAAGCGCTGGAACTTCGGACTGGAAGCGGGCAGCAAAGCGGAACTGCTGATCGCTCTCTCGCTGCTGGACGATCCCGAAGCCCTGCTGATCTGCAACGGCTACAAGGATCGGCTCTACATCGAGACCGCCATCCTGGCGCGACGCCTGGGACGGCAACCGGTGGTGGTGATTGAACAGCCGGACGAAGTCGACCGGATTATTGAAGCCAGCAAGAGCCTGGGGGCAGCGCCCTACATCGGCGTGCGGGCCAAACTCTCCAGCCGCAGCACAGGGCGTTGGGGCAGTTCCGTTGGCGACAAGGCCAAATTCGGCCTCTCGATTCCCGAGTTGCTGGCAACGGTGGAACGGCTGCGGGACAACAATCTGCTCCAAGATCTGCGCCTGCTGCACTTCCACATCGGCAGCCAGATCAACGACATTGCCGTGCTCAAAGACGCTCTCCAAGAGGCGGGGCAGATCTATGTGGAGCTCACCCGCCTGGGGGCCCCGATGGGATTTCTGGATGTGGGCGGTGGACTCGGCATCGACTACGACGGCAGCCGCACCGCATCGTCGGCCTCCACGAACTACTCGCTGCAGAACTACGCCAACGATGTTGTGGCCACGGTGCGGGAATGCTGCGAACCCAATGGTGTTGCCGTGCCCACGCTGGTGAGCGAAAGCGGCCGTGCCATTGCCAGCCATTTCTCCTTGCTGGTGTTCGACATCCTTGGCAGCAGCGCACTCCCCGCATCGATCCCCCATGCCAGCGGAGACGAACCACTCACTGTTCGCAACCTGCGGGACACCCTCGCCACCATTCAGGAGTTATCCACAACGGCAGATGCGCAGTTGGTGCGCCTGCAGGAAGCCTGGAACGATGCCTTGAAGTTCAAACAGGATGCACTCGCCGCCTTCCGACTCGGGTACATGGGGCTGCCCGACCGCGCCACAGCCGAACAACTGACGTGGGCCTGCGCTGATGCCATCGCCCGACGGCTGCCCAAGGATCAGGCCATCCCGGAAGAACTCGCAGCCCTCAGCCAAGCCTTAGCGGGAACGTATTACGCCAACTTGTCGATCTTCCGCTCAGCACCCGATACCTGGGCCATCGATCAGCTGTTTCCGGTGGTGCCCATCCAGCAACTGGATCAACGGCCGACACGGCTGGCCAACCTCGCCGACCTCACCTGCGATTCGGATGGACGCCTGGATCGCTTTATTGGAGATGGACAACCCAAGCCCCTGCTGGAGCTGCACGAGCTCGACGACAACAATCCCTATCTGATCGGCCTGTTCCTCAGCGGGGCCTACCAAGAAGTGATGGGCAATCTGCACAACCTGTTCGGCACAACCAACGCCGTGCACATTCGCCTCAGCCCCGGCGGTAGCTATCGCATTGACCACGTCGTACGGGGTGACACCAATGCCGATGTGCTGGAAGCCATGGAGCACGACCCCAGAGCCTTGCTGGAGCGCTTGCGCGTAGCGGCGGAAGCGGCCATCAACAACGGTCAGCTCCGTATCGATGAGTCACGCCGGCTGCTGGATCACCTCGAAAGCAGCCTGCGACAGACCACGTACCTTCAGGACTGAGCCAACGCTGCCGCCAGCTCGGAGCGAGCCGCCTCAAGAGCAGCAGGGAGGGCAGCCCCATCCCGACCACCGGCCTGGGCCAGGTTGGGGCGACCACCGCCGCCGCCGCCGCACTGTTTGGCGATACCACCGATGAACTTGCCAGCCTGGAGCTTGGCGGCGATCACCTGCTTGCCGAAGGCCGCCACCAGGATCACCTTGCCCATGTCGCCGGGATCCGGCAGACCGCCGATCACCACGGCCGCACCATCCCCCAGCTGATCCGCCAGGCTCTGGGCTGCCCCCTGCAAACCGGCACCATCCACGCCGTCGAGGCGTTCCACCAGCAGTTGGAAGCCGCCCACGGCCTCAGCCTTGGCGACCAGAGCACCGGCCTTGGCCACCGCCAGCTCGGCCTGAGCCGCGGCCAGCGCCTTGCCGGTGGCCTTGAGCTCCTCCTGGAGGGCTGCCACACGGTCAACGATTTCGGCAGGCTGCGCCTTGAAGCGATCCCCCAGCTGCTTCACCACCGCATCGCGCTCATTCAGATAAGCCAGTACGGCAGGGCCAGCGACCGCTTCAATCCGGCGAATGCCGGCGGCGACGCCACTTTCCGCCACGATCTTGAACAGGCCGATCTCAGCGGTGTTGGCCACGTGAGTGCCGCCGCAGAGCTCCATCGACACACCAGGCACGTCGACCACCCGCACCACATCGGCGTACTTCTCACCGAACATCGCCACGGCACCAGCCGCCTTGGCCTGATCGATCGCCATCTCCTGCACCTGCAGCGCATGGGCCTCGTTGATCCAGCCGTTGATCAGGGTTTCAACCTGCTGCAACTGATCCGCCGTCACCGCCGTGGGGCAGTGGAAGTCGAAGCGCAGGCGATCGAAATCCACCAGTGATCCGGCCTGACCAATCCCCGGATCCACCACCTGCTTGAGCGCTGCCTGCAGCAGGTGGGTGGCCGTGTGATTCGCCTGGGCCCGACGCCGGCAGGCACGGTCCACCTGAGCCGTCACGGTGTCGCCCAAGGCGAGCTCGCCGCGTTCCACCCGGCCGGCATGGACGAAGACATTGCGGCTGCGGCTGACCGACTCAATCCGAACAATCAGATCGCTGCCCGCCAGCACCCCGCGATCGCCCACCTGACCGCCGCCTTCGCCATAGAACGGCGTGGTGTCAAGCACCACCTGAACCGCATCGCCCGCCTTGGCGGTGCTGGCCGGTTCACCATTCACCACCAACGCCTGCACGCAAGAGGCGTGATCAAGAGCTTCATAGCCCTCGAAACAGGTGGCCGCCTGATCCGCCACCACCTGATCGATTGCATCCTGCAGCGTGAGATCGATGCTCACGGCGGCCGCTTTGGCCCGCTGACGCTGCTCCTCCATCGCCGTCTCGAACCCGTCGAGGTCGACGGCCAGCCCCTGCTCCTCGGCGATTTCCTGGGTGAGCTCAAGCGGGAAGCCATAGGTGTCGTACAGCTCAAAGGCCTGGGCACCGCTGATCTGCTTCGGCTTGGAGGCCAGCACCTCCGCCAGCAACTTCTCGCCGCGCTCGAGGGTCTCGAGGAAGCGGGCTTCCTCCCGCTGGAGCTCGGCCAGGATCACCTCCTGGCGCTCAATCACACTGGGGTGGGCCCCCTTCAGCAGGGCAATCGCCGCCTCGCCCATGGTGACGAGAAAGGGTTTGTCGATGCCCAGCAGGCGGCCATGGCGCACCACCCGGCGCAGCAGGCGCCGCAGGATGTAGCCGCGGCCCAGGTTGCTGGCGGTGACGCCATCGCAGATCAGCTGCGTCACAGCACGGCTGTGGTCGCCGATCACCTTCAACGACGTCTTGCCCTTGT
Source organism: Synechococcus sp. BS301-5m-G53 (assembly GCA_016779825.1). Classification (GTDB taxonomy): domain Bacteria; phylum Cyanobacteriota; class Cyanobacteriia; order PCC-6307; family Cyanobiaceae; genus Parasynechococcus. The sequence goes on along the minus strand of JADHMX010000081.1, from coordinate 219 downwards.
CGTTGAGCTGGTGGTAGTCGACCCCCGCCAAATCAGCAGCCGCTTGGATCAGCGGAAAAATCAGGTCGGTTTCGTAGTTGTTGGGAACCTTCTGCAGGATCTGGGCCATCCGCTCGAGGCCCATGCCGGTGTCGATGTTGCGGTTGGCCAGCGGCGTGAGGGTGCCCTCCGCGTCGCGGTTGTACTGCATGAACACCAAGTTGTAGAACTCGATGAAAC
>JADHMX010000080.1 GCA_016779825.1 Synechococcus sp. BS301-5m-G53 | reverse complement strand
GCTCAACAACGTCAGGATCACGAATCCGCAGCCCAAGCCTTGTTCACCAAGGCCCGTCAATGTGCTGAGGATGGTCGAATCAATGAATCGGGTTCGTTGATCTTGCAGGCCTTGCGACACGAACGTCGTGCTGGTTGTGCTGGCCCCCAGGTACTTCAGTTGATTAAGCCTCGTTCTTGACGATCGCTGGAAATTTGTTCAAGCGGGTGACCGGACTCGAACCGGCGACGTTCAGCTTGGGAAGCTGACATTCTACCACTGAATTACACCCGCAGAGGGGCGAGATCGCTCTCGCCACCTGTGTTCTAGCCAAGCGCAGCTGATGCTGCAGCGACCCCTGCGCCCATGCTGCCCTTGTGCAGTCCCAGGGACTGAAGGGTGGATTCAATTGCGGCGACGGCGGTCAAAACATCCCGGTCGCAGACATAGCCGAGATGGCCGATGCGGAACACCTGACCCTTCAGGTGGTCTTGTCCCCCCGCCAGGAGAATGTCGAATTTTTCTTTCACCGCCTTACGCAACTGTTCGGCGTCAATGCCTTCGGGGGCCACGGCGGTGATGGCCGGGCTGCCGCAACCCTCGGCGGCAAACAGGGGCAGGCCCATGGCCTTCATGCCCGCCTGGGCGGCGGCGCGATGGCGGGCGTGGCGGGCAAAAATCGCTTCCAGGCCTTCCTTCTGCATCATCTCCAGGGCAGCTTCCAGGCCGAAGTAGAGGTTCACTGCCGGGGTGAAGGGGTTGCTGTCCTTTGCCGCTGTTTTCCGGTAAGGGCCCAGATCCAAATAGAACTTCGGCAGATCGGAGCGCTCGTAGGCCTCCCAGGCCCGTGCGCTCATGGCCACAAAACTCAGGCCCGGTGGAAGCATGTAGCCCTTCTGTGAGCCTGAGGCCACCACATCCAGTCCCCATGCATCCATGGGCACATTGGTGGCACCAAGGCTGGTGACGCAGTCCGCCAGGGTCAGCGCCGTGCCGTGGGCCTTCACGTGACGGGCAATGCTCTCTAGATCATTGATCACTCCTGTCGAGGTTTCCGAGTGGGTGAGGATCACGGCCTTGATGGCTTTGGCGCTGTCGGCTTCCAACGCTGAGCGGAAGGCCTCAGGATCGAGGGGCTGGCCCCACTCCGCTTTGATCACCTCAACATCCAGCCCGTAGGCGCGGGCCACCTTGACCCAGCGTTCGCCGAACTTGCCGTTGTCGCCGCAGAGCACCTTGTCGCCGCGGCTGAGGGTGTTGATGATTCCCGCTTCCATGGCAGCGGTTCCGCTGCCCGTGATCACCAGCACGTCGCTGCTGGTCTGGTGCAGCCACTTGAGCTGTTCGGTGGTGCGCCGCACGATGGCCTGGAACTCACCACTGCGGTGGCCAATGGGGTGACGACCCATGGCCTTCAGCACCGTTTCCGGCACCGGGGTGGGGCCCGGAATCATCAGGGTGAGCTTGTCCTGCATGGCGCGGGGGATGCCAATCGGCGACTCTAGAAAACAGCTTGTCCGAGTCCATCGCCTCCTCCAGCCCAGGATTGACCCTGCCGGTGTGGGTGGCGGCGGCGGCGAAGGCGGCTCTGCAGGTGTTGCTTGGCGAGCCGTTCAACGCTGAGCAGCAGTTAGATCAGGGGTCGGACCAACCGTCGTTGCAGGTGCCGGTTTGTTCGGCAGCCCCCTTGGCGGATGGTCAGGCCCTGGGGATCAGTCGCTGTGATCCGGGGCCTGGCCTGGATCTGACGCGGGATCTCGAAATCTGGGTGCGGGTGACCTGGATCGCCGCATCCCAGCCGGCGCTTGAGCTGCAGGCCGGAGAAGGGGTGGGCCGGTTTGGCCCTGAGGGAGACGTATGCGTCTCCGGCTTTGCCCGTGAGCTGCTGGAGCGGAATCTGCTGCCTCTGTTGCCGCCTGGGCGAGGTTTGCTGGTGCAACCGATTCTTCCTCAGGGCCGCACCCTGGCCCAACGCACCAGCAATGCCGCCTTCGGTGTGGTGGATGGTCTGGCCTTGATCGGTACCCAGGCGGAGGTGCAACGCAGCGCTACACCGGATCAACTGCAGCAGGTGCTGGCAGACCTGAGGGCGCTCGCTGCGGATCCGGCCTTCCAGGGGCGCCTCGTTCTGGTGATCGGAGAGAACGGCTTGGATCTGGCCCGTCAGCGGGGTCTGGGGCCTTTGCTCAAGGTGGGGAACTGGCTGGGGCCGGTGCTGGTGGCCGCGGCGGAAGCCGGTGTTCGCGATCTGCTGTTGCTCGGTTACCACGGCAAATTGATCAAGCTGGCCGGCGGCATCTTTCACACCCATCACCACCTGGCCGATGGCCGTCTGGAGGTGTTGGTGGCGCTGGGGCTGGATGCCGGCCTGCCAGCTGCCCAGTTGCTGCAACTGCGCGGCGCCGCATCGGTTGAGGACGCCTTCCAGGCGCTGGATGCCAATCAATCCAGGGCCCTCGGCCAGCATCTGGCCGCGACGGTGGAGCAGCGCAGCCAGTCCTATGTCGCCCGTTACGGCGCCTGGTCGATGCGGATCGGTGCTGCCCTGTTCGACCGGAGCCGCACCCTCCGCTGGTGGGGACCGGAGGGGGAGAAGCGCTTCCTTACATTGAGGGATTGACGCTCGTTTGCGAGCGGTACCTCACAGGATCGATGTCCCAGCCCTCGTCCGACACTCAGCGTCAGCCGGCCATCGTCATTCTTGATTTCGGCTCCCAGTATTCGGAGCTGATTGCCCGGCGCGTGCGCGAGACCGAGGTGTTCTCGGTGGTGCTCGGTTACAGCACTTCGGCGGAGGAGCTGCGACGGATGGCTCCGAAGGGAATCATCCTCAGCGGTGGCCCCAGTTCTGTGTACGCCGAACATGCGCCGCTGTGCGACCCCGGCATCTGGGATCTGGGCATTCCCGTACTGGGGGTTTGCTATGGGATGCAGCTGATGGTGCAGCAGCTCGGTGGCGTTGTGGAGGCCGCCACGGGCAAGGCCGAATACGGCAAGGCGCCCCTTGAAGTGGATGACCCCACGGATCTGCTCACCAATGTCGACAACGGCTCGACGATGTGGATGAGCCATGGCGACTCGGTGAAGGCTCTACCCGAAGGGTTTGTGCGCCTGGCTCACACCGCCAACACGCCGGAGGCGGCGGTGGCGCACCTGCAGCGCAAGCTCTACGGGGTGCAATTCCATCCCGAGGTGGTGCATTCCACCTGCGGCATGGCTTTGATCCGCAATTTTGTTTATCACGTTTGTGGCTGTGATCCGGATTGGACCACCGCGGCGTTCATTGATGAGGCCGTAGGCCTGGTGCGAGAGCAGGTGGGCGACAAGCGTGTCCTGTTGGCTCTCTCCGGAGGGGTGGATTCATCCACCCTCGCCTTCCTGCTCAAGAAGGCGATCGGTGATCAGCTCACCTGCATGTTCATCGACCAGGGCTTCATGCGGAAGGGTGAGCCCGAGTTCCTGATGGACTTCTTCGATCGGAAGTTCAACATCCATGTGGAATACATCAACGCCCGCCAGCGGTTCATCGGGAAGCTGAAGGGCATCACCGATCCGGAGGAGAAGCGCAAGATCATCGGCACCGAGTTCATCCGTGTGTTCGAAGAGGAGAGCAAGCGCCTCGGACCCTTCGATTACCTGGCCCAGGGGACGCTTTACCCCGATGTGATCGAAAGCGCTGGCACCAACGTCGATCCCAAGACCGGTGAGCGCGTGGCGGTGAAGATCAAAAGCCACCACAACGTGGGCGGTCTTCCCAAGGATCTTCAGTTCAAGTTGGTGGAGCCCCTGCGCAAGCTGTTCAAGGACGAAGTGCGCAAAGTGGGCCGCAGCCTCGGCCTGCCCGAGGAGATCGTGCGCCGCCATCCCTTCCCGGGGCCAGGTCTGGCCATCCGGATCTTGGGTGAAGTCACCGACGAGAAGCTCGATTGCCTGCGTGATGCCGACCTGATTGTTCGCCAGGAAATCAAGGAAGCAGGGCTGTATCACGACATCTGGCAGGCCTTTGCCGTGCTGCTGCCCGTGCGCTCTGTTGGGGTGATGGGCGACAAACGCACCTATGCCTGGCCGATCGTGCTGCGCTGTGTGTCCAGTGAGGACGGCATGACCGCTGATTGGTCACGCCTGCCCTACGACCTGATGGAGACCATCTCCAATCGGATCGTGAATGAGGTGAAAGGGGTGAATCGGGTGGTGCTCGATATCACCAGCAAACCCCCCGGCACGATCGAGTGGGAGTGATGGCTTGGGATTGGTTGCGGCCCAAACCGGGCCGCATCTTTTTGATCGGTCACAACAAGTGCGGTACGCGCTCCTTCCACAAGCTGTTGCGGAAGAACGGCTACAGCTCGATCCACTACGACAAGGGGCGACTGGCCCGTCGGATCCAGGCCAACTTCACCTTTTCCAAGCCGCTGCTGGATGGCGTGGATGGCTACTGCGGCTACACGGACATGGAACTCTGCGGTGAGTTCTATGCCTACCGCCTCTTCCCACTGTTGGACCTGCAGTACCCAGGCTCCTGCTTCATCTACAACACGCGCGATGTGAGCCGCTGGGTGGACTCACGCATGAATCACCGCAAGGGCAAGTACGCCCGTGCCTACCTGGATCGGATGCGTCGGGCCTACGACGATCACTCATTGACGCTGGAGGACCTGCGCCAGCACTGGGAGGAGGCTTGGCAGCTCCATGACCTCGACCTGAGGCGTTATTTCGCCGGACGCAGCAATTTCTTCGCGTTCAACATCAGTGTGCCGTCGGAGCAGGCCGCTCTCTGCCGTTTTCTCAGACGTCGGGGTTACAGGATCCGCGGCAAGGTGTTGCCCCATGCCGGAGCGCGATCTTCGCAGGCCTCAAGCTGATTCACGGCTGGCGACGGCCCTGCATCACCGATACCTTGGGCCACCGGCCTTTGGGACATGACGGCGACACAACAGCAGGATGTTCAGCTGCAGCGTCGGCTGCAGCAGGACAGCATTCAGCTGGGTGGCCGCACGATCTATCTGAACCCCTTTCTCTACTGGCGGCGGTTCGACAGCAACACCGACCGCTGGCTGCGGGAGCCCGGTCAGCTCACAGAAGATCAAATCACCGCCAATCGCAGCCGTTTTTACCCCGAACTCGACTGGGGTCAGCTGGATGATCACGCCACGGCTGTTCACGAGGGCGCTGTGGAGATGTTTCTCAAGAGCCTGGAGTTGATCAGCACCTTCCATCCCGAGCTGGGTTCCGGGCAGATGCTCGAGGTGGAACGCAAGATGACGATCACCAAGAAGCGGGCCTTCGAGCGTTGGGTGGACAAGGCGATTCGGCGGCGTCAGCGCGACGAAACCCGGGAACATCGGCGCTTTGAGCGCAGCCGCTTCTGGCGTGCCTGGCGCGACTGGATCCTGTTGGACACCACCCAGAAAGCCCTGGTGCCTGTGGTGATGCTGATGGTGCTCAGCGGGGTGATGGGCTGGTCCCTGGCGGCGGACCGTTCCGCCTGTCCGACATTGGCGCTTCCTTCGGGACAGACTGGGGTCCGTTGATCTGGCCCCATGGCCGCTGATTCCAACCCCGACAACCCCCTCGACCAGTTGCGTTTGTCGCTGATGCAGGACGTCCTCCCTGTGGGGCTTGCCGTGCTGGAGCGAGCTCGGCAGGGGGGTCCCGGCAAGGTCGTGGAGGTGTTCACGGCGGGGTCGGTGGACCCCATCGCTGACTTGCGTCAGGAGGGTGAGCCCGTGGCGCGCGATGTGCGAGAGCAGCTGGATGCTGTGAGCCCCGGGCTGGGCAATCCGGTGATGCCGGTCTCGGTCTCCGTGGATGAGCCTGCACCGGTTGAACAACGCCAGGAGGGCCCTGACGATTTACTGCCGACCTTGCAGCGGATTGAAGAGCGCCTTGAGGAGTTGCGCCGTCGCTTGCCAGCGCAGCAGCAGGAATGACCCGTTCCGCCCAGCAGCGTCAGACCGGTCTGCGTCAGCAGCCCCTTGTGCTGCTGGTGTTGGTGCTGCTGTTTTGCAGCGCCATGGTCAGTCGCCTGGTCTGGATGCAACTGCTGGAGGGGTCGCGCTTTCGCGAACTGGCGGACGAAAACCGCATCCGTCTGGTGCCTCGTTCGCCGATCCGCGGTCGGTTGCTCGATCGCAAAGGCCGGGTGCTGGCCACCAGCAAACTCACCTACTCCCTCTACCTCGAGCCGCGTCTGGTCAGCGATGACGACTGGCCTGATCTGCGTGATCGCCTGGCAAGGCTGCTGAATCTGGAGCCTGATCTGCTGGATCAGCGCCGTCAGAAGGGTCTGGATCGGGATGGTTACCGCACCACATTGGCCCTGGATCTCAAGCCGGAACAGGTGCTGCGCTTCCGTGAACAAGCCCTGGGGTTGCGGGGTGCTCAGGTGGATGTCGACATCCTGCGGTCCTATCCCAACGGAACCCTGGCGGCCCACGCCCTCGGGTACACCCAGCCGATCACGGAAAACGAATACGAGGTTCTGGCGGAAAAGGGCTACAAAATTCGCGATCGGATCGGTCGCACCGGGGTTGAAGCCGCCTACGAGAGCCATCTGCGTGGCAAGTGGGGCGGCCAGATGCTCGAGGTGAATGCCATGGGCGAGGTGCAGCGCAACCTTGGCGATCGACCCTCCCAAGCAGGCAAGGATCTGGTGCTCACTCTCGATCTGGATCTGCAGAGGGTGGCGGAGCAGGCGCTGGCGGATAAGCCCGGTGGTGCCGTGGTGGCGCTGGAGGCGGCCACGGGTGCTGTGTTGGCCCTGGCCAGCCGTCCCAGTTTTGATCCGAACTTTTTTTCGAAGCTGATCACGACCCAGAAGGAGTACGACGCTCTCTTCTCCAATCCGAAGAAGCCTTTGCTGTCTCGGGCCATGAATCCTTATGACCCCGGCAGCACCTGGAAGCCGGTGACGGCGATGGCCGGCATGGAATCCGGCAAATTCCCGCCCGATACCAAGCTGCACACCAAGGCCTGCATCACCTACGGCGGCCACTGCTTTCCGGATCACAACGGGGCTGGCTTCGGCCACATCGGCTATGCCGATGCCCTGCGCTTTTCCAGCAACACCTTTTTCTACCAAGTGGGGGTTGGGGTCGGCTCCAGAGCGTTAAAAAAAGCGGCTGATCAGCTGGGCTTTCAGCAGAAGACCGGCATTGAGATCGGTTGGGAAGAGAGCGTCGGGCTGGTGGGGGACGAAGACTGGGCCGCTCGCGGCCGCGGCTGGACCGATCCCGGTACCAGCCCCTGGATTCCTGAAGACATGGCCAGTGCCTCCATCGGCCAGTCGGTGGTGCAGATCACCCCTCTTCAGTTGGCCCGTGCCTACGCGGTGTTCGCCAATGGCGGCTGGTTGGTGACACCGCATCTTGCCGCCGCTGACATCGACTGGCTGAGCCCCGAGCACCGCACCAAGGTGGCGATCCAGCCGTCCACGTTGCAGATCATCCGCGAGGGGTTGCGCAGAGTGGTGGAAGCCGGGACCGGTGCCGGTCTCAATGGTCCGGGTATCCCTCCAGCGGCCGGCAAGACCGGAACGGCGGAGGACAGCACGGGAGGGCCTGATCACGCCTGGTTCGGTTGTTATGCCCCCTATCCGGACGGCAAGATCGTGGTGGTGGCCTTTGCCCAGAACACCCCTGGAGGTGGATC
>JADHMX010000079.1 GCA_016779825.1 Synechococcus sp. BS301-5m-G53 | reverse complement strand
AACGGGAGCTCTACAGCTTGGTGCTGGCGGCCCAGGAGGCTGCGGTTGCCGTTGTGGCTCCCGGCGGCACCGCCGAGGCGGTGCACGACACGGCCCTGCGAATTCTGGTTGATGGCCTGGTGGATTTGGGCCTGCTGATCGGCGAGGTGGACGGCATCATCGAGCGGGGTGACTACCGCCACCTGTACATGCATCGCACTGGCCATTGGCTGGGACTGGATGTGCATGACGTGGGGGCGTATCGGCTTGGTGAGCAACCTGCACTGCTGGAGTCAGGCATGGTGCTGACGGTGGAACCGGGCCTCTACGTCAGTGACCGCCTCAGCGTCCCGGAGGGGCAGCCGGAGATCGACGATCGTTGGAAAGGCATTGGCATCCGCATCGAAGATGATGTTGCTGTCGCCGAGAACGGCCATGAGGTGCTCACCGCAGGCGCCCTCAAGAGCGTTGCTGCTATGGAGCGTTCTTAGGCCACCTGCAGAAGGATCCAGAACAGGAAAATCACCAGTTTCATCAGGCCTTCGATGCCGGTGAGCCGAGCGTGGGGATAGCTGAGGATGAGCGTCAGAGCCAGGAGCACCATCTCAAATGGTTCCAGGCCCAGGATCACATCGGTCCTTGTGATCCCCCCAAGCACCAGCACGGCAGGAACGGTGAGACTCACTGTGGCCACGACAGACCCGTACAACGTGTTGATCGACCGCTGCACTTCGCCATGGGAAGCGGCCTGAATGGCGTTGAGAGCCTCTGGCGCCAGGATCAGCATTGCCACCAGCACCCCCGCCAGAGAACTCGGCAGGCCGAGATCGGTAATGCCGGTTTCGATGAGTTGCCCCATCGATTCGGCAATCAGGCACACCACCAGCAGTCCTGCCCCAAGCAGTGCCGCTGCTTTCCACAGCGGTAGTTCGTTGTCGTTGTTCTCGGTTCCCAGGGTTTCCAGCGCTTCGCCACCCCCTCCAACAGCGACGATCAGGCTCTCCCGTTCGGTGTAGAGACTGCGGTAACGCCCCATTTGCGCGGTTAAGAAGATGGCGTAGACGCCGAAGGCGACCACGGAAAGCACCACATTCACCGGAGCGCTGAAATTGGCCTCCGTGGTGCTGCGGCTGAAGTTAGGAATCACCAGTGCAAGCACGCACATGGTGCTGATCAGGTCCCAGTACGTGAGGGCCCCCAACAGGTTGGGAGCGGCCATTTGGCTCGTGTCCACCTGCCCATCGCTTCCCAGAGTCCCGCGTCGCACGGCCGCCAAAACATTGCAGATTCCGGTGACGCCGGTGAGGGCGATCATCACCACTGAGAACATCGAATCCCTGGCCAGGGTTGGGTTGGTCTCGCCTGTGAGCATGGTGCTGGCCACTAGTGCGAGTTCGATGGTCATCACCGCGGCTGTCAGCACCAACGTTCCATAGGGCTGACCGATCAGCTCAGAGACCCGATCGGCCTGGTTGGCCACGCTTTTGGAGAGCACCAGCACCACTCCGCTCAGCAAAGCCAGGCCGGCCAGAACGATGCTGGTGGGTTGCACCAGAAGCCACGCCATCACTCCGCTGAATTCAATCGAAACGAGGGCGATGAGGCCGATGAGGATCGGTAGAAGCAGGCGCACCATCGACTCACTGCAACAGAGCCGGGATTAACTCCCGTGTCGCACCCACAATGCAATCTGCGCCGGCGTTGCGCAGCTGTTGGTGATACGCCATCACGTCTGCCACATGGGGAGGTGCCACTGCGAGGCTGCGCAATGTGAGCTCTGGTCGCCGCTTTCGGGCATTGAGCACCGTTTGCACGTCCGCCACGGTGTCTCCGATGTAGGCGACGCACGCCGGCGTTTCACCTGCTGCCAAGGTCTCCGCCAAGCGCAACAGCCCTGTTGGATCGGGTTTGTCGGGGGCATCCCCCATGGCAATCAGGGCCGGTTTGTTGAGTCCTAGACGCTGCTCCAGGACGAAGCGCGCTGAAGGGGGTTCAGCGCCGCTGACGAATCCCCATCGGATGCCACGGCTGGACAGCTCTTCAAAGAAATCGGCACCCACCAGAAGAGGCTCATCGCCGATGAAGCCCGTCCATTGGCTGGGGTCCCCTTCCGGATCACCCCCGAAGTAGAAGCCGCTGAACACATCGATCAGCGCGGCGCGATCCGGCAGCTCAGCACCATGGCGCCGCAGCAGTTCAAGGCTGGCGTCCCAGTCGTTATTCCAGGCTCCTTCGGCCTTCAGGGCATCTATGGCATCAGTGCTCGGCTGCCAACCGCAGTAGTGCTGCACGGTGCATTGGAGGGCCCGTCGGTAGCTGCCCGCTACATCGCGGATCACACCATCGATGTCGAACAGCAGGATGGTTGGGGATCCCAGAACGTCTGATGAAGAGCGGCTGGTAGGTTAGTTGTTTGTATTTCTGTCTTGAGCGCTGACACCATGACGGTCACCGAAGGCGCTGCCCCTACCGACCAGGAGGTCGCGACTCCGTCCGCCGACGCGGCTGAAGGCGCCACCCAGGCAGCTGAAACCACTGAAAAGCCTGCAGCCAGCGAGGGTGAAGGCCGTCCTGTGCTGAAGGGAGCAGCTGCGGCTCTGGCCACAGCCACCATCGATGCCGATGGTGTTCCTTCCGGTTACACCCCCAAGGCCGATGAGGGCCGCTTCCTGCTGAAGATCCTCTGGCTTCCCGACAACGTGGCCCTCGCGGTTGATCAGATCGTTGGTGGTGGCCCCAGCCCCCTCACGTCCTACTTCTTCTGGCCCCGTGAGGATGCCTGGGAAAGCCTGAAGACCGAGCTGGAAGGCAAGAGCTGGATCACCGATAACGAGCGGGTTGAAGTGCTCAACCAGGCCACTGAGGTGATCAACTACTGGCAGGAAGAAGGCAAAGGCAAGAGCCTCGACGAGGCCAAGGCCAAGTTCCCTGATGTCACCTTCTGCGGTACCGCCTGATTCTGCTTCTCAATTGGTTGATTCAAACCTGCCTTCGGGCAGGTTTTTTTATGTCTCCATGTTGCGCGTTGGGTGTCGTGATGATGCAAGACAAACGACACCATCAAAAAAAGCCAGGGGTAGAAACCCCTGGCACGTTGAACGTCATCCGTGGAACAGGCGGATGAATCAGTCGGCGGTTTTGCTGGCCTGAAGGCGAGCGCGAGCTTCATTCAGCTGTTGCTGGGCCTTGAGCTTTTCCGGAGAAGCCGGTTGACCTTCCATGCCAGCCACCACGGTGGTGGCCTTCTGGAAAGCGGTCTCGGCGGCAGCGGCATCGATCGAGCTGCCCAGTTCAGCCTTGTTCACCAGAACGGTGACTTCATCAGCGTCCACTTCGGCGAAACCACCCATCAGGGCGATGGAGTTCCAGGCACCGTTGGCGCGCACCCGCAGCACGCCGATATCGATGGCGGTAAGCAGGGAGATGTGGCCAGGCAGGATGCCGAGTTGACCGGTGGTACTTGGCAGGATCACCTCGTCGGCGCTGCCATCAAAGACGTTCTGGTCTGTTGCCAGCACGCGGAGGGTGAGGGACATGAACCTTGGTTCGAAAAAAGAACGGACTGTCGAGAAACACGTGATCGGGGGTGTGATTCACACCCCCGCAGGGATCACTTGGTTTCAGCGGCGATCTTCTCGGCCTTGGCTTTCACTTCCTCGATGTTGCCCACCAGGTAGAAGGCGGCTTCGGGGAGGCTGTCCAGCTCACCGGAAAGGATCTGGTTGAAACCAGCGATGGTCTCTTCCAGCTTCACGTACTTGCCGGGCATGCCGGTGAAGATCTCGGCCACGAAGAAAGGCTGGGAGAGGAATTTCTCCACCTTGCGGGCACGATCCACAATGCGACGGTCGTCTTCCGACAGTTCGTCGAGACCCAGAATCGCGATGATGTCCTGCAGTTCCTTGTAGCGCTGCAGGGTGGACTGCACGGCGCGGGCGGTGCGGTAGTGCTCGTCACCCACCACGGCCGGCTGCAGCATGGTGCTGGTGGAATCCAGAGGATCCACAGCGGGGTAGATGCCCTTGGAGGCCAGGGCACGGTTCAGCACCGTGGTGGCATCGAGGTGAGCAAAGGTGGTGGCCGGAGCGGGGTCGGTCAGGTCGTCAGCAGGAACGTAAACGGCCTGGATCGAGGTGATCGAACCTTCAACGGTCGAAGCAACACGCTCCTGCAGTGCACCAACGTCGGTGCCCAGGGTGGGCTGGTAGCCCACAGCGGAAGGCATGCGGCCCAGAAGTGCTGACACCTCGGAACCGGCCTGCACGAAGCGGAAGATGTTGTCCACGAACAGCAGCACGTCCTGCTTGTTCACGTCGCGGAAGTGCTCCGCCATGGTCAGAGCGGAGAGACCCACGCGCATGCGGGCGCCGGGGGGCTCGTTCATCTGGCCGTAGCAGAGAGCCACCTTCGACTTGGAGAGGTCATCGGCGTTGATCACGCCGGATTCCTTGAATTCCTCGTAGAGGTCGTTGCCCTCACGGGTGCGCTCACCCACACCACCGAACACAGACACACCGCCGTGCTCCTTGGCGATGTTGTTGATCAGTTCCTGAATCAGCACGGTCTTGCCCACGCCGGCGCCGCCGAACAGGCCGACCTTGCCGCCCTGGCGGTAGGGAGCCAGGAGGTCGATCACCTTGATGCCGGTCTCGAACACCTTGGGCTTGGTCTCAAGCTCGGTGATGTTGGGGGCATCCCGGTGGATGGGAGCTGTGGTGGTGGTGTTGACGGGACCCTGCTCGTCGACGGGCTCGCCCAGCACGTTGAAGATGCGTCCCAGGGTGGCTTCGCCCACGGGCACGGAAATCGGTGCACCGGTGTCGACGGCTTCCATGCCGCGCACTAGACCGTCGGTGCCACTCATGGCAACGGCACGAACCCGGTGATCACCCAGGAGCTGTTGAACTTCAGCCGTCAGGGCGACGTCATTGCCTGCGGGGTTTTTCCCCTCGATGCGCAGGGCGTTGTAGATCTTGGGCAGTTTCCCGGCGGGAAATTCAACGTCCAGAACCGGGCCGATCACCTGACGGATCACACCCTTGGTGCCAGCAGATGCAGGAGCAGAAGCGACCATAGGAAGGAGAGTTGCGGGAACTGGCGCTACGCGCTCGGACCCATTCAGAGCGGCGCAACCATACCACTGCTGTGGTTGCCCCCCCCACCGGTTCGGTCACCCGCACAGCTTGGGGTATGGCCCAAGGGGTGGTTGGTTGCATACGTTGGCACTCATCGGCATCGAGTGCCAACTCGCGTCGATGCGTGGCGCATTGCGCCCTATCCCTGCTCCTGCAAGTACCCATGGCTGCTGTTTCTCTCAGCGTCTCGACCGTCAAACCCCTCGGCGACCGCGTGTTCGTCAAGATCTCTGAATCCGAAGAGAAGACTGCCGGCGGCATTCTTCTGCCCGACACCGCCAAAGAAAAGCCCCAGGTGGGTGAAGTGGTTCAGGTGGGCCCCGGCAAGTGCAACGACGACGGCAGCCGTCAGGCTCCCGAAGTTGGTGTGGGCGACAAGGTCCTCTACAGCAAGTACGCCGGCACCGACATCAAGCTCGGCAGCGATGAATACGTGCTGCTGTCCGAGAAGGACATCCTGGCTGTCGTCAACTGAGATCAGCCCCGCTGAATCGCGGCTTGAGTCTCAACTCAGCCTTCGTTAACCATCCTCTTCATTAGGAAACGCCTTCCATGGCAAAGCGCATCATCTACAACGAGAACGCCCGTCGCGCTCTCGAAAAAGGCATCGACATCCTCTGCGAAGCCGTCGCCGTGACCCTGGGCCCCAAGGGCCGCAATGTGGTGCTGGAGAAGAAGTTCGGCGCACCCCAGATCATCAATGACGGCGTCACCATCGCCAAGGAGATCGAGCTCGAAGACCACATCGAGAACACTGGTGTTGCTCTGATCCGTCAGGCCGCCTCTAAAACCAACGATGCCGCCGGTGACGGCACCACCACTGCCACCGTCCTGGCTCACGCCATGGTCAAGGCGGGTCTGCGCAACGTGGCTGCGGGCGCTAATGCCATCACCTTGAAGAAGGGCATCGACAAGGCTTCCGATTTCCTGGTCAGCAAGATCAAGGAAATGGCCAAGCCCATCGCCGACAGCAACGCCATCGCCCAGGTCGGCACCATCTCCGCCGGTAACGACGAAGAAGTCGGCAAGATGATCGCCGATGCCATGGACAAGGTTGGCAAGGAAGGTGTGATTTCCCTCGAAGAGGGCAAGTCCATGGAGACCGAGCTCGAGGTCACCGAGGGCATGCGCTTCGACAAGGGTTACATCTCCCCTTACTTCGCCACCGACACCGAGCGGATGGAAGCCGTCCTCGACGAGCCCTACATCCTGCTCACCGACAAGAAGATCGGTCTGGTTCAGGATCTGGTGCCCGTGCTGGAGCAAATCGCTCGCACCGGCAAGCCTCTGCTGATCATTGCTGAGGACATCGAGAAGGAAGCCCTGGCCACCCTGGTGGTGAACCGTCTGCGCGGTGTGCTGAACGTGGCGGCCGTGAAGGCTCCTGGTTTCGGTGATCGCCGCAAGGCCATGTTGGAAGACATGGCTGTGCTGACCAACGGTCAGCTGATCACCGAGGACGCTGGTCTCAAGCTGGAGAACGCCAAGCTCGAGATGTTGGGCACCGCCCGCCGCATCACCATCAACAAGGACACCACCACCATCGTTGCCGAAGGCAATGAGGCGGCTGTCGGCGCCCGCTGCGAACAGATCAAGAAGCAGATGGACGAGACCGACTCCACCTACGACAAAGAGAAGCTGCAGGAGCGTCTGGCCAAACTGGCCGGTGGCGTGGCTGTGGTGAAGGTGGGTGCGGCCACCGAAACCGAGATGAAGGACAAGAAACTCCGTCTCGAGGACGCCATCAACGCCACCAAGGCGGCTGTTGAGGAAGGCATCGTTCCTGGCGGCGGCACCACGCTGGCTCACCTGGCTCCGGCCCTGGAGCAGTGGGCAGCTTCCAACCTCTCTGGCGAGGAACTGATCGGCGCCAACATTGTGGCTGCTGCTCTCACCGCTCCGCTGATGCGCATCGCTGAAAACGCAGGTTCCAACGGCGCTGTTGTGGCGGAGAACGTCAAGGCCCGCGCTGGTGCCGAAGGCTTCAACGCAGCCACCGGTGAGTACGTCGACATGCTGGCAGCCGGCATCGTCGACCCCGCCAAGGTGACCCGCTCCGGTCTGCAAAATGCCGCGTCCATCGCTGGCATGGTGCTGACCACCGAGTGCATCGTGGCTGATCTGCCCGAGAAGAAGGAAGCAGCTCCTGCCGGTGGCGGCATGGGCGGCGGCGACTTCGACTACTGATCGAAGTGCGGGTGGTCGAGCGACCACCCGATCACGCCAATCCAAGTCATGCCAAGGGGTCCTGCGGGACCTCTTTTTTTATGCCTGCATCTGTCTTGTAAGACCTGGATTTTGCAAGACATCCTGCCCGTGGGGGTCGGTGTCAGTTGCAGGCCATGAAGGATGTGAGGTGCATTTGTGCGTCGACTAACGTCTTGCTGCGTATGGTTTTGCAGGGACAAATGCCCCAGCGTCCCGGTGCTTTTGCCGCCCAGTTTGCTCCTGAGACGCTGCAGCGTTTCAAAGACCTTTGCCGACAGCAAGACAAGGCCTACTCCAAGGTGTTGGAGCGTCTTGCGCTTTTGTACGTCGAAACCAACGGTGCAGTTCTGGCTGATCGTTCTGCTCCAGGTACTCCTGTTGTTGCAGCCCCAGGTGTTCAGAAGCGTCAGGTGCAGGTGGAAACTTTGCAGAACAAACTGCTTGAAGACTTGCTGAAGAGGGTCGAGATTTTGGA
>JADHMX010000009.1 GCA_016779825.1 Synechococcus sp. BS301-5m-G53 | reverse complement strand
GGAGTGAACTCAGGCCGGCACCCGGCTTTGGCTGGGGGACACCTTGAGCATTTCCGTGTTCACTCCTGAGGCCCGCTCGAGGGCCACTTTTCCGGTGCGGGCAATTTCGAGAATGCCGAAGGGGGCCATCAACCGTTCAAGGGCCACCAGTTTGCCGGGATCCCCCACCACTTCAAGGGTCAAGGCTTCATCGGCCACGTCCACAACCTTGGCCCTGAACACCTGAACGAGTTCGATGACGGCTCCCCGGGACGCTGCCGTTGCTGAAACTTTGAGCAGCATCAGCTCCCGCTCCACCGCCGGGCGCTGGGTCAGGTCGAGGACCTGAAGCACGTTCACCAGTTTGTCCAGCTGTTTGGTCATCTGCTGGAGCGTCTGGTCATCGCCCTCAACAACCATCGTCAGTCGTGACTGCCCTTCGGCCTCGGCTGGGCCGACAGCCAGGCTGTCGATGTTGAAGCCGCGTCGGGCGAAGAGTCCTGCGATCCGGCTGAGTGCGCCGGATTCGTCTTCAACCACCACCGAAAGGGTGTGTTTCATCGCCGCTGGTCGTCCCCTGCCGGTCTGGTCCTCCCAAGTTACGGTCCAGCCAGGGCAACAACACAGCGAGGAAGCGATCGGGCGCTTCGTCATGGGGGCAGTGACCGCAGCGATCCAGCACGCGCAGTTCGAGTTCTGAATGACTGGCGGCCACGGATTCCCCGATCGCCAGGGGCACAAAGCGATCCTGACGCCCCCAGATCAGGAGCATCGGTGATCGCAATTGTTGGAGCAGTGCGGGAGCTGTGGCGCCTCTGGGACGGTTGGCCATGCCAAGACTCATGCCCCGGAGGGCCTGGGCTGCTGTGGGGCGCCGGGCAGGACGGGCAATCAGCTGCTGCAGCTCTTGATCCGATTGGATCGAATGCCAGTAGGCCCCCTGAAGCCCAGCTTTGAGCAAGCCAGTGCGCGCGATCAAGGGCACCACAAGCTCAAGCGGAAGCAGGTGCAGCACCAGCCAGAGCAGGCGCCGCTGCCAGCGCCGTCGCCAGGGAGCTCGACGTTTCGGCAGCGGTTGAATCAGGGCAGGGTCCGGCAGCGGCGCGGCGACCACCGCTTGCACCCTGTCGGGCCGCAGCACCGCGGCGGTGAGCGCGGTCAGGCCCCCCAGGGAGTTGCCGATCACCACCGCTGGCCCTTGCACCACTTGATCGAGGAATGCACACACCTGGAGGGCCCAGAGCCGGTTGTCCATCGGACGCGCCGGTTGAGCGGACTGGCCGAAACCCAGCAGATCGAGGCTGTAAACCCGCCATCCGTGCTCAGCCAATTGCGGTGCACAGTGGCGCCAGTGTCCGCTGGCAGCGCCAAAACCGTGCAACAGCAGCAGTGCGGGGCCCGTTTCAGGGCCGCTGACCCGCCAGTGGCAGGGCCAGCCCCTCCACGGCCAGGTGCTCTGGACACCCCACTCGGCAGTCTGGACAGCAGCAGGCGGCACCCTTCTGACCTCAACCGATCATCACTATCGCGAAGGTCTGGCTGAGCTCAGCCTTGGCCCAGGCTTTTTCAGGCCCGAGTCGCGTCCGGCTCGGGACCTGTCGGTGTTGCTGGCCCGCTACCAGAGCATCCACGCCATGCGCTCCCTTCGCTGGCTTGATCTGATGGCCGGTTGCGGGATCCGGGCCCTTCGCTGGGGTCTGGAGGCACTGGTCAACCCTTCCATTGAGACAGTGCTCTGGATCAACGACGGGGATCCCGATCGCCTGCCGCTGATTCAGGCCAATGTGCAGGGGCTGGGGTGTGCAACCCGGCTCACGGCTGATGCCGCCGACCGGCTGCTGCACCGGGCGATTGTTGAACGCCACTGGTTCGATTTCATTGACCTTGATGCCTTTGGCGCTCCGGGGGGCTTGATTCAGCCGGCGCTTCAGGCCCTGCGCTTCGACGGTCTGTTGTTTCTGGCCTCCACGGATGGCCGTTCCCCCACCGGCCATGACCGTGTTGGTGCCATTCGAAGCCTCGGGGCCGCTGCTCGCGCCCATCCATCCAGCTGGGAAATGGCCCTTCGGCAGCAGATCGGGCTGGTGGCCCGGCAGGCCTGGATGCTGGGGCGGGGGCTGGAGCCGCTGTTCAGCTTCAGTGAAGGCCGCACCTTTCGCCTCGCCCTGCGCCTGCGGCGCCAGATCCCCGCGGGCGATGAGCAGAAGCTCGGGCTGGTGGCGCGTTGTGAGCGCTGCGGTGCTCAACGGGTGCAGCCTCTGTTGAAGCTCAGCGGATGGCCAGCCTGTCATTGCACGGATGGTCAGGGGAGATGGAGCATCAGCGGCCCGCTATGGATCGGTGCTTTGCAGGAGGCGCCTCTGCTGCAGCAGCTGATTGCCGATGCTCAACAGCTGGGACGTCAGCAGATCAGCCCAAGCACCCTGCGCCTGTTGCAGCGATTGCAGGCGGATCCCGGTGCGTGCCCCACGGTCTGGTCCACCGATGAGCTGGCCCGGCGGCTGGGCATCGGCGGACCGCCAGCCCTTGGGCAACTGGTGCAGGCGCTCCAGGCTGAGGGTTATTGCGGCAGTGCCAGTGGCGTCATGCCAGGACAGGTGCGAACCGATGCCGAGTTGCCGCAGCTGTTACAGATCTGCACCAGCCTGCGGGTAGAAGGGATTTAAATGGGCGGGTGATCGCTTTGCCCTGACCATGGCCGCTGAGATTTTTGGAACTGCTGCGATCTTCTGGGTGTTGATTCCCATCGGCCTCGCCGGCGGTGCGCTGCTGCTGAAGCTGCAGGGAGACGACTGAAGCAGCCGCTTTCACGCAGGGGCTATTAGGCTCCTGCCCTTGATGAGAAGGGCCCAATGCAGGTTCTGGTGGTGGGTGGCACGGGCACCCTTGGACGACAAATCGCTCGTCGTGCCCTTGATGCCGGTCACCAGGTGCGCTGCATGGTGCGGACTCCCCGCAAGGCTGCATTTCTGCAGGAATGGGGCTGCGAGCTGACCCGCGGCGACTTGTTGGAGCCCGACAGCCTCGATTACGCCCTCGAGGGCATGGATGCGGTGATTGATGCATCCACCAGTCGTCCCAACGATCCCCGCAGCATCTACGAAACGGATTGGGATGGAAAACTGAATCTGCTCCGTGCCTGTGAACGGGCAGGGGTCAAGCGTTTTGTCTTCCTCTCGCTGCTGGGGGCCCATCAGCACCGCCAAGTTCCCTTGATGGACATCAAGGCCTGCACGGAGAAGCTGCTCGAATCGTCGGATCTTGACTACACGATCCTGCAAGGTGCCGCCTTCATGCAGGGGGTGATCAGTCAGTTCGCCATTCCTGTTCTGGAGAGCCAGACGGTGTGGGTCAGTGGCAGCCCCACGGCCATTGCCTACATGAATACTCAAGACATGGCCCGCTTCGCTGTAGCTGCCCTTGAGCGAGATGAAACCGTGCGTGGCACCTACCCCGTTGTTGGTCCCAAGGCCTGGAACACCGGTGAGCTGGTGCAGCTCTGTGAACGTTGCAGTGGCAAGACAGCCCGCGTGTTCCGGGTGCAGCCCGTCCTGATGAACCTGATGCAGGGGGTGGCGTCCTTCTTTGAACCCGCCGTCAACGTGGCAGAGCGGTTGGCTTTCGCTGAGGTCACCGGTAGCGGTCAGACCCTGGATGCCCCCATGCAGAACAGCTATGCCGCCTTCGGTCTGGAGGCATCGGAGACCACCGAGATGGAGGGCTACATCGGTGAGTACTACGACACGATCCTCAAGCGCCTGCGCGAGATGGAAGCCGATCTCGACAAGGACGCGAAGAAGAAGCTGCCTTTCTGAGCCTTGATCCGTCTTGGTTCTTTTGTACTATCGCCTCAATTGACGCTTTTCTGATGGCTGTCGCTCAGCTCAAAAATCTGCAGCGGCGACTGCAATTGTTGTCGGATGAGGCCGAGCAGGGCCTCAACCGCGTCTGCGGCCATGAGTTGTGGAAGTCGGTGGGCCCAGATGCAGTCGATAGTGTGACGGACCCCGACCGACGGGCCGAGGCCAACTACTGGTACGGCCAGTGGAATGTGGTGCGTGAACTGCAGGAGGCCATCGGCTGATGGCGGAGTCGTGTTGTTCGTCCCCAGTGCCCCAGTCTCTGGATCAAACCCAGGCGGTGGAAGCCCGCTACGGGGCTGCTGCCCAGGAGCAGGAAGCCTGTCTTTGCACCCCGGTCGGCTTCGACCCTGCCCTGCTCAAGGTGATTCCTGATGCTGTTGTTGAGCGTGATTACGGCTGTGGAGATCCCACCCGTTGGGTGAAGCAGGGGGACCGCGTGCTCGACCTGGGAAGCGGCAGCGGCAAAAACGCCTTCATTTGCAGTCAGATTGTTGGTGCAACCGGTCGCGTCACCGGTGTGGACCGCAACGCCGACATGCTGGCCTTGTCGCGTGAAGCGATCCCGGTTGTTGCCTCAGCAGTGGGCTTCGACAATGTCCGTTTTGTTGATGGAGCCATCGAAGCCCTGGATGCCCCCATGGCCACAGGTGAACCTCTGATCGCTGACGGTTCGATCGATGTGGTGCTGAGCAACTGTGTTCTCAACCTGGTCAACCCGTCGGCACGCGACAGGCTTCTGGCCAACATTTGCCGGGTCCTCGCTCCCGGGGGTCGCGTTGCCATCAGCGACATCGTCTGTGATCAGGTGGTGCCCCTGCGCTTGCAGCAGGACCCTGATCTCTGGAGCGGTTGCATCAGCGGCGCCTGGCAAGAACAGGCTTTCTTGGAGGCATTCGAAGCTCTTGGCTTTGAGCAAGTTCGCTACGCCGATCGCAGTGCGCAGCCCTGGCGTGTGGTGGAGGGCATTGAATTCCGGGCGGTCACCCTCGTCGGTGCCCTCCCCGCCGCGAGCCTGCGATCGAGCTGCTGCTGATCAGGCGGTTCAGCCGTTCCTGTTCAGCTGACGTCACCGCACGCCAAGTGCCGGGTTGAAGGCCCGTGAGATCCAGCGGTGGACCGTTGTCCATCAGATCGATGCAGCAGCGCACCAGTCGCAACGTCGGCAGGCCAACTGCCGCTGTCATTCGGCGGACCTGCCGGTTGCGCCCCTCGGTGAGGGATAGCTGCAACCAACTGGTGGGGATCGCGGCGCGATAACGAATCGGAGGTGTTCGTTCGGGCAACTGCGGTTCGTCCTGCCCCTGAAGCCAGCGCGCCTTGGCAGGCAGGGTGCGGCGCCCCTGAACTACAACGCCATCGCGAAGCTGTTGCAGTTGATCGGTGTTGGGGGTTCCTTCCACCTGCGCCCAGTAGCTGCGCCAGTGGCCAAAGCGTGGGTCGGTGAGGCGCTGTTGCAGACGACCGTTGCTGGTGAGGATCAGCAGCCCCTCGCTATCGGCGTCGAGCCGTCCTGCGGCATACACCTGGGGCATGTCAACAAAGTCGCTCAGGCAACGCCAGCGGCTGCCCTCCTCCGGCGTGAATTGACTCAACACCCCGAAGGGTTTGTTCAGCAGCAGCGTGGACAAATCAGCTTGCGTTTTCGCGCATCCTCCACAGGTTGACCACGCCAATGGAGATCAGCAGCAGGCCGAGATCCAGGTTCAACGGGGGGAGAATCACGGCAGGGGGATGTGGGTCGGCGTTGGAGCCTAAGGGCTGTGTTGTCTCTGCGGGGTGCAAGCGGCCTTCTAAACTGACTGCAGCAAGACAGAACTGGCCACCAGCGCATGATCGAAACCTCGGGCGTGATCGAGAAGGAACAGGGCAACGGGTTCTATCTGGTCACCCTCGAGCAGCCTGCTGGCCACCAATGCCTCTGCAGGGCCGCTGGAAAGCTCACCAAGTTCCGGATCAAATTGCTGGCTGGAGACAAGGTGCTTGTGGAGATCAGTCCCTACGACCTCACCCGCGGCCGGATCACTTACCGCGAGCGCAACGCCGGTGCCCCCGGTGGTCGTCCCGGCGGCAACCGCCCCGGCGGACCCCGCCGTCGCTGAGGGCCGCTGCCCTCAGGCGGCAGCCTGAAGGCAAGCTTCAATCGCAGCTTTGAATTCACTGCGCTGCTTCACGCCGCGCCATTGCTGCACCATGCCTTTGTTGTGGAACAGCTGCACCGTTGGCGTGCCGTTGACGCCTGCTTGTTCAGCGATCTCCTGATCTGCTTCGATGTCGATGACAACGGCCTGGGCGGATCCATCGAGTTCTTCGATCACCCGCTTGAGCTGAGGTTTGAGCACGTGGCAGGGGCCACAGCTGGGTGAGGTGTAAATCACCAGCAAAGGCTTGGTGCTGTCGTGATAGAGCTTGCGCAGGGCAAAGCTCCCCTTCTGCCACAGCCCTTGGGGGTCATAGGTGGCTTCTGTGGTGACGTCTACATTCACCGGGCGTTCTGCAACCGCTGGCTCAACGTCCTGTCGCTGCACCCGTGTGGCCAGGTTGTGATGGCTCAGCCAGCGTTCGGCAGCCAAGGCTGCTTTGCAGCCACTGCCTGCTGCGGTGATGCCCTGACGCCATTCAGCATCGGCCACATCGCCGGCCGCGAAGACACCCTCCATGGACGTTTCCGGCCGTCCCGCTTCTGTTTTCAGGTAGCCCTTCCCGTCCAGATCCAGTTGCCCCTGAAGCAGATCGGTGTTGGGGGTGTGGCCAATGGCATAGAAGAGCCCTTTGACGGAGAGGGTGGTTGAGCTGCCCGCGATGCGATCGCGCAGGGTCATCGACTGCATCCAGTCGTCACCGCTCACGTCGTCGATCTCACTGTTCCAGTGCACCGTGATGGCGTCGTTGGCCAACACCCGGTCAGCCATGGCGGCACTGGCACGGAGCTTGTCGGAGCGCACCACCAGATGCACGTGGCTTCCGTATTTGGTCAGGTACACCGCTTCTTCACAGGCGGAGTCGCCGCCGCCCACGACGGCGAGTTCTTCGTTGCGGAACTGCGGTGTGGCGCCATCACAGATCGCGCAGGCGCTGATGCCTTTGCTCCAGAAGGCTTCTTCAGAGGGCAGTTGGAGACGGTTGGCACTTGCGCCTGTGGCAATCACAAGGGCGTGGGTGCGGATGGTCTCTCCGTCGACCTCGATGCGGTAGGGCTTGGACGACAGATCAATGCTGTCGGCATCTGCTTCCAGCAGATGCGTGCCCCAACGCACCGCCTGAGACTTCATCAGGTCCATCAGGTCTGGCCCGAGCACACCATCCGGGAAGCCCGGAAAATTCTCCACATGGGTGGTGGTCATCAACTGGCCGCCGGGGATGCCGCCACGCTGAAATCCAGTGATGAGCAGCGGTTGCAGGTTGGCCCGTGCGGCATAAATGGCTGCTGTGTATCCGGCAGGCCCCGACCCAACGATGACCAAGTTTTCGACGTGATCGGTACCGGCTTGAACCACCGCTTAGGCGAACTGACTATGAGTTAACTCTAGGGCCAAGTCAGAAGCCGGCGCGCGAAATGGCTTCAAAAAAAGTGAGCTTGTCTTAGAAGAATTTAAGGTTTTTTTTAGATTTCAACCTGAGAGTCGTTTGAGCTGGGGTCGTGCATGGGGCGCCGTTTGCTTGGGTTGCGCGGAACAGCCAAAACGTTGGCCTCAAGCATCTCGACGTTTTCACCGATGCATGTGATCCATTCGCAGAATTCTTGCGTTATCGCATAACTGTCTTCATAGCGCTCTTCCTTGTCCAGCACTGAGATGCGGGTGGATGCCCATCCTGTTGCAACAACGATCCGGCGCTCCATTGCTGCATCCATGGCTCTCTCCTCGATGTTGATCAGGTTGGCGGACCAAGGGTCCCTTTGAGGGCGCCCATTTGCACAAGTTCGCATTTTCCTCTCGTCAAAGCTGTGTTCAGCGCTGCAAAAAAGTGGGCAATTCAGGCGTTTTCAGCCGGATCACGGCGCCGGCTCCGTCTTCCACCGCTTCCAGGGGAAGGCTTGGTCCGCGCCAGGCTCCAACCCCAGGCTGCTCGTCCTCGGTCTCCTGCTCTTGGGGGCGCAATACATAGGGCTCGGCCACCGACCAGGACCGGGCGTACTCCATCAGCAGCGGGTCTGCTGGAGCGAAGACGTAGGAGGCCTCCCTGGGAATGGCTTCGAGGGCTGCCAGTTCGGGTGTCATCCGTACGGCCCGGGTGATGCCCTGCACAAAACGGCTGCGGGTTACCACGGTGGTCAGGTAAGCCACCACCCTCAGGCGTGGTGCATCAAAGCCTTCCGCGCACATGTCGATGCTCACCAGCCAATCAGCGTTGCCGCTCTGAAAGGCGTTTAAGCGTTCCGTTGCTTGGGGGCTTTGGGAATGGATTAAGTCCACCCTGTTGCCGTCGTCGATCAACACCCGGCTGATGGCCTCGGCATGGTTGATGTCGCGAGCGATCACAAGGCCAGCGGCCTGTGGCTGCCGCTCGCGCAGCTGATTCAGCTTCTGCTGGGCGCGCAGCAGCACCTGCTGCCCAATGCTGCTGCTGTCGGCCAGGCGGATGGCGCGACGCAGGTTGCGTGCGCGCCAGCTTTCCCGTTGTTCGGCCGAGAGGGGGGAAACGTCGCGGTCGGGTTGTCCTTCGCGGCTGTGTTCCACCCAGCCGTCCTGGAATCGAAACTCAAGGGGGCGCACATCCCCTGCGGCGATTAAGTCCCTGGGTTCCACGCAGAGATCCGGACGGATCTGTTCCACCCATCCACCATCGTCCAGTCGGACGCGGAACCGACGGGCGGCGCAGAACGCCAGGTTGTCGGCACGGAAGGGGGTGCCTGTGAGCCCCAGGCGCAGCCGCACGCCGCTGGTGAGCTCCAGAAAGGTCTGCCCCCAGGCGGTGGCGTCCGGCTCATCGGGATCAACACCGAGATGGTGAGCTTCATCGGCGATCGCCATGCATGCGCTCATCCCCCATTGCTCGAGCCGTTCCCCCAGCGCCTCGCGCTGACGACCTGCACCCTGATAAGTCACCAACAGGCCATCGGCTCCCTTGCTTTGCTCCGGCGGGCAGGGCCACTCCTCCAGCCGCAAGCCCATACGCCCCGCGGCTGATTTCCACTGATTGAGGATCGAGGTCCGGTGGCAGAAGACCACGAAATGGTTCAGCCGGCCTTGATCGCGCATCGCGCGGAATCCCAGCAAGGCCCCCAGGGTTTTGCCCGCTCCTGGGCCTGCAAACACCAGAAGATCACGGCTGCTGCCGTCAAGCTCGAGCCTTCGCCGCAACAGCTGGATCAGCTGTTGTTGCCACTGTCTTGGTTGAACCTGTCTTGGTTGAACCTGCCGGGCTTGGACCGCGTTCGTGTTCTGCCTGGCCGGGAGGTTGAAGCTGACGGCTGAGATACCACCTCTCGGGAAGATGAGTCTTTTTAACCATTCCTTTGCGCTGTGGCATCTCTACGGTCCGGCCATCAGCTCCATCGGGATCGGGTCCCGCCCATCGCCATGGCCCAACGTCCTTTTTTCAGCAACCCCCTCGATCAGCAGCGCGATCAACTCGATAGCTGCTGGGAACTCGATTGCGACATCGATCCGTTGATTCTTCGGGCGCGTGCTCTGCATCGCCGCGGAGACGTGAACTGGGCCCTTGGGCTCGAACAGGAAGTGCTGCCGATCGTTTGATTCGGCAGCACGTTTGGATCCCTCAGCTGGTGCCACTGAGCTTGGTCTTCAGAGCGCTTCGGCGTGGTTGACCACAAGGTGCTCCACCTCCATCAAGGCCTCTTCTGAGGCGGTGCGGGCGGCGGTGAAATCCCCATTGGCTGAATCCAGCAGCTGTTGAGCGAGCCGATCAAGCAGCTCTTCTTTCCGTTCCTCAAGGATCGCCACGATTTCGGTTTCCACCAGGGTGCGCACCGCCTTGATTCGTAGGTCATCGTTTTCGGCTTCCGCGAAGGTGCCCTGCACGAGTTCCTGGATGAACAGGCGGTGCACTTCACTGCTGCGCAAGAAGCTTTCCGTGGCGTTGATCATCCCGTCCACCAAGGTGCGATCGGGCTCGCTTTCGCTGTCGTTGAGCTTGAACTCCCAGTCGAGATGTCGCCGCTGCCAGCCGGCTGTGTGCAGGCTTGGCATCACGCTTTGCGAGAAGGTGTCGACCGAGATTTCATAGATCCTCTCCGCCAGTCGTTCACACCAGTCTTTGCCGTGCAATTCCAAGGTGGACTGCATGGTTTCCCGTTCAACGGCATGACCGCCGTGGTGGCTATGACAAACGCCGTCGGGACACTCGATTGCGCTGAGACCCATAAGGAGCACAGAGGGTGCACTTCAAGTAGCAAGAGCAACAAAACAGACGGCTTTTCTTCAGGAAGGTTCCTGATCGCGAGAGGGCGACCTCGTAACCTCGCTTGGGTCGGTGGTTGTGTTCGCCTTGCCCAGACTTCTTATACCGGTGGAGTCGACACCGGAAGAAACCCGGGTCGCGGCAACGCCCGACACGGTCAAGAAATTCATTTCCTTGGGCTGCAGCGTGGCAGTCGAACGCCGAGCCGGGACGGCTTCCGGCTATCTCGATGAGGCCTACGCGGAGCAGGGAGCCGAGCTGATCGAGGCCGGAGATGCGTTGGCCTGGAACCAGGCTGACGTTCTGCTTTGTGTTCAAACACCGAGCGCATCCAGCCTGGCTCGCCTGCGCCAGGGAGCTCTGGTGGTGGGTCTGCTCTCCCCCTACGCCAACGAAGAGCTGACTGCCGCCCTGAAGCGCAGCGGCCTCTCCGCCATCGCGCTTGAACTGTTGCCCCGGATCAGCCGAGCGCAGTCTGCCGATGCGTTGTCTTCCCAGGCCAACATCGCTGGCTACAAGTCGGTGCTGCTGGCCTCCGCCGCACTGGACCGTTATTTCCCGATGCTGATGACGGCAGCGGGCACCGTTCAGCCGGCCAAGGTGGTGATTCTCGGTGCCGGTGTGGCAGGCCTTCAGGCGGTGGCAACAGCCCGTCGTCTCGGTGCTGTTGTGTACGTCAGCGATATCAGGCCGGCGGTGAAGGAGCAGGTGGAATCCCTCGGTGCTCGCTTCATTGAGCCCCCCGAGATGGAGGACAAGCCCTCGGAATCCGGCGGCTACGCCAAACAGGCGTCCGACGCCTTCCTCGCTGCCCAGCGACAGCAGCTGTCGGATCAGCTGGCTGAGGCCGACGTAGCCATCTGCACAGCCCAGGTCCCCGGCCGTCGTGCTCCGCGCCTGATCAGCGAAGACATGCTTGATCGGATGCGCCCTGGCGCTGTGGTGGTTGACCTGGCTGTAGCCCAGGGCGGCAACTGTGCTGACACCGTTCCTGGCCAGACCGTGGATCGCAAGGGTGTGAAGCTGATTGGCGGTAACGACCTGCCCTGCAGCGTTCCCAATCACGCCAGTGCGCTCTACGCCCGCAACCTCGTGGCTCTGCTGGAGCCCACCCTCAAGGACGGCGTCCTCAGCCTCGATCCCGAGGATGAACTGATCGCCGGCTGTCTGATCGCCCAGGACGGCACCATCCGTCGTGGCGATGTCCTTACCCCAGGTGCCAACTGATGTTTGTTGAATTCCTCTGGGTTCTCCTGCTTGGCAGCCTGCTTGGGCTGGAGCTGATCGGCAAGG
This sequence comes from Synechococcus sp. BS301-5m-G53, assembly GCA_016779825.1. Taxonomy (GTDB): domain Bacteria; phylum Cyanobacteriota; class Cyanobacteriia; order PCC-6307; family Cyanobiaceae; genus Parasynechococcus. Next base: position 23,849 of record JADHMX010000009.1, on the reverse strand, counting down.
TTCCCCCCACCCTGCACACTCCCTTGATGAGTGGTGCCAATGCCATCTCGGGCATCACCGTGTTGGCAGCGCTCACCGCCATCATCAAAGCCGGCGACAACACTGTGCTGTTGCTGCTCGGTTCCGTCTCGCTGGGCTTTGCCCTCTTCAACGTGATCGGGGGCTTCCTCGTGACCGATCGCATGCTGGCCATGTTCAGCCGCAAGCCTGCTCGCAAGGAGAACCGCTGATGACTGACCTTCTCAAATACGCGATCGAGCTGGTTGCGGTTCTGTTGTTGGCCCTCGGCATCAAGGGCCTCTCAAAGGTGCGTTCTGCCCGGGGTGCCAACCAGCTGGCCGCTGTGGCCATGGGCCTCGCGGTGCTGGGTTTGCTGGTCAATTACCTCGGTACCAGCGGCATCAATGCCGCCGCTTGGACCTGGATCTTTGCCGGAACGTTGGTGGGTGGTGTGCTTGGCGCCATCACCGCCCAGCGCGTGCCGATGACGTCGATGCCGGAGACGGTCGCCCTCTTCAACGGCTGCGGTGGCATGTCGTCGCTGCTGGTGGCCCTGGCTGCGGCGCTTTACCCGGCGGCCCTTGATGCGGCAGGCCCTGTGGCCGTTGTGTCGATCGTTGTCTCCGTTTTCGTGGGTTCGATCACCTTCACTGGTTCGATCGTGGCCATGGCCAAGCTGCAGGGTTGGCTGTCCACGCCGGGCTGGATGCAGAGCAAGGCGCGCCATGCCGTGAATATCGCGCTGGCGGTGGCATCCCTGGTGGGTGCCATTGAGATGCTGCGGAACGCTGATTCGAGCACTGGCCTCTGGCTGCTGGTGGTGGCTTCTGGCCTGCTGGGGATCGGAGTGACGCTGCCGATCGGCGGCGCCGACATGCCCGTGGTGATCTCCCTGCTGAACAGCTACTCCGGAGTGGCTGCTGCTGCTGCCGGTTTCGTGGTGGGCAGCCAGTTGCTGATCGTGGCCGGTGCCATGGTTGGCGCTGCTGGCCTGATCCTCACCCAGGTGATGTGCAACGGCATGAACCGTTCCCTGGTGTCTGTGCTGTTTGGTGGAGCCCTGGGTGCCACGAGCGCCGCAGGCGGTGGCGGTGGTGAATACACCAACATCACCAGCTGCAGTGTTGAGGAATGCGCCCTCACCCTTGAGGCTGCTGAACGGGTGGTGATTGTTCCGGGCTATGGCCTGGCCGTGGCCCAGGCGCAGCACACCCTGCGGGAAGTGACTCGGGTGCTTGAAAGTGCTGGCATCGATGTGGCTTACGCCATTCACCCGGTGGCCGGCCGCATGCCGGGTCACATGAACGTGTTGCTGGCTGAGGCCGATGTGCCTTACGAGCAGCTTCAGGAGATGGATCAAATCAATCCCGAGTTCCCCGCCACCGATGTGGTGTTGGTGCTGGGGGCCAATGATGTGGTCAATCCCCAGGCCAAGAACGACCCCAGTTCGCCCCTTTACGGCATGCCTGTTTTGGATGTGCAGGACGCTCGCACGGTGTTCGTGGTGAAACGGGGCATGAGCGCCGGTTACTCCGGCATCAAGAACGATCTGTTCGAGTTGGCCAACACCTCGATGCTGTTCGGTGATGCCAAGAAGGTGCTCGGCGATCTCCTGGTGGAACTCAAGGATCTGGGCCTCGGCAAGAAGTGATGGGCCGCGGCTTGGATAACCCCCAGCTGCGCGAGCGGCTGGGGGTTCCGTCGTTTCAGCAGCGCTGGCCGTGGATCGGTGGTGATCTGCAAACGCTGCGCGACACCCTGCGCGAGGTGGATCTCCCCCATGATCAAGGGGTTCCGATCGAAATCCCGGTGCCAGCCCTGCCCAGTGGAGCAGCGGCTGCAGGGTCTTTGCTTGCCCTGCTCGATCAGCCTGAAGGGGAGCCCAGAGGTTTGGTCCTGCTGCTCCATGGCCTTGGGGGATCCAGTTCTCGGGAAGGCCTGAGGCGGATGGGGGTAGCGCTGCAAGCCGCGGGTTTCGCCGTTCTGCGGCTGAATCTGCGCGGTGCTGATCCAGGCCGGCATCTGGCGGGTGGCACCTATGCAGCGCGTTGCAACAGCGATCTGCTGCCGGTGATTGCGCGGGCCCGAGCCTTGGCGGCCGGGCGCCCGCTGCTGGGAGCGGGCATCTCCCTGGGGGGCACGATGCTGCTCAATGCTGCTCTGGCTTCACCCGGTGTGCTCGATGGCCTTTTTTGCGCCAGCAGTCCCCTGGATCTGGCCGCCTGCAGCGCCTCGATCGAGCGACCGCGCAATCGGGTCTACCAACGCTGGCTGCTCAAGCGCTTGGTGCGACAGACCCTGGCGGATCCCTTTGGGGTGAGCAGCCAGGAGGAGGTCACGCTGCAAGCAACGCCCCCTCGATCGATCCGTGGCTTCGACAGTGCCGTGACGGCTCCCCGCTGGGGGTTTGCGGATGTGGAGGCCTACTACCGCGAGGCTTCACCCCTGCAGCATCTGGTGCCTGCCTGCAACGCGATGCCGCCCACCTTGCTGCTGCAGGCCCTGGATGATCCCTGGGTTCCTGCGTCCTCTGCGATGGATCTCGCTGAGGCGCTGCCGCCGGAGGCTGCGATTCGCATGTTGTTCACTCCACGGGGAGGGCACAACGGCTTCCATGGCCGTGACGGCTGCTGGGGGGATCAGCTGGCGGCGGCCTGGCTCAGAGACGTTGTTGCTGGCTAAGCCGTGATTCCCTCTGGATGGAGGCCTTCTGCTTTTCAGTAATAAAACGCTTGATCGATTGGGTTCTGATACACAGCGCCACCGCAGCGTGTGGCAATCCTCCAAAGCGCTTGATGGATCGGGGTTGAGTCGTAGCGCACCAGCTCAGGGAACCTCTGCCTCAGCAGTTGAGTTCCACGCCAGGCGTTGTAATGCGGAATCGATGAATTGACGTGATGGCACACATGGGTTGAGCCGATCCCATGGTGCAGCAGGTTGAGGATTGGCCCGTAGGGACGATCAACCGTTTGCAGTGCTCCCTTCGACCAAGTCCAGGTTTCGTTGGAGAAGTGAGGAATATCGGTGTTGGTGTGCTGCAGCCAGGTGTAGGTCGTCAGCCACATGTTGATCACCAGGTAAGGAAGACCGTAGACGCACAGCACACGGAGCAGGGAAAACTGCACTGAGGCGGTGATCAACAGGGCAACCATGGCGAGAAATCCGAGATTGGATCGCACCATCCACTTGCCGAATGAATGAGGGAAAAGGCGGCGTTTGCCATTGAAATTTCGCTTGCGATTCCAAAAATGAGAGGTAGGAGAGTCGTAATCTTCTCCGCCAGTGGCGCCCAGGCAGAGATAAAGCTGCCAGCCAATCACGAGGTGATTGAAAAGAGAAATGATCCCGAAGATGGTGGGATTCAACGTCCGCTTGAGCTGTTCGGTGGTTCGTCCCATCGGGGATGTTGCCCGCGGCGGAACATGGGTTTCTCCCTGTTCCAGGTGGTTGCAATGGGCGTGGTGCACCGCATGGCTATGGGCCCAGCTGTAATAAGGCACCAGCAAAATGCTGTGCAGCACAAAGCCCACAACGCCTTCAATCCGGCGGTTGGGGTGGAAGGCGTGATGGCCGCATTCATGGGCGAGCACCCAGCAGCCCATCGCGATAGTGCCGGTGATCACGCCGTAGAGGAGCCAGAGGGGGGTAGCGGCTGCAGAGAGCGGAAGCCTGGTTCCAAGGCCGACGGCCAGAAGCGAAAGGCCAGCAGACATGGCCAGACTCGACCATGCCTTCGCTGGGCTCAGCTTGGAGAGCTCTGCTGGCAGGGCGCTGAGTAGCTCAGCTTTGCTGGGGTAGGAGATTGATTCAGCGCTGTCTTCAGGGGCTGGATTTGCGGGTCGGGTCGCTGTTGCAAATGCCAAATGGAAGCCTCAAGACAAGCGCTCATCTGTTGGCGCTTAAGGTTTTTATCATAATTGCTTGGGCTTCGGCCTGTGGGGGCATGGTGCTGCAGAGCCCAAAGGCAATTGTTCTGATTTTGTTGTTTGGAATTCAGGCTGAATGCCAAACCTCTTTTGCTCGTGGTGCCATTCCTTGGGCGTGAGTGAAGCCTCTAGGTCATGCGTTCCTGGGTTGATTGGGGATTAAATCTTGCTTGAAGGGGCAGCATTTGTTGCCTCAAATGGTGTTCTTTTGAGAATCCATTCTTCGACAGGTTGTTGGTCAATGATGTGCTGCTCAATGATTCTTTTGACGCGATCGGGCGAAACATCGGCATACCAAATTCCGTCTGGCCAGACCAGAAGAATCGGTCCTCGTTCGCACACCCTGAGGCAATCGGCTTTGCTGCGCAGAACAATCCCCTCTGGGCGTTCCGTGTTTTCGAGATTCAGTTCACGAACAACGCTCTTCAGTTCATTCCAGGTTTGTGCCCCAAGCGCTGAATCACAGCATTTGGCTTTGGTGGCGGTTGCGCAGAGCAGGAGGTGATGGCTGACCCGTTGCATGCCTAAGCGGCGAGCGCTCCCATGGGCAGACGAGTCACACCGCGGTTCACCTGTTCCCGCACGGCGGTTCGCGCCCACTGATCCACCCGCAGCACGTCATCCAACTGGGGCTGGGCCATCAGATCGGGCTTGTGCCGCTCGCAGGCAGCTTCGATCACTGTGGGGATATCGAGGAAGTGAATCTTCTCCTCGAGGAACTGCGCCACGGCTTCTTCATTCGCAGCATTCATCACCGCAGGCATGGTGCCGCCGGCGCGTCCAGCGGCGTAGGCCAGCTCCATGCAGGGGTACTTGGCGGGATCAGGGGCCCGGAAGCTGAGCTGACCCACTTCCGTGAGATCCAGGCGCCGCCATGGCGTCTCCAGGCGTGAGGGCCAGCTCAGGCAGTAGAGGATCGGCAGTTTCATGTCAGGCCAGCCCAGTTGGGCCAGCACGGAGGAATCCGCCAGCTCGATCATCGAATGGATGATGCTCTGGGGATGGATCACGATCTCGATGTGGTCGTAATCCAGGCCGAACAAGTAATGGGCTTCGATCACCTCCAGCCCCTTGTTCATCAAGGAGGCGGAATCAACGGTGATCTTGCGGCCCATGCTCCAGTTGGGATGACTGGTGGCATCAGCAACGGTGGCCTTTTCAAGGTCGGCGGCCGTCCAGTCGCGAAAGGCGCCGCCGGAGGCCGTGAGTTGAATTCGGCGCAGCCCCGGTGTGGGCACTCCGGTGGACAGGCGTGCGTTCTCAGCCCAGGGGGTCCCCTGCAGGCACTGGAAAATCGCCGAGTGTTCCGAATCCGCCGGCAGCAGTCGGCTACCGCTCTTCTTCAGTTCCGGCAGCACCACGGGGCCGGCGGCAATCAGCGTTTCCTTGTTGGCCAGGGCCAGGTCTTTGCCAGCACGGATCGCCGCCAGGGTCGGCAACAGGCCGGCGCAACCAACAATCCCGGTCACCACCAGGTCGGCGCTGTCCCAGGCCGCGGCAACGTTGAGGCCGTCAGGGCCTCCCACCAACTGGGGTGCATCGTTGCCCGCGACGCCTGCATCCCTCAAGCGGTCCTGCAGTTCCGTAAGGAGATCGGCATCGGCCAGGGCTACCACCTCAGGGCGATGCCTCTGAACTTGTTCAACCAGAAGCTTCAGGTTGCGGCCGGCCGTCAGGGCCACAACGCGGAATTGTTCTGGAAACTCCTCAGCAATCTGAAGGGTCTGGGTGCCGATGGAACCGGTGGATCCCAGCACGCTGATGGCTTTCATGCTGATCCGGCAGTTGCGACAAGTCTCCCACCAGGACCGTTAGACGCTGGCAAGCTGGCGGACAGCTTGTTGAGAGCGCATGGCGAAGGAACAGTGGCGATCGGGACTGGGCTTTGTCCTGGCGGCTGCGGGCAGTGCCGTGGGCTTGGGCAATCTCTGGGGGTTTGCCTACCGCGCCTCCCAGGGAGGTGGCGGCGCCTTCCTGCTGCTCTACGTGGTGATTGTGTTGTTGGTCTGCCTGCCGGTGCTGGTGGCCGAAATGGTGCTGGGGCGCAGCACCGGCCAAAGCCCTCTGCTTGCGCCAGTGGCGGCAGCCGGTCGCCGTTGGCAGCCCATGGGCTGGCTGTTCGTTCTGGCAGCTAGCGGAATTCTGGCCTTCTACGCCGTGCTGATGGGCTGGACCGGGGCCACGCTGGTGCAGACCCTGACCCAGGGACTCCCGGCGGATATCGCCTCGGCTGAAGCCTTTTTCGCCGGCCTCAGTGGCGGCCGCTCCGCCTTGATCGGCCAGCTGCTCAGCCTGGTGGCAACCGCTGCTGTGGTGGCTGCCGGCGTCCGCGGCGGCATCGAGCGCTTGTCCCGTTGGGGGCTGCCGCTGTTGTTTGTGTTGCTGATTGGCCTCGCGGTGTGGGCCGCTGGTCTTGATGGGGCATCGGAGGGCTATCGCACCTTCCTGTTGCGCTGGGACAACAGCCAGCTGCAGGACCCCACCACGATTCGCAATGCCTTCACCCAGGCCTTCTTCTCGATTGGCACGGGCATCGGTTGCATCCTGGCCTACTCGGCCTACTTGAGCCGGCGCGCCCACCTGCCGCGGGAAGCCGTAGCGGTGGTGGGGATGGACACCGCTGTGGGATTGCTGGCCGGCATGGTCACCTTCCCTGTGGTGATGAGCTTTGGCCTTCAAGACGTGATCAGCGGCTCCACCCTGGGCACGATCTTCATTGCCCTGCCCACAGGTCTGGGCTCCCTGGGCGCGACAGGACAGCTGGTGGCTGTGCTCTTTTTTGCCCTGGCCCTGATTGCAGCGATCACCTCAGCGGTGTCGCTGCTGGAGGTGCCGGTGGCCTGTTTGATCGATCGCCTTGGGTGGAGCCGATCGCGGGCCGTCTGGGTGTCCACGGCGTTGATCTTTGTCGCCGGTCTGCCGGCAGCCACCTCGATGGAGGTTCTGGGCTGGATGGATTCCGTGTTTGGGGGGCTGTTGTTGATTCTGGGAGGGTTGCTGCTGGCGTTGTTGATGGGTTGGGTGCTTCCTGCTCGCTTTCAGGAGGAGCTCACCCACTCGGGCAGTCCCGTTTGGTTGCAGCGCTTTCTGTTGGTGATGCTGCGTTGGATTTCGCCGCCGGTGATCGCCATCGGTCTGGTGATCAGCGTGATTGATCTGATCCCCAGCTGAAGGATGGGCTGGGCCCAAAGCTGGCCTGCAACTGCTTTGAGGCGAGGGTGATCTCCTGCAGGAAACAGAGTGCTGCCCAGGTGAGCATCAGCATGGAGGCCACGAACAGCGGCGCCACAACCATCGAGAGATTGATCTGCAGGGCCACCGTGAGGAAGATCACGGCCACCACCGTTGAAATCAACAGGATCGACAAGGTGAGCAGCGCAATGGCGCGAACCACCAAGCGGATGCGCTGACGAATCAATCTGAATTCAGCCTGATCGTCGTCGTCCAGCTCCTGGCAGCGCCGTTTCAGCTCTCTGGCGCGATCCACGCTGCGGCTCAATCGGCCCGACAGCACATTCATCATGGCCCCGATGCCAGCCAGCAGAAACACCGGCGACACCGAGAGCTGAATCGCTTTCAGCAGGGTCTCCGCTGGTGCCGCACTCATGACTCACCAGGGGGATTGAGCATGGATTCCATCTTGCGGATCCGCTGCAGCATCTTGTCCCACACCTCCGCCTTCCAGGCTTGCTCCGCATCGCCGCTGGACTCGGCCAATTGCCGCTGATTCGCGAGCTTGGCGTCGAGGTCTTCCCCGGCATCCAGGGCTTTCATCAGCTCCATTTCCAGCTTGGCGGTTTCCATGAAATTGAGCTTTTTCAGCCAGAGCATGGGGAGCGAAAACGTTGGGGTTCAGTCTGCCGGGATCAGGAGCGAATCCACTCCGTCACGCCGCCGGGTTTGTCGATCAGCTCCACCCCCTGGGCGGCGAGCTCATCCCGGATCCGGTCGGCCTCCGCGTAATCCTTCGCGGCTTTCGCCGCCTTGCGGGCTGCGATGGCTGCATCAATGGCGCCGTCGTCAAGGCTGGAGGCCGCCTCCGCTTCCGAGCGCAGGCCCAGCACAGCGGCCAGGTGGCGCAGCAGCTGCCAGCGCCCCTCGAGAGCGTTCAATTCCGGTTCAGGCAATGCGGCGTCCTCACCCCGTTCCAGCCGGTTAGCGAGGGCCCGGAGCGGCTTGGCCAGATCGAACAGCACGGCCAGGCCGCCGGAGCTGTTCAGGTCATCGTTCATGGCGTTGATGAAGCGTTGCTCGAGCTCCACCAGAGCGGTGTCGGCTGGACCTCCAGCGGAGGTCATGGCGCCTTCCGTGAGCGGTGCGGCGGGCTGCCAGCCCAGGCTGTCGCCGTGGCGTTCGCCAAGGCTCAGGGCTGCATTCAGCCCCTTCCAGCCGGTGGCTGCGGCGTCGAGGGCATCGGCGGAGAAATCAAGCGGTTTGCGGTAGTGGGCCTGCAACACAAACAGGCGCAGGGTCATCGCCGAGACCCCGCTCTCCAGCAACGCGCGGATGGTGGTGAAGTTGCCGAGCGATTTGCTCATCTTCTGCCCGCCCACATTGACCATGCCGTTGTGCATCCACACCCGGGCCAGCTCCTGGCCTGTGGCGGCTTCAGATTGGGCGATCTCGTTTTCGTGGTGCGGAAACACGAGGTCGGCGCCACCCAGGTGGATGTCGATCGTGTCGCCAAGCTCCGCCCGCACCATGGCTGAGCACTCGATGTGCCAGCCGGGCCGTCCCTCACCCCAGGGGGAGGAGAAGCTGGGTTCTCCGGCTTTGGCCCCTTTCCAGAGGGCGAAATCGAAGGGGTGCTGCTTGCGGGCCTCTTCGGCGTCGGCCACGCGCCCGGCGGCGTTGTCCTGCTGTTCGCTCAGATCGCGGCCGCTGAGCTTGCCGTAACCGGCATGTTTCATCACCGCGAAGTACACATCCCCCTCAGCGCTGTAGGCCGCACCCTTCGCTTCCAGTTCGGCGATCAGCGCGCGGATCCCATCCAGGCACTGGGTGGCGCGGGGCATCCGGTCGGGCCGCAGGATCCCTAGCGCGTCCATGTCCTGGTGGAACGAGGCGATGTTGCGCTCGCTGACGTCGGTCATCGAGGAGTTCTCCTCGTCGGCCCGTTTGAGGATCTTGTCGTCGATGTCGGTGAAGTTCTGAACGAAGGTCACCTCGAGACCCCGCCAGATCAGATAACGCCGCAGCACATCCCAGTTGATGTAACTGCGGGCATGGCCCAAGTGGCAGAGGTCATAGACCGTCACGCCGCAGCAATAAATGCTGGCTTTGCCCGGTGTCAGCGGTGCGAACGGCTCGGTGCGGCGGGTGAGGGTGTTGGTGAGCCGCAGGGACACAGCCGATCAGAAGCTGCGGCTGAGGCTACGGCCTGTTCGGTTGCCCTTATTTCGCTTCCATCCAGTTCGCCCCGACGCCCGTCTCCACCACCAAGGGCACACTCAGCTCGATGGCCTCTTCCATGGTCTGCACCACCAGCTCTCGCGTGGTTTCCAGGGCATCCGGTGCCACCTCGAGCACCAGTTCGTCGTGCACCTGCAGCAGCAGTTGGGCCGGCAGGCCCTGACACTGCAGGGCGTCTTGCAGCTGCACCATCGCCACTTTGATGATGTCGGCGCTGGATCCCTGAATCGGGGCATTGGCGGCGGCCCGCAGTTGCTGCGCTTCCATGCCGCCGCGGCGCGCCACATCCAGATCGATCTCCAAGGGGTCCTTGCCCAGCAGCCGGCCCAGGCCGTTGCGATCGAAGTGGAATGGGCGCCGGCGGCCGAGGATGGTTTCCACGTAGCCGCGGCTGAGGGCAAGGCGTTCCTGCAGCTCCAGGAAAGCGAACACCTTCGGGTAACGCTGCTTGTACTTGGCTAAAAATTCCTTGGCTTCGCCCTGGCTCACGCCGGTTTCCCGCGCAAAGCGCTGGGCACCCATGCCGTAGATCACGCCGAAGTTGATCGTCTTGCCGAGCCGGCGTTCGTCAGGACTGACCTCGTCTTTGTCCAGCAGCAGCCGAGCCGTCAACGCATGCACGTCATCGCCACTGCGGTAGGCCTCCTGCAGCACCTCTTCGCCCGAGAGGTGGGTGAGGATGCGCAGCTCGATCTGGGAATAGTCGGCACTGAGCAGGGTCCAGCCCTCCTGCGGTAGGAAGGCCTTGCGGATGCGCCGGCTGTACTCGGTGCGCACCGGGATGTTCTGCAGGTTGGGGTTGCTGCTGCTCAGCCGCCCCGTGGCCGTCACCGCCTGGTTGAAATCGGTATGCACCCGGCCGGTTTCCGCTTCCACCAGCTGCGGCAGGGCGTCGATGTAGGTGCTCTTGAGTTTGCTGAGCACCCGGTGCTCCAGCACCAGGGGCACCACCGGGTGGTCGTTGCCGAGTTTTTCCAGCACGGTGGCATCGGTGCTGAAGCCTGTTTTGGTGCGTCGTGATTTCTTGCGATCCAGGCCAAGGGTGTCGAACAGCAGTTCCCCCAGCTGCTTGGGCGAGGCGAGGTTGAACTCCACCCCAGCGGCTTCTTTGGCCTCGGATTCCAGCCGCTGCAGGGTGGTGCCCATCTCCTCCGAAAGGCTCTGGAGATAAGGCACATCGATGCGGATGCCGGTGGATTCCATCCGGGCCAGCACCGGTTCCAGGGGCTGCTCCACCTGCTTCAGCAGAGGGAGCAGCTGGGGACCCATCGCCTCCAGCTCACGGCGCAGCAGCAAGGCGAGACGGCGGGTGACGTGCACGTCCATGCCGCAGTACAGGCTGGCGGGTTCCAGCGCCACATCGGCGAAGGTTTGCTTTTTGCCCACCAGATCGGTGAAGGCGGTGGGCTGGAAGCCGAATTCGCGTTCGGCCATCAACTCCAGGCCATGCTTTGCGGCGGCATCCCGCAGGTAATCGGCCAGCAGTGTGTCGATCACCACGCCCTCTAGGGCAACGCCATGCCGCAACAGGATCAAGCGGTCGTATTTGGCGTTCTGAAGGGTTTTGGGATGGTGGCTGCTGGCCAGCCACGGGGCGAGGGCGGTGAGCACGGTTTCCAACGGCAGCTGCTCGGGGCTGCTGTCATCGCTGCCTTTGTGCCCCAGCGGGATGTAGGCGAGGGCGTCCAGGGCCTCCCCCCAGCAGACGCCAATGCCCACCAGCTCGGCCCGGAATGGGTTGAGATCGGTGGTCTCGGTGTCGAAGGCGACGGGCAGGGCGCTGTCGGTGCAGGCCATCAGTCTTTGCGCCAGGGCATCCAGGGCCGTTTCGGTCTGGATCAACTGGGGCTTCAGGGCGGGCAGCCCCACCTGCTCGTCTGGTGCCGGCTCGGCTTCGGCATCGTTTGCCGCAGGTTCTGCAGTGGCTGGGCGGCTGGTCTTGGTCGCAGCGGCTTCCGCATTGGCCCCGTAGCCGCCTTTGGAAAAGGCCGCCACAAAGCCCCCCACCTGGCGCAGCAGGCTGTTGAGCTCGAGGTCTTCCAGGCAGCTGCTCAGGCCTTCAGCATCCACCGACGACAACGGCAGGCTGGGTTCCTTGGGGAGGGGAACATCCACAAGAATCTCGGCCAGCTTGCGCGAGAGGTAGGCGTTGTCGCGGTCCGCGCGCAGCTTCCCTTTCAGAGCACCTTTGATGGCCCCCCGACTCGCTTTCGGCCCTTCCTCCTCCACCTGCTCGAGGGTGGCGTAGACCGCGTCGAGATCGCTGTTGTCCTTCAGCAGGTTGATGGCTGTTTTCGGGCCGACACCGCGCACGCCGGGAATGTTGTCTGAACTGTCACCGGTGAGGGCTTTGAGGTCCACCACCTTGTTTGGCATCACGCCGAGCTTGCCGAGCACGCCCTCTTCGCGGATCAGCGTCGGGCCACTACTTTTCGCGTAGGGGCCGCCGCCCATGTAGAGCACCGCGATGTCGCGGTTGTCATCCACCAGCTGAAACAGGTCGCGGTCTCCCGAGAGGATCCGAACGCCCCAGCCACTGTCGGCCGCTCGGTTCGCCAGGGTTCCGAGCACATCATCGGCTTCGAAGCCCGGTGCCATGCAGAGGGGGAGCTGCAGGTGCGTTTCGAGGATCTGCTGCAGCTGCTCAAGGTCCTGGAAGAACACCTCAGGGGCCACATCCCGATGGGCTTTGTAGTTGGCGTCAGCCTTGTGGCGAAAGGTGGGCTCGGCCGTGTCGAAGGCGATGGCAACGCCCTCAGGTTTCAGGGATTTGCTGTTGTCCAGCAGGGCTTTGAGAAAGCCATAGGTCACGCTGGTGGGCCTGCCGTCTTTGGTCGCCAGGCCCCCTTCACCTCCTTTGCTGAAGGCGTAGAAGCTGCGGAACGCCAGGGAATGGCCATCCACAAGCAGCAGAAGGGGCTTGGAGGTGGCCTCGGGCATGACGGTGACGAAAACGGGGGTGGATCAATCGCGGCGATCAGCCCAGGGAGGCAGATCGATGAACACGCGGGTTCCTGATTCGAGACCGTTCAGGATCGCAGTCTGGTCGCCGCTGCTGTTGCCCAGTTCCACCGGCTGGAAACGTGGTTTCTGGTTTTCATCCACCAGCAACACGCCTGGTTTGCCGTCCTCCGTCACGATCGCGACTGTGGGAACCAGCAGTTTCGGTGAACTGCGCCCCGTCTGGAAATTGATGTCGGCGGTCATGCCGATCAGCAGTTTTTTCGGCGGATTGACGAGGTTCAGTTTCACTTCAAAGGAGGTGACGTTGTCTTCCTTCTCAGCACGGGGGGCAATCTCACTTACCTTTGCCTTGAAGCGTTCATCGGGAAAGGCATCCACCCGGATCTCGGCGTTTTGGCCGGTCACGATGCGTCCGATGTCGCTTTCCGGAACGCGAGCGGACACCTCCAATCCCAGGGACAGCTCAACAATCGACGAGCTCGTGGCGCCGGCCGTGGCCGAGGCGGCAGTGGTGGGAGTCACAAACGACCCCGGTTCGGCATAACGCGCCGTGATCGTGCCGGCGAAGGGGGCTCGGATCTTCTGCTCACGGCTTTCCTGTTCCAATTGCTCCAGCCGTTCTCGGGCTGCAACCAGAGCTGCCTGTCGGGCCAGCATCTCGAAGCGCACATCGCTGAAGTCATCAGCGCTGATCACGCCACTTTCATACAGCTTGCTGCGACGTTCGAATTCCTGTTTTTTGGTCTGGTAGTTGGCCTCGGCTTGGCGCAGCAGGGCCTGCCGCTCCTGCAACCGATCGTCGAGATCGCCGCGATCCATCACCGCCAGCACCTGGCCATCCTCCACAACATCCCCTTCATCCACCAGCAGCTCATCGAGCAGCCCCTGCTTACGTGGACTCACGTTCACCTTCTGTTGGGCCTGCAGTTCGCCGCTGGCGGTGATCACCCCTGAAAGCACACCCCGTTCAGCAGTGGTGGTGAACGGCGTCAGATCCCGTTGACGGTTGCTCCAGGGCCCGAAACGCAGCAGCAATCCACTGCCGCACAGGGCCAGCACCAACAGTCCAATGATCGCGGGTTTGGGCCGCTTGAATCGCCCTCTGGCCACCGAGGCAAGCTCTGCCTCAGGGGATGGGGAGGCGGGAGAGCGCAAGGACTGCAGCATGGGCCCACAAAACTTCACAACAGTCTCGCCGTTGGCCGGTAGATTCCGCCGATGCTGAAAGCCGGAATTGTCGGATTGCCCAATGTGGGCAAGTCCACCTTGTTCAACGCGTTGGTCGCCAACGCACAGGCGCAGGCTGCCAATTTCCCGTTCTGCACGATTGAACCCAACGTCGGCACCGTGGCGGTGCCGGATGAGCGCTTGGACCGGCTGACGGAATTGAGCAAGAGTCAGGACACCATCCCGACCCGGATGGAGTTCGTGGACATCGCCGGGCTGGTCAAAGGCGCCAGCCAGGGTGAAGGCCTGGGCAACAAGTTCCTCGCCAACATCCGCGAGGTCGACGCGATCGTTCATGTGATCCGTTGCTTCGAAGACGACGACGTCATCCACGTTTCAGGGTCCGTTGGACCATCCCGTGATGCGGAGGTGATCAACCTGGAGTTGGGTCTGGCTGATCTGGCCCAGATCGAGAAGCGTCGGGAGCGTCTGAAGAAGCAGATGCGCACCAGCAAAGAGGCGCAGGCGGAGGATGCTGCTCTCGAGCGGATTCAGTCCGTGCTCGAGAACGGCGGTGCGGCCCGCAGCGTCGACTTGAACGATGAGGAAGCGGCGATGATCAAGCCCTTGGGGCTGTTGACGGCCAAGCCGATCATCTACGCCACCAATGTGAGTGAGGATGATTTGGCTGAGGGCAATGCCTTCTGCACGGAGGTGATTGAACTGGCCGCCCAGGAAGGGGCTGAAACCGTGCGGATCTCGGCTCAGGTGGAAGCGGAGCTGGTGGAACTGGGAGACGAGGAAACCGCGGATTATCTGGAAGGCCTCGGGGTGACCGAGGGCGGTCTTCAGAGCCTGATTCGGGCGACCTATCGGCTTCTGGGCCTGCGCACCTACTTCACCACCGGTGAAAAAGAAACAAGGGCCTGGACGTTTAAGGCTGGGATGACCGCTCCACAGGCCGCCGGAGTGATCCATACCGATTTCGAGCGGGGCTTCATCCGTGCTCAGACCATCGGTTGGGAGAAGTTGTTGGAAGCCGGATCATTGGTGGAAGCACGCAACAAGGGTTGGCTCCGGAGTGAAGGCAAGGACTATGTGGTGGATGAAGGCGATGTGATGGAATTTCTGTTCAATGTTTAGGAACTGGTTTAGGAACTGAGTGATTCTTCGCTCATGGTGTCTATGGGCTTGAGATGGTTCTCATTGTCTGAAGATGTTGCGGTGAAATTCTTCCGGTTTCTTCTCATGTTCGAGCAGATCTCGCGACTCCGAACATAATGCGTTCAATCCTTGCTTCAGATCATGTCTTTTGGATTGCTTGCGGTGACTCCATTGCTGGCGGGAGTTGCCCTGAGCAGCTCCTCGAATGAGACCTCTGTTCTTGTTGCGCAGTCGGTTCTTGTCGCACAGTCTGTGAATCAAGAGGTTCATAATCGATGCTTGGAAGCAAAGGACTATGCCGGCTGTGTGCAATCCAACGGCGGACAATCTCCTGCTGGGATGGGTGGTTCAGATGAAAGTCAGGATTTAGGGCTGAAGGAGAGCTGTTCTAACGATAATGTCTGTGTTGCAAAGTCAGGAATAGATCAGCTTGGTTTCCCTAAAGTTGTGGGTTGGACTTACAAGTATTGGCCGTCCAGCAATGTGGTGCAATATTGGAAGATGCCGCCGATGCGAGTGCCTCACAAGGGTCAGCCGGATCGATACGTTGCTTTGAATTATATTGAGCATTATTATCAGCAGCCCGTTGCTGCTACTGCTGGGTATTACGTAGAAACTTCGCCAAAAAAGAAGACTTGTCTTCCCACCTTTGGGGGTGGAACTTGGGTTAATGGTCAGTGGAAACCCAACTCTGCTGGAAAAACATGCACAACTACAGAAGCGACAAAATCATGGGTTCCTGGTACTCCAGCTGTGAAGGGAGGCCCACGTTCAAGATCTTGGGTTCAGGTCTTTGATTGCAAAGACAAGACGAAAGCTCAGTATGTGAATGGAAGATTGAGGGGTAATTGGCCGTCAATGAATGGTGGCAACAGTGATTTTTGCTTGGGGCGGTCTGAGTTTAAGGCCTTGGATATGAAGCTCTGAAAAAATTAATTTTTTGGCTGGTACAATCGCTCTAATGCGAATTGTTCTAGGTGAATCTGAAGAGGCTTTGAAGATAATTTTTGATGCTTCCTGAGCCCGCGATATAAGTTTTTCTCTCAATTCTTCGTTGGATTTGGTCGAGCAGGTTGTGTGCGATGCCATGCATGCGCATTTCGTTTTCGATGGATCCTGGGGTGTAGGTCGACCGCCTGCGCCGCGCTGTTTGATTGGTTGTGGAGAACGCCTCCTCCCAATCGCAGTTCCATGCTGCTTTCGCGAACTTGTTGTTGTTTGACCGGAAGTGTTGGGTGACTTTCTTCGAGAGTTTGCGTGAATATCCCCAGAAGGATGGATCGTGCCAGCGTCGTCGCCGTTCTTCGTTGAGAATGATCTGAGAGGAATTTTCAATCGCTTTCGGGGGAATGTTGCTCTCCTTGAGATGTTGGCTCAGAACCCTGGCCAGCCACACCCCTCGGGTTCCTGGACTGCGGTTGTAGTGCTTCTGGGAGCAGGGTTTCCAGGGAAGTGCTGTGGAGAGGTTGATGCTGAGAATGAACTGTTCGAAAGGATCGAGGCCTCCTTGGCGGAATGGCAAAAAACTCACCTTCAAGCCCTTACCCTTCGCTTTAAGTAACGGTTGGAAATAGGTCCAAAAATCAAAGACATCTTGTCGTCGTTCGATTTTTCCTCGCCTGGTTTTTTCGTTCTGCAGTTTCCCCTGCAAGGCATCGCCAACAAATTGCTCAAAGGTTTGGTGGTGATAAAACCGCCGCAGTGAATAGATGTAGCGCGAGTTGATGTAATCGAGTTGGCTGCGGATGAAGATCACGATATGGAGCTCATAGCCCGCTTCATCCGCCATCGTTTGAAGCTGCTGGATGCAGTCGGGATCAGTGAGAGGTACGGCAAATTGCTCAGCACTGAGAAGACGATGCGGGCCCTCTGGGTTTTGGTTGAAGAACGCTTTCCAGCGTTTGCTCCTTCGTTTGCACAGCTCTGCGGCGAGTTTTTTGGGTTTTGGCTTGCAGTTCAGGGGGTCCTGCAGGCTTACGCCTTGGCTGTTGAGGAGATCACGATTGCGGTGCAGCCGTTCCTGGATGTAGGTGGAGGCTGTTTTGTGCGTGCCAGCGTGAACAATCAGCTGAGGCCGTTGGCTCTCGGGGGGCTGATCCGCCCGGCTTGATCTTCTCTTCGTCATGGCTGGTCTCAATCCTTCCGATGCCCGCTGGGTGGGCCTTCGACCTTCATTACGGGGTCATTCTCTCCCTCGCCCCTGAACCAACAGTGTCGTCATCAGCCCTCGCCGCCACTTCTGGTCGTTCCAGGAGGAGCTCTGTGGCCTCCATGGCTGTCGCCCGATAGCGGGGTTTGAGGGTACGCAGGGTGGGGAGAACGATCAAACAGGCCCCTCCCATCAACAACCAGAGCAGCAGGCCGTTGTTCTGAAGGTCCAACAGGGCTCCACCGGCGAGGGGCGCCACGATGGCGCTGATGGCGAAGCACTGGGAAAAGAGCGCCATCGCCAAACCACGATGTTCCGGTGGTGTCTCTTCAATCACGGCCTCGGTGGCCGTGGGCAGGAATGCGGCCTGGGCGAAGGCCATCGGCAGTAGGGCGGCCAGCACCAAGGCGGTTCCGCTTTCGAACAGGGAGGACAGGGCAATCAGGCCGCAGCCAAGACTGAATCCCGCCAGGCTCAGCCCAAGTCCGAAGGCAACGCTTCTCTCAGAAAGCCAACGGCCCACGGGCCACTGAAGGCTCACCAGCAGGGTCAACTGCAGGGCGATGAGTGCACTGCTGTGGCTTTCGCTCAGGGCAGGTCGCAACAGCCCCCCGCGCACCAGATCCAGTGGGAGGGCACTCTGTTGAAGGGCCAGGATTCCCGTGGCCACAACACTGATCAGCAGCACCGGCAGCAGCGGCAACAACCAAGGCAATCGGGACGTTGGTCGTTGACCGGTTGGACGTTGACCGTCAGCTGCCGGACTGTTGCTGCTGAGGGTGCGATAGGGCGGACCGTCTTGGAGTGGATGAAGGCTGATCAGCACCAACACGGCACCCATGCAGACCGCCTCAACGCTGTACACCGTTCGCAGACTGCCCAGGGTTGCGGCAACGGTTCCAATCAGCGTTCCAATGCCAATCCCCAGAGCATCGGCACTGCGCACCAGGGCGTAGCCCCGGCCGGAGGGCAGGCTGCCGCAACTCAAGGGAACAGCCAATTCGATGGCAGGCCAGTACAGGCCCGCAGCACAGCCCAGCAGCAGTTGTCCGATCAGGTAACTGCTGTAGCTGTCGGCCTGAAGCAGGATCAGATCGGCGGCAATGGCCAGCAGCGTTGTGCCTCGGATGGGCCAAGAACAACGGATGCCTCGATCGAGCAGTGCACCGCTCAGCAGACGCACGACCGTGCCGATCAGGGCAGAGACGGCGAGGCCACTGCCAACTTCACGCGCCGAGAAGTCGATCGCATGAAAGATCAGTGGCGTCATGAAGATCACCCCGCCCGCTCCGATTGAGGCGAGAAACCTCAATCGGGTGACATTTCTCAGGGGTGTTGGAAACTGGTTCCACCACCGCAGAGGGTCAGGCGTTGCTGCGCGGACGCTTAACAGGACGATGCATCGCGATGGGCTTGTTGGGCAGTCTGCTGCTCAGCATGTGCGGATCGTGGCCTGTTCGCTCCACAGAACGTGTTGAGGTCAAGATCGACGGCGTGGTTCTCCCGCTGTCGGTGGAGGAACTCGGCGCTTTTGTGCGGTCGCCGACGGGCGATTCATCCCAGCTTTCGCGATCAGAGCTCTCCACCTGGATGCGGCTTCTCGCCCCTGAAAGCAAAGAGGGGCTGATTCGTCTGCTGAAGGCTCCCGTCCTCTCCCGGCGCAGCCTCGGGCGTCAACTGCTCAGCAGCTGGGGCGCCGGCCCCCTGCTGGATGCGCTGGGGGAATTGATTCGTGTTGAAGATGGAAAACGGATCAATCGTTCGCTGGTTCTCTCCACGCTGGAGCAGTTGCTTGAACGGCAGGAGACCGTTTCAACACTGGATGTGTTGGAAGCGTTGCCCACCCAGCAGCTGCGCCTTGATCTGGATGCATTGGTGGGTGCCGCCAACCGTTGGCGGCTGGAATTGCAGCGACACCAGGCCTTGATGCAGGCCTTGGCTCAGCAAGAAGCTCGCCTGCAGCCCCTCAACTGGATTGAGCGTGTTGCTTCTTCAGATGGTCCCCGAGAGTCAAGGCTGGCGGTGCAGCATCGTTCGCGTCCATTGCGCGTCGAACGCTGGGTGCCTGAATCGCCCCGTGAGGATCGAACCTGGGTCTTGATGATGCCGGGGCTGGGCGGAGACCCCAACCACTTTCACTGGCTCGCGAGCGCGCTGATGCAGGCGGGCTGGCCCGTGGCGCTGCTCGAGCATTCCGGCAGCGATGCCGCTGCTGTTCAGGCGTTGCTCGAAGGGCGACAGTCGTTTGATGGGGCCGCCGCGCTGCAGCAGCGGAAGGCTGATCTTGCGGCGGTGCTGGACGCACAGCGACAGGGTGACTTGAACATCCCCGGTGATGAGGTCGTGCTGATGGGGCATTCCCTGGGGGCACTGACAGCGCTGTTGGCCAGTGGGGCTGCCGTGGTGCCGGGGATGGAGCAGCGTTGTGAACAGGCGTTGGCTGGCTTGCCCCTCACCAATCTCTCGGAACTGCTCCAGTGCGAACTCGCCGCAGGGCGTGCGCTCGAGGGCACCGCGATGCTGCCGCTCCCCCGGGCGGTGGTGGGCTTCAACAGCTTGGGTGGTTTGATCTGGCCGCACCAGTCCAGCCAGGCCTTGCCGCTTCCCTTGCTGCTGGTGGGGGGCACTCTCGATCTGATCACCCCTCCCCTGGACGAGCAGGTGGCTCTCATGGCTGGATTGGCGCAGCATCCCGCCAGCCGTGTGGTGGTGGTTGAGGGGGCCAGTCACTTTTCCCCGATTCGTGTGGACGGCCAGGGATCGGCAACGCAAGGGGATGATCTCTTCCAGCTCGGCGAGGAGCTTGTTGGGGTGAATCCCCTCAGCGTGCAACGGGTGATTGCCCATGAAGTCATCCATTTCCTCGAGTCGCTCAACACCGAGCCACACCGCCAGGACGCCGTCCACCTGATGGAGGCCAGCTCAAAAACGCGCTGGCATCGCTTGCCGCGTCGCCGGGCCCAGCAGCTGATGGATCAGTAGCGCACCCGCGGATCGAGGGCGGCCACCAATAGGTCAACGGCAACACTCACCAGCACCACCAAGGCGGCGATCACCACGACGATCCCTTGAACAACGGGGTAGTCCCTTTGGTTGATGGCTTCCTGCAGTCGCAGGGCGATGCCTGGCCAGGAAAAGGTGACTTCAATCAGCAGGGCCCCACCGATCAATGAGGCCACGGTGATGCCCGCGATGGTGAGCACCGGCAGCAAGGCATTGGGGAGACCGTGGCGCAGGATTACCTGACGCTCACTCAGGCCGCGGCTGCGCGCCGCTTCCACGTAGTCGCCCCGCAGGGTGCGTCGCAGGTTTAGGCGCAAGGCGGTCGTGAAGGTGCCGCTCAGCAGCAGGGCCAGGGTTCCTGCGGGCAGGATCAAGTGGCGCATGGTGCCGCGAAAGGCGGCCCAGTTGTTCTGAAGCGCGCTGTCCAGCAGGAAAAATCCGCTGCCCTCGGGGGGGAGAAGGCTGGGGGGAAACCGCCCACCCACCGGCAGCCAACCCAGGCTGACGGCGAACACCAGCTGCACCAGCATGGCGACCCAGAAGGGTGGCAGGGCATAGGTGCCCAGTCCGTAGAGGCGACCGCCCAGGTCAATCGTCCCCTCGGGCCGGGCGATACCGCTGAAGCCAATGCTCAGCCCCACCACAGCAGCCACCACCAGGGCGATGACGCTCAGCTCGAGGCTGGCGGGCAGGGTTTTGCTGATGATGGTTCGAACCGGCTCCTGGTTGATCAGGGCCTGCCCCAGATCGCCATGGATCAAACCGTTGAGATAACTGAGGTATTGATCGAGCAACGACTGATCCAGCCCCAGCCGAGCGCGCATGGCGGCTTTGGCGGCAGCGGGTGCCCGGCTGCCGAGCACCGCATCCACGGGATCCCCCGGGGCAACGCGCAGCAACAGGAACACCAGGCTGGCGATTAGCCACAACATCAAAGGCGCCAGGGCGAGGCGAGTGGCGCTGTAGCGGGCGAGGTCTTGGGCGCGTCCCATCAGTTGTTCGTGGTTCCTTTGTTCGTCGCTCCTTTCTTTGATGCTCCGTCCTGGCGACGCTCCAGGTCAGCGAGCATCAACTGGCCACTGCCGTCAAATTCTGGAGGTTTGAGGTTCAGCTGGGCCCAGGCCCGTGGGGAATCCAGCCAGACGGGGATGTAGGCCGCAGCGTTGGCGGAGAGATGGTCCACGCGATCCAGGGCATTGCGGCGATCGTTGCCCTCCTGCGTGTCCGATTCCAGCAGGGCCGTCTGCAATCCGGGGGTGCTCCAGAAGCTGCCGCTGATCGCTGCTTCTCCATCAACGCAGGTGTCGCCCTTCACCGAGGTGCAACTCAACAGCGGCGTCAAGTAGGCCTCGGGATCGGGATAGCTGCCGCGCCAATCCAGCATCACGGCTTTGAAGGCACCCTCCCCCAGTTGGCGGTAGATCGTCGTGGACTCGACGCCATCCAGATCCAGCACCAGGCAGTCGGAGAGGTCCCGCTGCACCTGGGCCTGCCAGGTGAGGGCCAGCAGTTTGTCGGCGGGCACGTTGGAGCGGAAGGTGAGCGGGAAGCGCAGGGGGTTGCCGTTGCAGTAGCCAGAAGCCTTGAGCAGATCGCGGGCCTGGTCGGGGTTGTGTTGCGGCCATGAGGCCAGGGCTCCGCCGGGAAGGCTGGGGGGCACCAGTGCCCGCAGCGGCCGGCGGAGGCCGTAGCTCACCCGCTCGCTGATCTCGCTTCGGTTGAGACTGACGGCCAGGGCCCGTCTGAGGTTGACGTCCTGGAACGGCTCCTGATTGCTCAGCAGGGTGATGTAGCCGATCTCCATCGCAGGACCCACCGACTCGTGCAGATCGCCTGCAATCGCCCGTTCATGCAAGGTGTGGCGCTGGTCTTCATCGATGGAGGCAGAGAGCAGCAGATCCACCTCGCCACTGCGCAACGCCCCGTAGAGCGCCGTGGAGTTGCTCAGCGTGATCAGATCCAGGCCGTTGTTGCGCGGCGCTTTACCCCAGTACTGGGCAAAGGGCTCCAGCCGTTGCTGATGTTCGCTGAAGCGGGTCAGCCTGTAGGGGCCTGTCCCCACAAAGCGGTCGTGCAGAAAACGGTCCTGGTGGCTGCTGTAGGACGTCGGTGAAATGGGGGTGAGGTTGATCGACGTCAGCAAGCCCTGCAGGGATGTGGAGGGGCGACTCAGGCGCAACCGCAGGGTGTGGCTGTCGGCTTCCTCCACCGCGGCGATGCGATCGCCCACCACGTAGCTGAGGGTTCCGATGTTGAGGAAGCGCCGCAGGCTGAAGGCCATGGCTGCGGCGTCAAACGGCGTTCCGTCGTGGAAATGCACATCGGTGCGCAGCGGAATCGTGACGGTGCGACCGCCATCACTCAGTACGGGAGCCGCTGCCGCTAAACGCGGTTCCAGCGATCCATCACGCTTGAGGCGATACAGCGGATCGCCCAGGGCGCTGATCAGCTGTATGGCACTGAGGGTGCTGGCCTGGGCCGGATCCAGGGAGCTGATCCTCCCCGCTGAAGCCACCGTGATGCGGCTGGTAGGGGGCGGTGCCTGACACCCCGCCTGGGTGAAGGCCAGGGCGAGGGCCATCAGTGCGCCACCGAACGTCCATCTCATGGGGCGATCGATGCGCTTCAACGGGCCTCAACCATCAATAGACCGGCTCATTCAACAGTGCGTTACCCGACCTGGCGAATCCTCTCCAGAGAGATTTCGAACACCGGTGAAACCTCGCTTCTCTGCAGAGGCCAGCGGCGCACCCAGCAACGGTCGTGGTCGCCGTCGACGCCGATCACTTGATAGGTGTCGTCGTCACTGTCGAGATTGACGCAGTCACCTTGGTGCACAGACATCGGGTGAACCCCCTCTTCTAGGGAGCAGCCTTGAACCTGTATCGATCGAGTGAGGTTCTGCATGAACCGTTTCGAACACAGATCTGAGAATTCAGACCTGTGCCGTGAAAGTTCTTGACACTCTGACGCATGCCCGGGCACGGCCGCCAGTGCTGGCGGACGCCTTAGAGGCAGCCGAGGTGGGCTGCCAGGCCTGAAACTTCCGGCAGGGCCTGGATCGCGTCGAGGGCCTCAATCATCTGGTGTTGGCTCACTTCATGGGTGATCACAACGATTTCGGCGCCAGCGTCGCTGGCATTGAATTGCACGATCGACTGGATGGAGACGTTGCGTTGGCCGAAGCAACCGCCCACGTTGCCGATCACGCCAGGGGCGTCTTTTGTCTTGAAACGCACATAGTGGCGTTGGCGGATCTCGCCTGAGTCGACGAGAGCGCAGGGTCGCCAGCTGCCTGCCGCCAAGAGGGGGTCCACTTTCCCGGGTCCGTCGCTGGCCTGGCGGATGCCGGCGATATTGAGAATGTCGGCCACCACCGCAGAGGCGGTCGGGCCGGCTCCGGCGCCAGGGCCGTAGAACATCACCCGGCCGATCGGGTCGCCTTCCACCAGGATGGCGTTGTTGACGCCGTTCACGCCAGCCAGGGGGTGGTCCTTGGGAACCAGCGTGGGCTGCACGCGCAGGGAGAGCGGCAGAGGGTCGCCACTCTCGGCCATGCGTTCAGCCACCGCCAGCAGCTTCACGCCATAGCCGAGTTGGTTGGCGTAATCCACATCCACGCCCTGGAGGCCACTGATGCCGTCGGTGGGAACCGCGGCACGGTCCACACTGCCGCCGAAGGCGAGGGTGGCCAGGATCGCGATCTTGTCGGCCGCATCGAGGCCATCCACATCCGCTGCCGGATCGGCTTCGGCGTAGCCCAGCTCCTGGGCATCCTTGAGCACCGCGTCATAGGCGGCCCCCTCCTCAGCCATGCGGGTGAGGATGTAGTTGGTGGTGCCGTTGATGATGCCGCTGACGCGGTTGATGCGGTTGCCGCCCAGGGACTGCTTCAGCGGCTCAATGATCGGAATGCCACCACCAACGGCGGCTTCGATCAGCACGTACACGCCCGCAGCAGCTGCAGCTTCAGCGATTTCCTGCCCGTGGCGTGCGATCACGGCCTTGTTGGCGGTCACCACCGATTTGCCGGCTGCAATCGCTTGGAGAATCAGGCTGCGGGC
>JADHMX010000078.1 GCA_016779825.1 Synechococcus sp. BS301-5m-G53 | reverse complement strand
AGCTGATCAGTGCCGCCAGCGTTGGCCCCCAGTTCAAGAGCGCAGGAATCTCTGGTGGAGCGGCCACCATCAGCGGCAATTTCAGCGCGGAAACAGCCCGTGAGCTGGAGGTGAAGCTGCGCGGAGGCTCCTTACCGCTACCCGTCGAGGTGATCGAAGTCCGCACCATCGGGCCCACACTCGGAGCAGAAAACATCCGTCGCAGCCTGGTGGCTGCCCTTTCGGGCCTGGCTCTCGTGGCGGTGTTCATGGTGGTGGCCTATCGCCTGCCTGGGGCCGTGGCTGTGATGGCCCTCAGCCTCTATGCCCTGTTCAACCTGGCGGTGTATGCCCTGATTCCCGTCACCCTCACCCTGCCGGGGATCGCCGGATTCATCTTGTCGATTGGCATGGCCGTGGACGCCAACGTGCTGATCTTTGAGCGAATCAAAGATGAATTGCGTCGGGGCAACACCTTGATCCGCTCGATTGATACCGGCTTTTCAGAGGCCTTCTCATCAATCCTTGATGGTCACCTCACCACCCTGATCAGCTGTGCGGCTCTCTTTTTCCTGGGGACCGGACTGGTCAAGGGATTTGCGGCGACCCTGGGCATCGGCGTGTTGCTGAGCCTGTTCACCGCCCTCACCTGCACCCGCACGCTGCTGCGTTTCCTGATGGGATATGCCGGTTTGCGTCGCTCCAGCAATTTCCTGCCTGCCCGGCAGTTACCTTCCCCCACCGCCTGAACCATGACTGAAGCGTCGTCATCGGCAACAGCGGCCCAGGTCCGCAGCCTGCGTTGGTCCCTCAGCAGCATGCGCCGCAAGGTGTGGCTGATCTCGGGCCTGGTGGTGCTGATCAGCCTTCTGGGGTTGCTGCTCAGCTGGTTGGATCCCGCGATCCGGGCTCCTCTGCGCCCCGGTTTGGATTTCACCGGTGGCACGCAGATCCAACTGGAGCGCCGATGTGATGACACCTGCGCGGATCTCAAGGCGATTGCGGTTTCCGATGTGATCCGCACGCTCGAGCTTCCTGTGGAGGAGGGGCAGGCTCTTCCAAACCTGGGCGCACCAAGGGTTCAGCTGCTGGATGGGGGACAGTCATTGTTGCTGCGCCTGCCAACGTTGTCGGCTGCCCAGGGCCAAGCGGTGATTCAGGCGGTTGAACCGGTTGCAGGGCCATTCCTCTCCGGTGGTCAATCGGTCGACACCATCGGGCCGAGTCTGGGCAAGCAACTGCTGCGCAGCAGCCTGATCTCACTGCTGGTGGCCTTCAGCGGTATTGCCGCCTACATCAGCTTCCGCTACGACCGCCGCTACGCCTTTCTTGCCCTGGTGGCGTTGGCCCATGACGTGGCGATCGTCTGTGGTGTCTTTGCCTGGCTCGGGGTTGTGCTTCAGCTGGAGGTGGACAGCCTGTTTGCGGTTTCACTGCTAACCATTGCCGGTTATTCGGTGAACGACACGGTGGTGGTCTTCGACCGCATCCGTGAACGCAGCAAGGATGCCGCCGACCTGCCTCTCTCACTCCAGGTGGATCAAGCGGTGTCCGCCACGCTGACCCGCACGCTCTACACCAGCGGAACCACCTTGCTGCCCCTCTTGGCCCTTGTCTTTTTTGGTGGGGCCACGCTGTATTGGTTTGCGATCGCCCTCGCCCTCGGGGTTGTTGTTGGATCCTGGTCGAGCATCGCTTTGGCACCATCGCTGCTCACGCTCTGGGACCGCTCCCGTGACTAAGCGCAGCAGCGGTTCAGAAGGACGTCGCCATCCGAGTCCGGCACGGTGGTTTCCAATCCTGTTGATTCTGTTGGCCCTGGGCGACCTGCGTACTGAGCTGCAGTTGCTGGGTGACCAGTTCACGATTACTGGCTTGGGGTATGCCATTCGTCACCACCAGCTTGCTGTGGTGGTCTTGCTGGGATCAGGCTCTCTGTGGCGTCGCTTCGGTTAGAGGGTGGGGCTGTTGCCGAATTCACGCCAGATCGAATCCCAGGTGCGTTGTTTCACCTCAGCATTCCACTGTCCCTGGCTGTGGGTGGAGGACCACCACGACTCGAACAGATCGTGGGCTTCCTCGTGGAGCAGTTCTGGATCCATGTTCTCTCGAACCAGCTCCATCACGGCCTGCCTCAGTTCCTCGTAGCGAGAGAAATTGAAGATGACGTCCAAGTCCGCATGTCCTAAGACCTGTTGGACACGCTATTGGATTGGGGTGGCTGGGGGCTTGATTTCTGTATCGATTTGAACGTCATGTCTCGTCGGACCTGAGCTACCAATCAAGTGGTTGTTTCGGTCCTATGGAGTTGAATCCCGGTCTTAGCGAGGTGGTCTTCGGGTTGCGCGCCGAGGTCGAGGCCCTGAAGGCTCGGCTGAACAAAATTGAGCGTGGACAGGAGGTTGCTGTCTCTGCGGCCTATTGGCAGGCCGTTGAGCGGGAGCGTGATTCGCGAGAGAAAAAGAAGCGCCACCTGCTCTGAGGCGATTAAAAAATTGGGACCCTCTCCCAAGAGTCCCAATGCTCGACGCGTCGTTCTCACGACACCGTAAAAGTACTTAGTCAAGGCTGGTCTCAGGTGTGATCCTTGTTACCAGGTGTTTGTCTCGATACAGGGTGAGATTTGTGGTCAGGCCCAGCGGTCCATGATCTGCTGCACCACCACGCGCTGCATCAACACCTGAAGCACCACCACCAAGGGGAGTGCCAGCAGCACCCCAGGTAGCCCCAGCAAGGCACCAAGGCTCAACTGGGCCATCAAAGCCACTGTGGGCAGCAGATTCACGGTTTTGCGTAACAACAAGGGTGTGAGCAGAAAGGCTTCCAAGTTCTGAAGCACCAGCCGGAACACCAGAACGGACACCATCAATTGCGGCGATTGCAGGAGTGCCAATCCCGCCGGCAATAGGGTTGCCGCCGTTGGGCCGATGGTCGGCACAAACGTGAGCAACCCACAGACCAGGGCACTCAACAGGGCCAGGGGGGCCTTGAGCAGCAACAGGCCGCCCCAGGTGAGCAGAAACACCGTCGTGGCCGACAGGGTCATGCCGCTGAGCCAACCCCCCAGGGCTTGCCGGCATTCATTCAGCAAATGCTCCATCTGCTGACGGGCGGGGCGAGGCGTCATCGCCACCATCATTCGCCGATGGGCGCTTGGATCCAGGGCCAGCAAGATGGCGAGCAAGGCCATGAGGAACAGCTGAATCAAGGAATTCGCTGCACCTCCTGCAAAGCCCAGCAATGGCTGAAGCCCTTTCAGGTTGAGGCCCTCACCCAACGCCTCATTCAGCTGCGCCAGGCGTGGCTCGCTGCTCAACAGGTCTGACACCTTGCTGACCAACTGCGGCAGATCGCGCCCCAATTGCTGGAACTGGCTGATCAATTCCGGCACCAGCAGCTGGCCCAGCAGCCCCCCTGCCAAGAGCAACATCCCCAGAACAGTGGCCAGGGCCTGAGGGCGCTGCAGTCGGGTTCGCTTCTGAACCTGCACGATCAGCACATCCAGGGCCACTGCCACCACCACAGCACCGAACAGCACCAGCAACACCCATCGCAGGTTCCAGAGCAGCAGCACCAGCACCACCAGAGTCAGCGCAACGAGAAACGTTCCGGCTGTCATCGAACCGGCTCCAGGCCTTTCCAGCGATCCAATACATCGTGGATCACCACCTCACGGATGATCACCTGCAGCACAACTGCCAAAGGCAAGGCCATCAGCAGGCCAAGGGGGCCGAACAACAGCGTGAACAGGAACTGCGCAGCCAGGGTCAGTCCGGGCAGCAGCTTGACCTGGTGGTGCATCACCGATGGGGTGATCACATAGCTCTCGATGTTCTGGATCACTACGTAGGCCCCCAGCACCGCAGCGGCCTTCCATGGGGCATCCAGAAGAGCCACCGCCATGGGGAAGATGGTGCTCATTGTTGGCCCCAGATTGGGGATCACGTTCAACAGTCCCGCCAGCAGCGCGTTGGCCAGAACGAGCTTCACACCAAGCAGCGTGAGGGCGATGCTGCACAGCACAAACACCGCTAGGGAGCTGATCAGCACCCCCACCATCCAGCTGCTCAGGGCAGCACCGCATTGATCCAGAATTCGGCGCCCACGGCGTCGATAGAAGGAAGGAATCAACTGAAGCCCAACGCTGCGATAGGCCTGGGGCTGAATGCTGATCATCAAGGCGACCGCCAACACGAACAACAGACGCAGCACGCCATTGCCGAGGTTTCCTGCCAAACCAAGCAGGCCCAGTACGCCGTTGCCCACACCAGCGGCCAGTGATGAACCGTCGGGCACGAGCTGCCGTGGGCCCTTCAGGCCCAGTTCTTCGAGATCGGGAAATGCATCGGCCCCATAGATGGCCTCACTGATGGTGTCGATCCAATTGACTCCCATCCGCACCAGGGTCTGTCCCGCTTCCGGCAGCTTCTGCAGCAGCAGTGAAAATTCTTCGAGGAATGGGGGCACCACAATCCCCGCAGCTCCTGCCACCAGGACAAGCAAGCCGACGATGCAGATCGCAAGGGCCAGAGGTCTTTGCATCGGCCTCCGTTCCCGAAGGATGCCCACGAGCGTGCAAAGCGCCATGGCCAGCACAACTGCAGCGAATAACAGCAGCAGCAACTCACGCAGCGACCACAGCAAGAGGATGGCTGCAATGAAGGCTGTCAGGGACAGCCATTGGGGCAGTCTCAAGCTTGTTGATCGTCGGCCGCGTCAGTCTGACCGGAATCCTGGCTTTGTGAATAACCCAAGCCATTGGCGTCGGCATAGCGCTGAGCAAAGCGCATGAACCGTTCGAAGTCCTCTTCGGATTTCCATGAGTAAACGGCTTCAAGGGCACTGGCGGTGCCGTTGACGAATTTGCCATTCACTTCCCGGGTGACCATTTCGCCTTCTTCATCCACCATCCACATTCCGGTGATGTCACCCATGGTTTCGGGGGCAATCGCAGCGGGCTGTTCGAAGCGGAAGGTGGCCTGACCTGTGCGGCCGTCACGGCTGCGGGTCAGACGGATATCGGGCACCACCGGCTCGTTGACTCCCCGAAAGAACTGAATCGCTGCTTTGCTCATGTCGTTCTCGAACCATCGCTGGGGGCGATCTTAATCGGGGATTTCAACGAACCCCCGGTCGATCAAGGTCTCGGCGGCTTCATCAGCGTTGAGCCCCGAGAGATCGAGCGCCTCGCGTTTGGGCGTTCGGGCCAACTCGTGGTCGTAACAGCGGTCGTAGTAATCGAGCGTGGCGCGGCAGGCGCTGGCCCAGTCTTCCCTGGCAATCGCTTCGAGGGCTTCCTTGGTGCGCTGGGGCCCCAGGCGTCGACTGATCCGTTCGGTTGCCTCAGCAAGCGCGGCTCCCCCCTGGTGGCCGTACACCTGCACCAATTGGTTCACCCGTTCTCTTAGGTCGCGCTGAATCTCCAGCACAGGGGCCTGTTGCATCTGATCGAACAGGGGCTTGGGAATGCGGCAGCGGCCCACCTGGATGCTTTCAGCTTCCAACCAGATCGCCGTAGCCCCACGGTGTTGGTGTTGATCCAAAGCCTCAGCTAATTGGTTCTCGTAGTGCTCGGTGCTGGGTTGATCCGGCAAGCCCAGGCCGCCGAAACTGCTGCCGCGGTGGTTGGCCAGCCCTTCCAAATCAACGACGGCTGCACCGCGCGCCGCCATGGCCAACAGCAGATCGGTTTTCCCTGTTCCCGTGCGTCCGCCCATCACGCGAAGGGGCCAGGTCTGTTCAAATCGGCTCTGGGCCCAGCGCCGGTAGCTCTTGTAACCCCCCTGCAGAAGCCTTGGTGAGAGGTCGATCTGCTGAGCCAGCCAGGCCATGCTGGCTGAACGCATTCCCCCACGCCAGCAGTAGATCCGAGGATGCCCCTGGTCACGAAGGGTCTCGAGCTGCCGAGCCAAGCTGCTGAGTTTGGGGCCGGTCAGTTCAAGCCCCAGGTGAATCGCTGGAGTTCGTCCTTCTTGTTTGTAGGCCGTGCCGACTGCAGCGCGTTCCTCATCGTTGAACAGAGGCAGGTTGATGGCCCCGGGCCAGTGCCCCTTCGCAAATTCGCTGGGGCTTCGCACGTCCACCAGTGGTCCATCCAGCTCGCGGAGCTGCTGGATCTCGATCGAACGCGTCTCGCCCATGCCTGACATAGTGGGCCAACACCGAGCCAGTTGGGGCCGGTTGCGACTCATGCTCTCCGGTTCCACACCCGCCACCAAACTCAGCGTTGACCAGCTGCTGGATCGTTTTGCGAAGGGAACACTTCGCCAGCGACGTCCACTGATCAAGCAGATCGAAGCCCGCGCTGAAGAGCTGGCGGCTGTTGGATCAGAGCTTCTTTCCGGCTTCGATTCGGCTGGTGACGATTGGGCTGCTGGCTGGATTTTGCAGGTGCTGCAGCGCCACCAGCCCGAGGCTCTCTCCGGTCTGATCCAATCGTCTAATCAAGGCTGGCTGACGGCTGAATCCGGGGTTGGTCTGAATTACGGGGCGTTGCAGCAGGAGCTGCTCCACCAGAATTTTGAGGAGGCAGATCGAATCACCAGTCAGGTCCTGCGCGAATTGGCCGGTGATGCCGCCGTAAAGCGCGGCTACGTCTACTTCACGGAAGTTCCGCCGATGTCAGGCGTTGATCTGGTCAGTCTCGATCGGCTCTGGACCGTTTATTCCCAAGGCCGTTTTGGCTTTACAGCCCAATCGCAGCTGCTCTCAGCCCTTGATGGTCGTTACGATCGCCTATGGCCCCGGATCGGTTGGAAATGTGATGGCGTCTGGACGCGCTACCCAGGCGCGTTCACCTGGTCGATTGATGCCCCTGAAGGCCACATGCCGTTGATCAATCAGCTCAGGGGAGTCCGCCTGATGGATTCCCTGCTTAATCACCCTGCACTTGTTGCCCGCAGATCCTGACTGACGGGGCCTGGCATCAACGGTAAGTTCGAAAGACCGACCTCAACGGGCCCGACTTTGCCGTCCAACAGGTTTCGCTGGGCTGATTTCACGCTGCCGTCCACGTTGCAGCTGGCTCCTCTGCTGGAGCTGCTCACCGAGCCTGTGGGTTGTGTGCTCACCACCCAACGGATTGAGTTGGGCTTGCATGAGGCCTTGGTCAATGCCGTGCGCCATGGCAATGCAGAAAACCCCGCCAAGAAGCTGCGCGTTCGGCGGATCCTGACGCCCAATTGGCTGGTCTGGCAGGTTCAGGATGAAGGCTGCGGCCTGCCGCAGCAATCCCGCACCGCGACACTCCCGACCGAGGTTGATGCCGCCAGTGGCCGGGGACTTTTCTTGATCCACCAGTGTTTCGACGATGTCCGCTGGAGCCGCAGGGGCAACCGTTTGCAGCTGGCCTGTCGCCGTCCCATCAGTGACGCGGACAGCCTGGATCCTTCAGTTCTCCCTTGATCCAACCAAGCGCCTGTTGGGTCAACTCTTCAACGTCGTTGTTGTCTCCTTGGCGCAGCAGTTGCACCAATGCTGCCGCCAACAATTCAGCGCCACGCCGCTGGCGGTTGCTCTTCAGCTGATGCCAATCTCGATCGCCAATGCGGAGCAGCTGATGCAGCGCTTCAGCCTTGGCTGTGGCGGAGTCGGGCCATG
The DNA here is from genome assembly GCA_016779825.1 of Synechococcus sp. BS301-5m-G53. Lineage (GTDB taxonomy): Bacteria > Cyanobacteriota > Cyanobacteriia > PCC-6307 > Cyanobiaceae > Parasynechococcus. The sequence goes on along the minus strand of JADHMX010000078.1, from coordinate 247 downwards.
GGGTGTCGGTTGATGTCATCCCTGGATCAGCAGATCGATCTAGTTTCGGGTCAGGTGGCTTGAACGGGGTGGAACAGCGCAAAGGCAAACGACCCGTTCAGGAACTGCGTTGGTTGCATCAGGCCTCACGGCTGTTCCTGCAAGGGCAATGTCAGGACCATGCCAAGTCGGGTGTTGCGGCGCGGCGATGGATGCAGCGCCGAAAACTCGCCGCCAATCTGATCAGCCAGCCTCCTGTGGGCTGGAC
>JADHMX010000077.1 GCA_016779825.1 Synechococcus sp. BS301-5m-G53 | reverse complement strand
AGCAGTTCCTCGATGGCTTTGCTCAGGCCCTGCAGAACTGTGATCTGCTGCTGCTCGCTCCCGTCTACTCCGCGGGAGAGCAACCCCTGCACGGCATCTGCAGCAATGCCCTGGCGGAACGGGTCCGCAGCCTGAAACCGGATCTTGAGATCGCTGTCGCCGACAGCCTCGATGAACTCACCGACCTGGTGATCCAGCACAGCCGCGAGAACGATCTTGTTCTGGCGATGGGTGCTGGCGATGTGAATGGACTGTGGTCAAGGCTGACGACATGACCCAAGCGGATGACCGCCTGCCCCAGGCCGGAATCAGCCTTGCGGACTACACGACCTGGCGGGTGGGAGGAGCCGCCGAATGGCTCGCGGAACCCGTCAGCCTTGAAGAGACCCAGGCCTGGATCCAATGGGCCGCGCAACAGGGCATGCCCTGCCGCATCATCGGCGCTGGGTCGAATCTGCTGATTCACGATGACGGCCTGCCAGGGCTGTCGCTCTGTCTACGCAAACTGCAGGGGTTGAAGCTGGATGCCACCGCTGGAACCGTTGAGGTGCTTGCCGGTGAACCAATCCCATCGCTGGCTCGACGAGCGGCACGAGCTGGACTGCACGGCCTCGAGTGGTCCGTTGGCATCCCAGGAACTGCAGGCGGTGCTGCTGTGATGAATGCAGGAGCCCAGGGAGGCTGTACAGCGGAATGGCTGGAGTCGGTGCAGGTCATGCCCGTGGATGGAGGCGACTGCTTTGAGCTCCAGCGCGACCAACTGGACTTCGCCTACCGCCACAGCCGTCTCCAAGACGACGAGCTTGTGGTGTTGTCCGCACGCTTCCGCCTGGAACCCGGTCACGATCCGAACGAACTGAAGCGGGTCACCAACGCGAATCTCAGCCACCGCACCACAACACAGCCTTATCAACAACCAAGCTGCGGCAGCGTTTTCCGCAATCCAGAACCGCTCAAAGCCGGACGGCTGATCGAAGAGCAGGGGCTGAAGGGAACCCGCATCGGCGACGCCGAGATCTCCACCTTGCATGCGAATTTCATCGTCAACACCGGTCACGCCAAGGCGAAGGACATCACCCAGCTGATCCAACTGGTGCAGGACCGCGTCGAAGCCGAACATGGGATTCGTCTGCACCCGGAAGTGAAGCGCCTGGGATTCGCTTCGGCGGATTAGCCTTCCGGCTTCCACAGGATCGCCATGGCAGGGTTCGGACTCCCCAATTTCGGCCAGCTCACCGAAGCCTTCAAGAAAGCCCAGGAGATTCAGCAGAACGCCCAGGCACTGCAGGAGGAACTGGACGGGATGGAGATCGAAGGCCAGAGCAGCGATGGCCGTGCCAGCGTTTGGCTATCGGGCAACCAGCAACCGCTGCGGGTGCGGCTGGACCCAGCCCTGCTGCAGGAGGGACAACAGGCCAGCGAAGCGGCCACCCTGGAAGCCCTGCAAGCAGCCTATGAGCAGTCCACCGCCACGATGAAGGGGCGCATGGAGGAACTCACCGGTGGCCTGAACCTCAACCTCCCCGGGATGGGCGGCTGAGGCTGCTCTGCTCGATCAAAGCAGCCTTGTAGAGGGGGTAGCGCTCCCAGTCGGTCGAGACACCACAGCCGGGCTCACCGCGATGCAGGCAGTCGCGAAACCGACATGGCCAGGGATCGAGTTGCTGCCGAAGCTCTGGAAACAGAACCCCCAGTTCCTGGGGGTCATCGGGCAGATCAGGACGGTTGAACCCTGGGGTGTCAGCCACCCTGGCGCTCGGACCCAGAGGAAACAGCTCCACGTGGCGGGTGGTGTGGCGCCCGCGCTGGAGGCGTCCGGACACCGCAGCCGTTCGCAGTTGAAGATCAGGACGCAGCTGGTTCAGCAGACTGCTCTTGCCCACCCCCGAGGGCCCACACAGCACCGACAGCTGCGCAGCAGCCAAGCGTTGGCGTAGAGCGTCAATGCCGGCTCCGGTGGCACTGGAGAGGGCCAGCGGGTCATAGCCCCACCCCTGCAACCGAGTCACAAGGCGCTCGAGCGCTGCAGCTGAGATGAGGTCTGTCTTGGTGAGCAAAAGGATCACCTCAAGCCCGGTGCGTTCCGCCGTCAACAGGAAGCGACTGGCCTGATCAGGGTCAAAGCTGGGCTGCTCCACCGCCAACACCACAGCCACCAAAGAGACGTTGGCCACCGGTGGCCGTGTCAAAAAGCTGTGGCGTGGCTCCACGTCGGCCACCACGGCACGCCCCTGGACTGGATCAATCGCCTCGACGCAAACCCGATCACCCACGTAAACGGCTTCCCCCCGATGGCTGAGCCGAGTGCGGCGCGTGCAGAGCAGCCGCCCTGGACATCCGTCAGGTGCAGCATCCAGCTCGACCTCCAGGTAATTGGCCTGAAGCGCCACCACCATCCCCACAGCGACGGAGCTGCTGGTGTCAGCCACCGCAGATCACCTCGATGGTGACGGCATCCGGCGTTTGATCAACACACTCAACACGATGGCCGGCATCCCTCAGGCCTGGAAGAACCATGGCTTCAGGCTCACCCCGATCGAGACAGACCTCAAGGCAGTCACCGCTGCTCATCTGCTCGAGGGTGAGCTTGCAGCGAATGAAATTCACCGGACAGGGCGTTCCCCGCAGATCCAGGGAACGCCTGCTCATCCCTTCTGACCAAACAAGCGAGCGAACAGACCGCTGTTGTGATGGTGGTGCTGCTTGCCACGGGCGGAATGGTGACCCGCCAACTGCTCCAGGAGCTCGCGCTCCACATCGCTGAGCCGCTTCGGCAGGTCGACGCTCACCGTCACGCGCTGATCACCCCGAGCCACGGGATTCCCGAGCTTGGGAATGCCCAGGTTCGGCAGGGTGAGCACCGTGCCGGGCTGAGTGCCGGCAGGGATCTCCAGCTCCTTGCTGCCATCCACGGTTTCCACCTCGATGGTGTCTCCGAGAATCGCCTGGAGATAACTGACCTTCACCTCCGAAAAAATGTTCAAACCATCCCGCTGCAGCCGTGGGTGATTGCGAACGGTGAGGAAGACGTAAAGGTCACCGGATGGGCCACCCCGGGGTCCCGCGTTGCCTTCGCCCGAAACACGAAGCCTTGTTCCGGTGTCCACCCCGGCAGGAATGTTGATCCGCAGCTTCTTGCGAACCTGTTTGACGCCCTGGCCACCACAGGACCCGCAGGGATCCGCAATCACCTGACCGGTCCCTGAGCAATTGGGACATTCGGCGACTTGGGTGAAGCTGCCGAAGGGGGTCCGGGTGGCACGGCGCACCTGCCCAGCACCGCCGCAGGTGCCACAGGTGGTGGGTCCACTGCCCGCCTTGGCACCGCTGCCGCCGCAGGTGTCGCAGGTTTCCAGATGCGGGATTTTGATCTCCTGCTCCTGACCGAACACCGCCTGCTCGAAATCGATCGTCAGGTCGTACCGCAGGTCATCCCCCTGCTGGGGGCCCTGACGCCGCGGCCGACCACCACCGGCACCGCCGGGTCCACCAAAGCCCTGGAAAAACGTTTCGAACAGATCCGAGAAGCCGCCCATGTCCCCCATATCGGGAGCACCTGCCGCTCCTCCAAGACCGGCTTCCCCGAACTGGTCGTAACGGGCACGGGTCTGGGGATCACTCAACACCTCATAGGCGCGACCAATTTCCTTGAAACGGTCTTCAGCGCCGGGATCCTTATTGATGTCGGGGTGGTACTGACGCGCCATGCGCCGATAAGCCCGTTTGAGGCTGTCGGCATCCACATCCCGGCTGACGCCGAGAAGGTCGTAGAAATCGGCCATCAGGCCTCCTCCACCGTCTGATCCGGTGCGGCCTCAGCAGGCGCTGGGGCTGGCGCTGGATCGGATGGTCCGGGACCCATCGACACCTTCACCATCGCGTGGCGCAGCACGCGCCCATCGCGGTGGTAACCACGCTGAAGCTCCTCACAAACAACATCCTCGGCGAACTCGCTGCTTTCCTCCCGCAGCACGGCTTCATGCAAGTTCGGGTCGAATTCCTGACCGACCACTTCCATCCGTGCCACGCCCTGCTGCTTCAGCACCTCCACCAGTTGCTTGTAAAGACCTTGGTAACTGCGGTGCAGCGCCTGGGCTTCCTCGCCTTCAGGATTGAGCTGCTGACGGGCCCGCTCGAAGTTATCGACCACCGGAAGGATCTCGGTGAGGGTCGAGCAAACCAGTTGCTGACGCATGTCGTCCTGGTCGCGGCTCTGGCGCTTGCGGAAGTTGTCGAAATCCGCCGCAATGCGCATGTATTGGCTGTTGAGCGTCTCGTGCTCCTGCTTCAGCAAGCTCAACTCCTGCTCGAGTTGCTGCATCCGCTCCGCAGGATCCACTGCTGCAGAAGCCTGTTCGGACGTCGCCTCGGGCGCATCAGGAGCGGACTCCGGCGTGACTGGAACAGCACCGGACGCAACAGTCTGGTCCTGCTCTGGGGTGGAGGCGTCGCCGCTCATGCTGACCGCTCAGGGATTGCTGTCTAGACATGTTGAAGGGCAACGCTCACCTCCCACAAGCTGCGGAAGCCCGCACCTCGGTCGCCACGCATGATTCTGACGCTGCCCACCCCCGATGCCGGCGACACGGCGCGGCAGCGTTTCGCCCTTGAATTGCTGTTGCAGCAGCCGGTTCCGGGGCCGGACCAGCTGCTGGCAAGTCGCTACCTGCTGGAGGAGGCCCTGCCGGATGTGAGCCCAGAGCGTTGGCAGGTGCTTCAGGCCATGCCGATCGCCATCAGTGCTGACCAGCTCGACATCGCGATCCCCAGCCAGTGGCGAGACGAGGAATGGCAACACCTGATCGATCAGCTGCCGGAACAAGACCGCACGATCCGCCTGCACCCGGCCATCGAAGCGGATCTGCAGCAGGCCTTGCATGCCGAGATTGAGGAAGCAGAAGCAAGTAACCCTGCTCCAGCCGAACCTGCTCCAACCGAAACCGACAGCACCCTCGATGTGAATGCTGAGTCCTTTCTCAACGACTTCAGCCCCGATGGGGTGCTGGAGAGCGACGAGGACGAGGACGCCCACCTGGCTCGGGAGGCCATTGACCTGGAGACCAGCCTCAACGACGCGGACGCCTCGCCCGTCGTGACGTTGGTGGACCGAATCCTGCTGCAGGCCATGTCAGTGGGGGCCAGTGACATCCACGTGGAACCCCAGCAGAAAGGGTTGCGTCTGCGGTTTCGCCAGGACGGTGTGCTCCAGCAATACGTTGAGCCGCTGCCCAGTCGCCTGGTGCCAGCGGTGACATCCCGGTTCAAGATCCTGGCGGATCTGGACATCGCCGAACGGCGCCAAGCCCAGGACGGCCGGATCCGGCGCAAGTACCGCGACCGGGTGATTGATTTCCGTGTCAACACCCTGCCCAGCCGCTTCGGTGAAAAGGTCTGCCTGCGCCTGCTGGACAGTGGAGCAACCCAACTGGGGCTGGACAAACTGATCGACGACCCCGACGCCTTGGCCCTGGTCCGAGAGCTGGGCTCCAAACCCTTCGGGATGATCCTGGTCACCGGACCAACGGGCTCCGGCAAGTCGACCACCCTCTATTCACTTCTCGCCGAGCGCAACGATCCGGGCATCAACATCTCCACGGTGGAGGACCCGATCGAATACACCCTGCCGGGCATCACCCAGTGCCAGGTGAACCGAGACAAGGGCTTCGACTTCGCCACGGCTCTAAGGGCGTTCATGCGCCAGGACCCGGACGTTCTGCTGGTGGGAGAAACCCGTGATCTCGAAACCGCCAAAACAGCAATTGAGGCTGCCCTGACCGGTCACCTGGTGCTCAGCACCCTGCACGCCAACGATGCCCCCAGCACCATTGCCCGCCTGGACGAAATGGGCGTGGAGCCCTTCATGGTGTCGGCATCCCTGATCGGGATCATTTCCCAGAGGCTGCTGCGCAGGGTCTGCTCCCACTGCCGCGAGCCCTACCGGCCGGAGGAACGGGAACTGGGCCGCTTCGGGCTGATGGCCAGCCGGGAGGCGGATGTCACCTTTTACCGGGCGCATCATCACGGCCCCAACGAAGAGGTCTGCCCCCATTGCCAGGGGAGCGGCTACAGGGGCCGCGTCGGCATCTATGAAGTGCTGCGGATCCAGGAGGACATGGCCACCGCCATCTCCAAGGGCGCCAGCACCGATGTGATTCGTCAACTCGCCCTGGAATCAGGAATGGTGACCCTGCTCGGCTACAGCCTCGAACTGGTGCGACGGGGCGAGACCACGCTTGAAGAGGTGGGTCGGATGGTGCTGACGGATTCCGGGCTGGAATCCGAGCGCAGAGCCCGTGCCCTCAGCACAATGACCTGTGAAGGATGCGGCGCCGGTCTGCAGGAAGGCTGGCTCGAGTGTCCCTATTGCCTGACACCACGCCACTGAGGAGCCGGTCATGGATCTGATGATCGAAGACCTGATGGAACAACTGGTGCAAGGCGGCGGCAGTGATCTGCACCTCGCCACCGGTCAACCGCCCTACGGCCGCTTCAGCGGTGAACTGCGTCCGATGACGGACCGACCCCTGGCCGAAGAGGACTGCAACAAGCTGATCTTCTCGATGCTGAACAACAGCCAGCGCAAGACGCTGGAGCAGACCTGGGAACTGGACTGCGCCTACGGCCTCAAAGGCGTTGCACGCTTCCGCGTGAACGTCTACCGCCAGAAAGGCAGCTATGCCGCCTGCCTGCGGGCCCTCGGCAGCACGATTCCCAGCGTTGAACTGCTTAACCTGCCTCCTGTGGTGCTGGAGACCAGCGCGCGGCCCCGGGGACTTGTGCTGGTGACCGGTCCGACAGGATCCGGCAAGACCACCACCCTGGCGGCCCTGCTGGATCACATCAATCACACCCGCAGCGAACACATCCTCACGATCGAAGACCCGATCGAATTCGTTTACCAGAGCGACAAAAGCCTGGTGCACCAACGCCAGCTGAACGAAGACACCCGCAGCTTCGCCAATGCCCTGCGCGCCGCCCTGCGAGAAGACCCGGACGTGATCCTGGTAGGTGAGATGCGGGATCTAGAGACAATTCAACTGGCCGTGAGTGCCGCCGAGACCGGACACCTCGTCTTCGGGACCCTGCACACGAGCTCCGCGGCCCAGACCGTGGACCGGATGGTCGACGTTTTCCCACCGGAGCAGCAGACGCAGATCCGTGTGCAGCTCTCGGGCAGCTTGGTGGCTGTGTTCTCCCAGACCCTTTGCCGGCGTCAAAACCCGACAGAAGGACAGTTCGGTCGGGTGATGGCGCAGGAGATCCTGATCAACACCCCCGCCACCGCCAACCTGATCCGCGAGGGAAAAACAGCCCAGCTCTATTCCCAAATCCAAACGGGGGGAGAACAGGGCATGCAAACCCTGGAGAAAGCCCTGGCCAACCTGGTGCTCAATGGGGATGTGTCCCGTGCCGAAGCAATGGCCAAAGCCAGCAAACCGGGCGAATTGCAGCGCTTGATCGGTGAAATCTGAACACAGGAGATAAGCAGCGATGGCCGCCTTCATTGCCTCCTATTCCGGTCCCACCGGACAACCGCGGACAGTGACGGTCAAGGCAGCCGACCTGGCTGAAGCCAAAAAACTGCTGCGCCGTCGGGGCATTCGCGCCGAACAACTGCGGCCCGTCAGCCCCGGGAACAGCCAGGACACCAAAGTCGATGGGGCCGACGCGGGAGGTCTGAAGTCGATCGACCTCAACCGCCTGTTTGAGAAAGCGCCGGGGGTGAAGGAAAAGGCCGTGTTCGCCAGCAAGCTGGCAGCCCTGGTCGATGCCGGCGTGCCGATCGTGCGCAGCCTCGATCTGATGGCGACGCAGCAGAAGTTGCCGATGTTCAAACGCGCGCTCACCAAAGTGAGCCTCGACGTCAATGAGGGCATTGCCTTAGCAACAGCCCTGCGTCAGTGGCCGAAGGTGTTTGATCA
>JADHMX010000076.1 GCA_016779825.1 Synechococcus sp. BS301-5m-G53 | reverse complement strand
AGCACCCCATTGCGGTTGGGGTGGCGCAATTTGCGCAGGGCCTTGGCTTCGATCTGACGGATGCGTTCCCGGGTCACATCGAAGATCTGGCCGATTTCCTCAAGGGTCTTCATGCGTCCGTCATCCAAGCCATAACGGAGGCGAAGCACATCCCGCTCGCGGGGACTGAGGGTGGCCAGAACGCCCTCTAGGTCTTCGCGAAGCAGGTTTTTCGCAACGTCCTGTTCTGGATTCTCAATATCGGCTTCGATGAAGTCGCCCAGACGGGAATCCTCTTCTTTACCGATGGGAGTCTCCAGGGAGATCGGCAGCTGGGCGCTCTTGGCAATAAACCGCAGTTTTTCGATGGTCATCTCCATCGATTCAGCGATTTCCTCTTCCGTTGGCTTTCGACCGAATTCCTGGGAGAGCACCTTGGTGGTTTTCTTGATCCTGGAGATGGTTTCGTAGAGGTGTACCGGCAGACGGATGGTGCGGCTCTGGTCCGCGATGGCGCGGGTGATGGCCTGACGAATCCACCAGGTGGCGTAGGTGGAGAACTTGTAGCCCTTTTCGTGGTCGAATTTTTCGGCCGCACGAATCAGTCCGAGGCTTCCTTCCTGAATCAGATCCTGGAAACTCAGGCCCCGGTTCATGTACTTCTTGGCAATGGAGACCACCAGGCGCAAGTTGGATTGCACCATTTTTTCCTTGGCCCGTCGGCCCAGCATCAAGCGACGGCGGAAGCGGATGAGCGGCATCTCCACCAGGGCAGCCCACTCTTTGTTGTCGGGTTCCCGGCCGTTGTCACTTTCAAATTGAGCCGCCAGTTCCTCGAGATAAAGAAGGTCGGCGATTTTGCGGGCCAGTTCGATCTCTTCGTCGGGCCGCAGCAGGCGAATCCGTCCGATTTCCTGCAGATAAACCCGAATGGAGTCTTCGGTGTAAACGCCTTTGGGGCCGACCTTGATGCTGGCCAGAGCTTTGGCCTTGGCGTCCTTCTCGGCAGCCGCGTTTTTGGCTTGCTCTTCGGCGGTGGGTTTCGCTGCAGCTGCCTTGGCTGTAGAAGCCTTGGCGGTGGTCTTCTTGGCGGTGGCTGCTTTTTTGGTGGTGGCTTTGGCCTTGGTGGTTTTCGCTGCAGCTTTTTTGGTGGTTCCCGCAGCCTTGGCTTGATCTGCAGCGGCAAGCAGTTCGTCCGCCGCGGCGCTCAAGTCCTTCGCGTTTGCCTTGCTGGTTCGTCGACGCGCGGGGGCTTTTTTGGCTTCTTTCTCGGAACTTTTGGCAACTTCTATCACCTTGCCCTCAGCATTGGCCAGAAGCACGATGTCTGGCTTGGCAGCTTTGGTGGCAGCAGGGGTCATGGCGAAAGTCGAAGTCGAATGAAGGGGGGACGCGCAAGCGGCAGGAAGTCACCAACGGCACAGGCCGCAGGGCTTTGATCTCACGTCAAACGAAAGGAAGCGACGCAGCTGACGCTGAGACGGAAATCATGGGCTGATGGTGATGTCCGCGAGTCGAAGAAACGCTGGAACTGGTTATCTGTGCTGTCCGGGGTGGTCTCAGACCGGTCAAAGTGGCAAGGACAAAACCTTGACTTCAGACTCTGTGTCTTCCCTCTGGATCGAGCGCAGGGTTGGCATAAATAGCCCAACCTGTCCACGTTAATGAAGTCTTCCGAAGTTTGCAAGGTCCTGTCGCATTCGAGTCGCTGCGTGGAGGTCTGGCTTGAGGCCGGCCGCGAGGGGCGCTCCTTCAGCTATTCCGCTGATCCGTCCCTGGGATTGATGCCAGGGGACCTTGTAAGGGTGCGCCTTCGGGGTCGAGCCATGCATGGGCTGGTGGTGGCGGAGCGGGAGTGCGACGAGGAGGCGCCCCAAGGACTGCAACCGGTGGAAGCAGTGCTGCAGCGAGCCGCTGTTGACGCGGATTGGTATGGCTGGTTGGAACGGGTGGCCGACCGTTGCCACCTCAGTGCTTTTCGCACGTTGAAGGCGGCTCTGCCGGCGGGTTGGATTGGTCAGGCCGGCCAGCGCTCCCTGGCGGGGGGCCGACAGATGTGGTGGCTCCAGAGCTGTGCTCCCCCCGATGACGCGGGCCAACCCACCCCTCGCCAGCAGGAGCTAATGGCTTGGTTGGAGGACCAAGGAGGTGGTGTCTGGCAACGGGATCTTGTGGCGACTGGGTTTGGCGCTCAATTGCTGGCGCCCTTGGTCCAGCAGGGTTATCTGGTGCGGGAGCGGCGCCGTTGTGAGGACAAGGGTCCCGCAGGTGGTGCTGGCCCCAAGGAGTCTCCCCAGGCTTTGACCGCCGAGCAGCAGGCCGTGGTCGATGCCTACCAGCAGCTTTCTCCGGGCCGAGGTTTGCTGCTGTGGGGAATCACCGGTTCCGGCAAGACCGAGGTGTACCTCCAACTCGCTGCCCAGGAGTTGGATCAGGGCCGTCACGTGCTGCTGCTCACCCCCGAGATCGGGTTGATCCCTCAACTCGTCGATCGCTGCCGCAAACGTTTTGGCACCCGCGTCCTCGAGTATCACAGCGGTTGTGGTGACGCCGAACGGGTCCGGACCTGGCGCCGCTGTCTTGCTGCGGAACAGCCATTGGTGGTGGTGGGAACTCGCTCCGCCGTGTTCGTTCCCCTGAAACCCCTGGGCTTGGTCGTTCTGGATGAGGAGCACGACAGCTCCTACAAACAAGACGCCCCGATGCCTTGCTACCACGCTCGTGATCTGGCCCTGGATCGGGTCGTGATGCAACAGGCACGGTTGGTGCTGGGCAGCGCCACACCGTCGCTCGAGAGTTGGATTCAATCGGGTTCCGATGGTCCCTTGACCCTGGTGCGCCTGACCGAGCGGATCTCGCGGCAGGCCCTACCTCCTGTCCATGTGATCGACATGCGGCATGAGCTGGCTGAAGGGCACAAGCGCCTGGTGAGCCGTGCCTTGATGGACCGGCTTGCGGCACTGCCGGAGCAGGGGGAACAAGCGGTTGTTTTGGTGCCGCGCCGGGGATACAGCCCGTTTTTGAGCTGCCGCAGCTGCGGTGAGGTGGTGATGTGCCCCCATTGCGATGTGGCGCTCACTGTTCACCGGGGCCATGGCGGTCGCCAGTGGTTGCGATGCCATTGGTGTGACCATCGTGAAGATCTGGAGAACCGTTGCAGTCACTGTGGTTCCACGGCCTTCAAACCCTTCGGAGCCGGAACGCAGAAGGTGTTGGAATTGCTCTCCCAGGAGCTCGAAGGTCTTCGCCTGCTTCGCTTCGATCGCGATTCCACGGGGGGGCGTGATGGTCATCGACGCCTGTTGGACCGCTTTGCCTCCGGGGAAGCGGACGTCTTGATCGGTACACAGATGCTGGCCAAGGGCATGGATCTGCCGCGGGTGACCCTGGCGGCGGTACTCGCGGCGGATGGGCTCCTGCATCGCCCCGACCTCCGGGCAGGAGAGCAAGCCCTCCAGTTGCTGTTGCAGTTGGCGGGCCGTGCCGGGCGGGGCGAGCGACCGGGGCAGGTGTTGGTGCAGACCTACACCCCTGAGCATCCGGTGATTCAGCACCTGGTGGATGGTCGTTATGAAGCGTTCCTCTCCAAGGAAGTGGCCCTTCGCAAGGAGGCTGGTCTGGTCCCCTTCAGTCGCGCTTGTCTGCTGCGTCTGTCTGGGGACTCCCCCAGCAAAACAGCAACGGCGGCAGCGGTGCTGGCGGAGCAGATCCGACCGATCTGTCAGCGCCAGAGCTGGTGGTTGTTGGGGCCGGCCCCGGCCCCGGTGGCCCGGGTGGCTGGTCGGAGCCGATGGCAGCTGCTGTTGCATGGGCCGGCAGGCTCCTCGCTTCCGTTGCCTCCGGGGCAGGCCCTCTGGGATGGCTTGCCCAAGGGTGTGGCGCTCACTGTGGATCCCGACCCGCAGCAGCTTTGATCAGGAGGGCAGTTCCGGGAAGCCAAAGCCCAGTTTCCGTCGCACCACCTGCAGCACCATGGTGCTGGCCAGCAGCATCAGGATCACCACGCCCCCCAGGCCAAGCGGATTCCAGCGCCAGCCCTGCCAGCTGACTTCGGTGGTGGTGCCGGAAAGAGCCGTGCGCTCCACCCGCCCATGGTTGAGACTCAGATGTACATCGAGCCCTGGGATCTCGGGCAGATCGTTGAGGTCCACCATCAGCTGCACGTGTTGCTGAACCCCCAGCAGCCAGTTGCGTTCTTCGAGCTTGAGCACCGGTGCGGGGAGTGAGACTCCCGCCGCGCGACCAGCCACGGCAACGACAGCCGCCATTTGTTGCGCCAGCTCTTGCGATGACACAACACGGCTGCTGATTTTTTGGCGTCCTGGGCCTGTTTGTTCGATCATCAGCCCGGGCACCTCCCGTTGCAGGTCTCGCTCGAATTGCTCCTGCCAGGGCAGCGCGCGTGCCTGAGTGCTCCGCATGTCCCAAGTGAGGGCCAGTCGATCTGGGCCGCGAAGGTCAAGATCGGCCTCGATTCGGACGCAGCCACTCAGCAACAGCGTGATCCCCAGCAGAACCGCCATCACCAGGAGGGCAAACCCTGCCGCGGGTGAACGCGTCGGCCCTGTTGGTGGTGGTGGCGGCGGTTCGGGGCGCCGCGACCGCCGCCGCCGCATGGTGGAGGTCTGCCCGCTGCCGGAGCCATTCAGCTCCAGTTGCGGCATCCGCATCGACCAGCGTTCCGGACGATCCAGGCTGGGGGCTTCAAGAACCCCAAGCAGTTGTTTGGCTTGTTGGCGCAACTTGGGATCACGGCAGCGACTCAGCAGCCTGCAGGTGGCGATGGCTTTGTCGTCCTGCCCTTGGCCCATCCAGGCGGTGATCATCAGGAGCCGAAGGCCCTGTCCCTCCGGGCTATTGATCGGGTGTTGCTCCGCCAGGGGGAGAAGCAGCTCCAGCCCCTGGCCGTAGTCCCCGCGCTCCAGGGCTGCCTCCGCTTCAGAGAGGTCCAGTGCTGCATCCTGCTCGCTCACCCTCTAACCGCGTCCCACCACCATGGTGCCGATGCCAGCGTCGGTGAAGACTTCGAGCAAGAGCGCATGAGGCACCCGGCCATCAACGATGTGGGCCGCTGACACGCCCTGGGCCAGGGCGCGGATGCAACATTCGGTTTTGGGCGTCATGCCCCCCGCGACCACGCCGTCCTCGATCAGCTGCCTCGCCTCCGAGAGGCGCAGTTTGCGGATCAGGGAGTCGGGATCGTCCCGGTTTTCAAGGATGCCTGGGGTGTCGGTCAGCAGGATCAGTTTTTCGGCCTCCAGGGCTGCTGCCAGTTCCCCCGCCACCGTATCGGCATTGATGTTGTGGGCTCGCCCGTCATCGGGGGTTGCGGCAACGCTGGAAATGACGGGCACATAGCCCTTCTCCAGCAGCGGTTCCAGCACATCGGGGTTCACGCGCGCAACGTCCCCCACCAGCCCATGGCTGCCGTCCCCCCAAGGGCGTGCCTCCACAAGGCTTCCGTCACTTCCGCTCAAACCAACAGCACGGGTCCCGAGTTGGTTGAGTCCATTCACGATCTGCTTGTTGACGCGACCGACCAACACCATCTCCACCACATCCATTGTGTCGGCGTCGGTGACGCGTAGTCCATCGCGGAATTCGGCTGGAATCTCCAGGCGCTGTAGCCACTGATTGATTTCAGGCCCACCACCGTGAACCACAACGGGTTGCACGCCAACACAGGCCAGCAGAGCCAGGTCGCGAAAGACGGCAGCACGCAGCTCGGCATGGGCCATGGCGGCTCCGCCGTACTTGATCACGATGCGCCGACCGGCGAAGCGCTGGATGTAGGGAAGGGCTTCGCTGAGCACCGACACCCTGAGGGCATCATCGTTGTTTTGGGTGGACTGGGCCATGGCTTAGGCCTCACCCGCTGGAAGCAGAAGAACGTCCAGTCGTTGCTGATCCAGTTCCTTGATTTCCGCTCGCATCCCCTTGGCAAAGAAACGCCCGAGCCGCTCTTGCCGCTCTTGCCAGCGCTTGAGGGGGACGGCTCCCAGCAGGAAACGCATCCGCAGGCCGTAGCCGCTGTCGGAGTGCAGCTCTTCGATCTCCTCCAACTGCGGCGGGGTGTCCTCGTCCCAGAGTTTGAGCGCTTCGAGCGACGACTCCAGATGTGCCTTCTGGCCGTAGCGCCAGCGCGTCACATCGCCGAGCAACTTGACCAGTTCAGGGGCCGCAGCTTCGCGTTCCTTTTGAAAGGTCTTGATCGGTGTTACCCGGATGGCGGGTGGCAGCTCCGACGATTTCAGGGCTAATCCCCCCAACAAAATCGGGATTCCATAGAAAATCGTTGGCAGGCTGAGGTTGGCGCTTCCCGTGGCGTAAGCGGTGGCGCCGACCACGGTCAGCACGCCTCCGGCGATGGTGACGAGGCTGCCGGGGGAGAAGAAATCCTTCATGAAGGCCTTGGCTTGATCGTCATTTTGACCTCTAGGCCATCAGGATGGAGATCCATTGCCTCGAGCTAGATGCCTGATCCATCGTCGACCGGCATGGATGATCTGCTCGAGCAGCTCGACCGTGATCGCAGCTGGTTGCTGCAGCAGATTGATGGTGGCCGCTGGCCCGAGCTGCGGCTGGATCTTGCCGCTCTTGAGAGGGAGCTCGGGCAACTAATCACCCGAGCCTCAGAACTGCAGGACGAAGCTCGTCGTTGAGTTGTTCCGACCCGCGAGCGTCCTCTGATTCAGAAGGGAATGTCGTCGGTGTCGGGCACGAGGGGCGCAGCATTCCAGCTGGCCGGTTCAGGCTCTTGCTCCACCTTGGTCGGCGCAGTTACGGGGGCCTGCCGGCCTGGGGCCGGGGCTGAGGGGTTGCCGGATGGAGGTGCACCCGTGGCCGCTGCGCCGATCGGATGAAGCCGAGCCAGGGTGAATTCAGCCCGTTTCTCCTTCATGCCATCGCCCCGGGGCATGGTGTTCATCCGCAGCCGGCCTTCAATCAGCAGCCGCTGCCCGGTCTGCACACGGTTCTGTAGCTCTTGGGCCAGGTTGCCCCAGCCCACCACTTTCAGTTCACCTGGTGGATCACCCTCACGAAGGGGATCAAACCGCACGGCCATCTCCGCAATGGGAGTCTGGTTGTCCTGGGTGTATCGAACCGTCGGTGCGTCGATCACCTCCACTTCGAGCACGCAATGGTTCATGGCTTGAGCTGGTGTCGGCGCACATCCTGATGCAAGGCCCCGCGAATGACCAGCGTCGTGTCCTGCTGCTGGCTGGAACCGGTGAAGGGCCGCGCTTGGTGAAGGAGCTCTCCCGCCGCAATTGGTGTGTGAGCGTGAGTGTGGTGACCGCAACTGCAGCGAAGGCCTATGCGGGATTGCCAGTGGAGCGCATCTCGATCGGTGCCCTGCAGGGCATTGGCGGAATTACGGCAGCTCTGCACCAGACCGGCCCTTTCCGTTGGGTGGTGGATGCCACCCATCCCTTTGCGGCTCAGATCAGCCAAGACCTGGTCTTGGCTTGTGCGGATCTTGGCCAACCGCTGCTGCGTTATGAGCGTCGCCTTGAACCGCTGGGAGCGGCCTCTCTTCTGGCTGATGCCGAGGCATTGGCCGCCCAGCCGCTCCAGGGCCAACGCCTGTTGCTGGCCATTGGAGGTCGACATCTTCCGGCCTTGGCTGCTGCTGTTCGTTGCGCCGGAGCCATCCCCTATGGCCGTGCGCTTCCCTCCCCCGATGGATTGCGCTCAGCCTTGCGGGCTGGTCTGCCCCCGGATCACCTGGCCGTGGTGCGTCCCCTGCAGGGGGAGGTGCCGGGGGCGATCGAGCGGTCCCTCTGCCGTCGCTGGGACATTGGCGTGGTGCTCTGCCGCCAGTCCGGTGGTGCGACGGAGCAGCTCTGGCATCAACTCACCGATGATCTGGGGCTGAGCTTGCTGCTTTTGCGGCGTCCATCCCCCCCCGATGGGATGAATTGTGTCGAGGATGTCAGCAGCCTGATGGATCGGCTTGAGCGTGATTGAAGCGAGTGGGCTTGTGCTGGCCCTCACCACGGAAGCGAACGCTGAGCGCGCCCAACAGCTGGCTGAGGCCTTGCTGGAGCGCCATCTCGTGGCCTGTGTGTCCATCCAA
>JADHMX010000075.1 GCA_016779825.1 Synechococcus sp. BS301-5m-G53 | reverse complement strand
TCAAACCCACGGCCACGATCCGCAAAGAACAGCAAACCATCGATTCCGATGGCAAGGCCACCACACTTGCGGGGAAAGGGCGGCACGACCCCTGCGTTCTACCGCGGGCCGTGCCGATGGTGGAAGCGATGGTGGCGCTTGTTCTAGCTGATCACCTGCTGAGGCAGCAGGGGCAATGCAGCCTTTGGTGAGCACCACCCGCTGGCGAGATCAAACGGACGTCACCGCTGCGCTGCCGTTGGAGCCAGCAACCGCTGCGACCGATTTCGCCTTCGCCGCGCTGCGGGTCCGGGTGCGGCGAGCAGGCTTTTTGCTGGCCTGAGCCTTGGCGGAAGCAGGTTTCTTGGCAGCCAGTGTTTTCTTCACCGTCCGGCGTGTCCGACCGGTCGTTCCCCGGCTGCGATGACTCAACACCAGTGCCCACTCCTCATCGCTGAGGGTGGAGGGCTTGCTGCCATGGGCATAAGACAGCTTGGCCGCCTTCTCGATGTCCTTGATCAGATTCGTCCAGGACGTGGCGAAACGCTTGTCAGACTGGGATTTCGCGCCGCTTTCCACCAGGGTCTCCACAACCCCTGCGGCCGACACCTTCTTGCGACGACGGTTGAAAATCTCCTTCTGAAGCTGAGCGATCAGGGCATCTGCCTTGTCGCTGAGCTTGATCGTGAGCTGCGACATGACGCAGTTGGATAGCTATCTCATCTGTAGCATCTGGGACGCATGTCAACCAGTCGTTGGCATCAAGGCTTGATTGTCGATTGGTGCAGCCAGTCGAGAAGTGCCCGGAAAGCAGGCGGCGAGCCCACCACCCTGCGGCCCAGAGCCACAGCGCCATGCCCCGCCTCCAGCCAGACAGAAATGTCGCTCACCTCAAGGCCACCCGCGGCAATCACAAAGGGCAAGGGGCCGAGAGGCGCCTGCAATCGCCCCCAATACCCTGGGCCCAAGTGGGCCGCCGGGAACAGCTTCACGACCCGACAACCGAAGCGCATGGCCTGATGCACCTCTGAAGGACTGAACACACCAGGCACCAGCAAAACCCCAAGCGTTCTGGCCTGCTCCACCAGCTCCGGACACCAGCAGGGCGCCATGGCGTAGCTGAGATCCAGCCGAGAAAGATTGCCGAGAGCCTTGGAGGACGTTACCGAGGCCGCTCCCAGATTCAATTCAGGGCAATGGTCCTGCACCCGCTGCATGAACGCCACCCAGCCCGGCTGATCCATCCAAGCCACCTCGAGATGGCGCAACCCTGCAGCATGAAGCTGCTGCACCTGCTCCAATAGACCCGAACCCGAACCTGAAGGCGAGAGGTCGTCCGGCTCAGGCCGAATGACCAACAAAAGAGGCTGGTGCTGCAGGGAAGCCACGAAGAGCTCCTGCCGCACCAGCCAAGGGTTGGAAGATGAATCGAAATCAGACGTATTCGGCAACCCGGACGTCACGCTTGATCAGCAGCTCCTGAAGCTCTTCAGCATCAACAGTCTCCTGCTCAACGAGCATCTCCGCCAATTCATCGAGAACGGCACGGTTATCAACAAGAACCTTGGTGGCGCGCTTGTAGGCAACATCCACCAGCTCAGACACCTCTTTATCGATCATCGCGGCGGTTTCTTCAGAGAAGTCGCGCTCGGCGGCGATGTCGCGGCCAAGGAACATGCCCCCCTGGGCACGACCCAGAGCCACAGGTCCAAGCTCGTCACTCATGCCGAAGCGGGTGATCATTTGACGCGCTGTCGAAGCAACCTGCTGGAGGTCGTTGGAGGCACCTGTGGTGACCTCGTCTTCGCCGTAGACGATCTCTTCAGCCACACGACCACCGAGGGCAACAGCCATCTGGTTCTGGAGGTAAGCCCGTGAATACAGGCCCGATTCCATCCGCTCTTCACTGGGGGTGAAGAAGGTCAGACCGCCGGCGTTACCTCTGGGAATGATGGAGATCTTCTGAACCGGGTCGTAGTCGGGCATCAGGGCACCAACGAGGGCATGACCAGCCTCGTGATAGGCGACCAATCGAGCCCGACGCTCGCTCATCACGCGATCTTTCTTCTCCGGACCCGCCATGACCCGTTCAATGGCATCACTGATCTCGTCATTGCTCACTTCGGTGAGTTCGCGACGGGCCGCGAGGATGGCGGCTTCGTTGAGAAGATTGGCCAGATCTGCGCCGGTGTAACCGGGTGTACGACGGGCAACCTTGTCGAGATCGACATCCTTGGCGAGGGTTTTGCCGCGAGCGTGGACCCCAAGGATCTGTAGACGTCCGGCATAGTCAGGGCGATCAACAGTGACCTGACGGTCGAAACGACCGGGACGCATCAGGGCTGCATCCAGCACATCAGGCCGGTTCGTGGCCGCAACGATGATGATGCCGGTATTGCCTTCAAAGCCATCCATCTCCGTCAGGAGCTGGTTGAGGGTCTGCTCGCGCTCGTCGTTACCGCCGCCGAGGCCTGCACCCCGCTGACGACCAACGGCATCGATTTCGTCGATGAAGACGATGCAAGGTGCGTTTTTCTTGGCTTGCTCGAACAGGTCGCGAACGCGGCTGGCACCAACGCCAACAAACATTTCGACGAACTCGGAACCGGAGATCGAAAAGAAGGGAACACCTGCTTCACCAGCCACGGCCTTGGCGAGCAAGGTCTTGCCGGTTCCGGGAGGGCCAACAAGCAGAACACCCTTGGGAATCTTGGCGCCGACAGCCGTGAAACGGTCGGGGTTCTTGAGGAAATCGACGACTTCAGTGAGCTCAAGCTTTGCCCCTTCAATGCCAGCCACATCGGTGAAGGTCACCTGCGTGGAAGGCTCCATCTGAACCCGTGCCTTGCTCTTGCCGAACTGCATGGCGGGGTTGCCACCGCCGCCGCCCTGGGCGCGACGGAAGAGGAAGAACAGACCACCGAGCAGCAACAGCGGGAAGATCAGACTTCCAGCCGCCTGCTGCCAACCGGGGGTCTGGCGGGAAGGCTGCACAGCGATATCAACGCTGTGTTCAGTCAGCAAACCGAGCAGCTCACGATCGGGAGCCAGGTTGACCTGGGCACGACGGCCGTCGTTTTCGACCACCTGAGCCGTGCCCTGGTCAGGAGAAATCAACACTCGGCTGATTTGGTCATCCTTCACCGCCTCAACGAACTCGCTGTAACGGATGGTGTTCACCTGGGGCTGGCTGCCGCTGCCGCCGCCAATGAACGCTGGTGCAATCACAACGATCGCCAAGACCAGAAGGGCCCCGAGACCGATATTTCGCCAACGCTTGTTCACAGGTCGCCTCGTAGATGAAGGAATGTTAAACGGGTTCTCAGGCTTCAGGCGGCGCGGAGCACCTCAACCACGCTCTTGAAGGCGAACCACTCGGGAATTTCCTCGCCGCCGCGGAGCATCTTGCGGAACTGGGTGCCGCTGAGCTTCTTCACGTGCAGGCCACGGGCTTCGGCATGCTCTGCCGTCACGTAACCCTCTTCCTGGGTGTAGACGAGGTTCAGGGAAGGCACCGTTTCCATCGTGAGCTCAGGAGCGCACTCCTTGGCGAAGTTCTGGGCGTCGTAGGGGCCGTAGAAGTCGTCACCGGTCAGAGACGATTTGCAGCCCGCCATGTCGCGGCCAATGATGAAGTGGGTGCATCCGTAGTTACGACGGATGATCATGTGCTGAAGCGCTTCGCGCGGGCCTGCCATGTGCATGGCGTAGGGCAGATAGGCCCAGCGAATGCTGTCGTTGTTCACTTCAGCCGCAAGACGCTCATAGGTCTGGAAGCGAACGGCACCGGGGATGTCGTCCTGCTGGGTCGGACCACAAGTGGGATGGACCAGCACCACGGCGTTGTCACTCACGTTCTGTGCATGCAAAGCGCGGGTGAACAGTTCGTAGTGAGCGCGGTGAATGGGGTTACGGCACTGGAACGCCACCACGTCCTCACCTTCGGGCAAGCCTGAGCGCACCTCAGCCGGGGTCTTGCAGGGGAACACTCGCTCGGGCAGAGCAAGACCCTGGAGGCTTCCACCCAGGTAGAGGCGCTTGCGCTCCATCGTGATCATCCGAACCGCAGGGTGCTCGATCGAGGTGGTGCCGTAGCAGCCCTTGGCCTCAGCCACTTTGTTGGGTTCCCACTTGTCCTCCACCTCGAGGACCGCCAGATCCTGACCCTTGTAGGTGAGCAGCAGCTTGTCGCCCACCACCACGTCATCGCGGTCGGTGTCCATCACGATCGGCAGACCGAACAGCTGGCCCGCGGCCAGACGATGGCCACTCACCACGGCGTCGTAGTCCTCCTGGTGCATGAAGCCACGCAGGGGCGAGAAGCCACCAACGCACAACAGCTCCACATCACAAGCGTTGCGATCGGAACACTCGATCGTCTTGGTTGCGGTGGCTTTCACAGCGGCACGATCCGCCTCGGCCACCATCAGATCAACCAGTGTTCCGCCATAGGGAGCAATCACACCGGATCGCTGGGCGGGAGCGGAAGCACTGGCGGTCATGACTTCAGGGAAAGATCGGGCGATTCTCCCAGATCGCCGCAGGATTGCAATGGGCCACAAAAAAGGGGGCCTGAGCCCCCTGATGCGACCTGTTGTGGTGAGGGTGATCAAGCCTCTTCAAGGCGGCCATAGAGTTCGCCAGTGATCTTGATGTCGACCACTTCGCGACCACCCATGTCGGAGTCGGAAGGTTGGATGGCGCTGAACACACCACCGAATTCACCGGTTTCCGGGTCCACCTTGGTGATGGAGAGGCTCATGGTTCCCACGCCATCGATGTAGCGCTTGTTGTTGTCCTTCTCGAGTTGCTCGTCATCACCACCAAGTGCCACGAGACCCTGGGCGTACTGAACACCGGTGGTCAGAGCCCGACCTTTGGGATCAATGAAGTTACTGGTGCGGTAGCTGGGGGTGCGATAAGTGCCTTCAAAGTCGGTGCTGGTGGTCAAAGCCGAGCCATCAGCAGTTGCATTGAGTGATTTGCTGGAGAAGGTGAAGGGGAACTCCTCACCACCAGGCACCAGAACGGTGATCGGCTGGAAGTCGATGCCGCCTTTCTCCTGGAATTGCAGCCCAGATTCCGTCACCTTCAGATCTCCGAAGACGGAGTCAAGGCTGGAGGTATAGCGGGTCAGGATCTTGCCCTCAACAAACTCAGCCTGCTGGCGAATGTTCTTGGGCTCCTCCTTGGCGTAAACCTGCACGGGGTGCATGCAGATCTCGCGCAGCTCGTAGCTGCCGCCAATAGTCAGTGGAATGGAGCCGCGAGCCGAATCCCCGATGGTGGGGCAATCGTTGGCTTTGCCCGTGTTGTGGATGTCGTCGTAGGTGACATTGGATCCACCACGCTGAACGGCTTCACTATCGCCACTGCAGGCCGTGGTGAAGAACGCGAGGCAGAGCGCCAGCACGACGGCCAGCAGAGGACGAATGCGCATGGAAGGAGCCAGTCGGCTGAACGCTATAGGGGGACGGAAAGCCGTCGAATCTGGATCTTACAGGGCGAAAAATGACGGCAGGGCTAGCCTTTTGCAGCTCTCAACAACTTGTCGAAAGCGCGTGACACCTAACGATCCAGATTCGACCCAAGCGAGAATGGCTCCGGCACTGGCCGCCCTGGGCGAGCTGGCAGAGGAGTTGAGGGGAAATCCAGAAGCACTGCTCACCCTGCTGCGTGAGCTTGAGGCGCTGCACCGGGACGTTCAAGACGGTCCATTCCGCCAGAGCCTTCCCGAAAACCGCCAGAAATTGTTCACACTTCTGCAGGGAATGGAGAAAAATGGCGGCTGGCCCTACATCCCCAGGCTTCAGTTACGCACCTTTATTGATCTGCTCGGTCAGGACTCCATCGACGCTGCAGCCTGATCACAAGCGTTAAGCAGAGCATCCAGCAACTGATGGGCAAGCGACAGCTTTGCTGTCACAGGCAACTCCCGGTTCCACCCGTCCCCCAGCAACCAACCTCCATTGGGTTGGTCACCGAAACCCTGACCTTCACGGTCCACGGGATTCACCATCATCAGATCACAGCCCTTTGCGAGCCGCTTGCTCTCAGCCCGCTCCAGAAGATGGTTGTCATCACCTGTTAGCGCAGAGAAGCCGAGAACCAGCTGTTGAGAGCGGCATTGACGGGTCAGATTCGCCAACAGATCAGGCACTTCGGCCCAACCTGACGACAGAACCGCCTGAAGCTCCACCTTGGCCAGTTTCTGATCAGGCGCAGCATCCCGCCGAAGATCGGCAACAGCAGCAGCCATCACCAGCACATCAGAGCTGGGCAGCGCCAGCTGCAAAGTTGAACTGAGCTCTGCAGCATTCCTGATCGGGGTGCACTGCAGTCCTTCAAGCCAGGCATCGGGAAGATCCAATGGGCCATGCACCAAATGAACGGTGGCGCCCCGGAAGCGTGCCGCCTGCGCCAGGAGGACTCCCATCCGACCGCTGCTGCGATTGCTGAGAAAACGGGCCGGATCAATGGATTCCTGGGTCGGTCCCGCCGAGACAAGAACAGACATCCCCGACCAATCACGGGTCGCGACAGGAGTATCAGGGCCTCGGCTGAACACGGATGCAGCCGCCAACTCAATCAACACCGGATCGGCCATTCGCCCATCGCCGACCCGATCGCAGGCCAGTAAACCGGACTCCGGCAGCAGCGGGACCACCCCGGGGAAGTCTTGGATCTGGAGCCAATTCCGTTGCACTGCTGGATGGCGCCACATGGCAGTGTTCATCGCCGGGGCCGCGATGACAGGCCCTTCCGTGGCCAGCAGGACGCTGGCGAGCAGTCCGTCGGCTGAACCCTGGCTCCAGCGGGCAAGGCTGCTGGCACTTAGGGGCGCGACGATGGTCAACTCCGCCCATTCGGCCAACTCGATATGCAGCGGCCGCGACGCGGCAGGATCCCACTGGTCAGCATCGAGGTAGCAGCGATGGCGACTGAGGCTGGCGAGACCAACAGGGCTCACCAAGGCGGCACCACTGGAGGTCACCAGACAGCGCACTTCAGCGCCGGCCTTCACCAGGGCACTCACCAGCATTGGCGTTTTGACCGCAGCAATGCTGCCGCTGACGGCCACCAGCACACGCCGCCCGCAGAGTGGCGACGCCTGCTCAGTCTTCATCGAAAGGTTCCTGGTCCACCAAATGGTGGTACGGAAGGATCAGTTCGGGCCGATGGATCGCCAGCGCCCGAAGCAGGTGCCAATCCGACAAGCTGTCGAAAGGCGAGGGATAGTCGTCTTCTTCCAGCCGACGGGCGAGTTCAGCTGTCGACGCCTCGTCAAAAGCCTCGAGCCGTTCCTGCGTGAGCATCGAGCCGTCCCCAGACGCCATTAATCGCAGTTTGACGCAGGCCGTGCCGGCTAGCGTTGATTCATTGGGGAATTAGCTCAGTTGGTAGAGCGCTGCGATCGCACCGCAGAGGTCAGGGGTTCGAATCCCCTATTCTCCACTGCGCTTTTGCAGCGTCGCCTGCCACTGATTGGCCTGTTTGCCCTGGTGATTTTCAGCACCGTGGCACGTCCGTCAGCCCTCCTCACTTTCGCCCTCCTCGCCGCGGCCGGTGCGATAAGTCGCGCCCCATCACGCCGCATGTGACCCCTCATGAGGTAAAAGGGGGTTATTGAACTTCCCCGTAGGCGATGTCGCAATCGAAGCGCGAGCAGGTCGTGAGCCACCTGCGCTACATCCGCCAGGAACTGCGTGAAATGCACCAGGGAGTGATGGAAGATGGTCTTCTGCCCGAAGCGGGCGAAGTAAGGGGTGTGATGGCTCAGATGGAAGCCCTGCTTGAGCTTCTCGAAGGCAAAGCGTCCAGGAAAGCGAAAGCTGAGACCAAATAGGTTTCGACGCAAGTGGTTGCCAAAGCTCTCAGCTCTGGCTTTGCTGCGCCAGTCCCCATCATCTGGCCCGGGCTGGTCCCGGGTTTTTTATTGAAATCTCCTATCCGTAGTGTCTGATGCCTGCAGGATGTCCAGGGGTGGTGTAAATAGGTGAGGGCAGGGGTATGGCCGGGTGATGGGGATCACTGGTTTCGACCCTGCCTCTTCCCCCTGAAACCTGTGCCGTGCAACGGCTTCAATCCACCCGTCTGCAAACCAACGTTGGCGA
>JADHMX010000074.1 GCA_016779825.1 Synechococcus sp. BS301-5m-G53 | reverse complement strand
TTTGTTCAAAGCCCCCGTCATCGGGGGTTTTTTTGTTGGCTGCACAGCATCCCGGTGCAATGCTCCACGCCATGCGTGGATGATTCCGCTTGATCTCCTTGGTTCAGCACTGGCTGCCGGATGTGTTGGAGCTGCTGCGCTCCCCCGCTGGTGCGCTGCTGTTCATTCCGCTCTATGCCCTCTGGGTGACGCTGCTGCTGCCAGGGGTGTGGGCTTCGATGCTGGCCGGGGTGCTCTATGGCACCTGGCTTGGCAGTGGCCTGGTGTTCGTTGGGGCCTGTCTCGGGGCGGTGGTGGTGTTCCTGCTGGGGCGTTCGGTGCTGCGTGACTGGGCCCGGCGCCGGTTGGAGCAGCTCCCCAAGCTGCAGGCGGTGGAGCGGGCCGTCAGCAAGGAGGGGCTGAAGCTGGTGTTGCTGACGCGCCTCTCGCCTGCCTTTCCCTTTTCCTTGCTCAACTTGGCCTACGGCCTCAGTGAGGTGAGCCTGCGGGACTACAGCATTGGCTTGATCGGCATCCTCCCCGGAACAGTGCTGTTTTGCGGCTTGGGGGCGCTGGCCGGCGATGTGGCCCGTTTCGGTGAGGTCTTGGGGGGTGAGGCCGATGCCGGCACCTGGACGCTGCGGGTGGTGGGGGTGCTCGCCACGCTGGCGGTGGTCTGGCTGGTGAGCCGGGCGGCCCGCCGGGCCCTTCAGGATGTGGAGACGTCGCTCTGATCGGGATTGGCAAGACGCCAGTCCCGCAGAGCAGCGATCAGGATGAACCAGGCCAGGCGCATGCGGGCGATCGGGCCGCGGCGCTGCTGCAGGTCAGCCAACTTGGCCCGTCCGCAGTCGGTCTTGATCCAGCGATGCAGGGCAGGAGGGGATGGGCTCATGGCTGCAGCAGGGCGGTGAGGTCAGCTTCGCTGAGCACCGTCACCCCGAGGCTCTCGGCTTTGGTCAGTTTGCTGCCGGCGGCTTCGCCCGCCACCAGGTAGTCGGTCTTCTTGCTGACGCTGCCGCTCACCTTGCCGCCCGCCGCTTCGATCAGCGCTTTGGCCTCGCTGCGGCTCAGGCTGGGGAGCGTGCCAGTGAGTACTAGGGTCTTGCCCTGCAGCACGCCGTCGGCGTCAGCTCCGGCTTGGCTGGCGGCCTCCTGCTCGGAGGCACTCGCTTCCAGGGAGAGGCCGACGCTGCGCAAGTCCTGCAGCAGTTGTTGGTTGGCGGGGGTGCGCAGCCATTGGCCAAGGCTGGCGCTGATCTCCGGGCCGATGCCATGGAGTTCGGCGATCTGCTCCGGGGACTCCAGTGCTGCGGCCGCGAGGCTGTTGATGCTGAAGAAAGCGGCCGCGAGCGCTTTGGCGTTGACTTCTCCGATGTGGCGGATGCCAAGACCGTAGAGCTGGCGGTGCCAGGGCTGCTGTTTGGAGGCCTCCAGCGCTTCCACCAGGTTGGTGGCCGACTTGTCGCCCATCCGATCCAGGCTGGCGAGCAGGGCCGCATCCAGGCGGTAGAGATCCGCCAGTGAGCGCACCAGGCCGCGGTCCACCAGCTGTTCGATCAACTTGCTGCCGAGGCCATCCACATCCAAGGCGCCCTTGCTCACCCAGTGCCGCAGGCCACCCCGCAGGATCGCCGGGCAGCTGCTGTTCACGCAGCGGGTGGCGGCTTCATCGCCTTCCCGCACCAAGTTGGAGCCACATTCGGGGCAGTGCTGCGGCAGTTGCACTGGGGTGGCGTCGCTGGGCCTGAGCTCTGGCAGCACCCGCACCACTTCGGGAATGATCTCCCCGGCCTTGCGCACCACGATGGTGTCGCCCAGATGCAGATCCAGTTCAGCGATCCGATCGGCGTTGTGGAGGGTGGCGCGGCTGACGCTGGTGCCGGCCAGGGCCACCGCTTCGAATTCGGCAACGGGGGTGATCGCGCCGGTGCGGCCCACTTGAGCGCCAACGCGCAGCAGACGGGTGGGGGCTTCTTCGGCGGGGTATTTGAGGGCGATGGCCCAGCGCGGGGCCTTCTGGGTGAAGCCGGCTTCGTCCTGCAGCTGGAGGTCGTCCAGTTTCACCACCACGCCGTCGGTGGCATAGGGGAGGTCATGCCGACCCTGCTCCCAGTGGTCGCAGAAGCGATTGATGGCGGTGAGGTCGGCACAGAGCTCCCGGTTCGGGTTGACGCGGAAACCGGCCGTGTTCAGCCACTCCAGAGCCGCCCATTGGCCGGGGGGTTGGGCGTCCCCCGGCAGGTGCAGGGTGTAGGCGAAGAAGTCGAGCCGGCGGGCGGCCACCACCTTCGGATCCAGTTGGCGCAGGGTGCCGGCGCAGGCGTTGCGGGGATTGGCGAACAGCGCTTCGCCCCTTTGCTCCCGTTCGGCATTGATCGCCGCGAAGGTGGCGTCGGGGATGAAGGCTTCCCCCCTCACCTCCACCCATTCCGGTGGGTTCTCCACCTGTAGGCGCAGCGGAATGGAGCTGATCGTGCGCACGTTGGCGGTGATCTCTTCACCGCGGCTGCCATCACCCCGGGTGGCGGCCCGCTCCAACACCCCATGGCGGTAGCTCAGGGCCAGGGCGTTGCCGTCAATTTTCAGTTCCCCCACCAAGGGCAGGCGGGTGTTGTTGGGACGGTCCAACACCTTGAGCAGCCGCTCGTGCCAGGCCTGCAGGTCGTCGCGGTTGAAGGCGTTGTCGAGGCTGAGCATGCCCACGCGGTGCTCAACGCTGGTGAATCCCTCCGCCGGAGCTCCGCCCACCCGCTGGGTGGGACTGTCGGATCGTTGCAGGCCTGGATGGTTTTGTTCCAGTTCGAGCAGCTCGCGATAGAGGCGGTCGTAGACCGCGTCCTCCATCACTGGCGCATCGAGAACGTAATAAGCGTGGCCGGCACGGTTGAGCAGTTGCCGCAGTTCCGCGGCCCGCTCGTGCGGATCAGCCATTGACCCGGTTGATGCGGGCAATGCGCCAGTTGTCGTCCATCTTGGTGAACGTGAAGTCGAGGGGAAGCTCCTCGTCGCCTTCGGACTTCAACTTCACGGTGAGGATCAAGTTGCCTTCCTGCACGCGGGGGCGGCCGGACTTGAGATTGCGGAACTTGTTCAGCTTGAGGTCGGCCAGGAAGCGGATGAACTGCTGGCGGCTCACGTGCTGGCGGTAGGCCTTTGTGGTGAGCAGGTAGGCGGCATCGATGCGGCCGGCTGCCACCTGGGTGAAGAACTGCTTGATCAGGGGGTTGATGCCGCGGGCGTCGAGCACCAATTTCACGGCGTTATAGATCCAGTACCCCAGCAGGGTGAGACCCCCAGCCAGCAGAGCTTTGCTGCCGATCTCACGCACCAGTCCCAGTTCCATCACCAGCTGTCAAAGCAGGGCTGAGTCTGACTGACCACGGCAAGATGGCGCTGATTCGGATCTCCTCCCCCCGTTCTGTGCCTTTGCAGCCGCTGCTGCCGTTGTTTCACCGCCTCAACCGGGAGCATTTCGGTGGTGCTCTGGTGGATGGGGGCCAACCGTTAACGGCGGTGCGCTGGAGCGATGGGCGGATGAGCCGTACTGCCGGTTTTTATCGCCGTGGCCCTGGGGTGGGTGAGGGCCGGGGCAGCGAGATCGTGCTGTCGCGGCCGGTGTTGGAGCCGCTTCCGCAGAGCGCCACGGAAAGCACGCTCTGCCACGAGATGATCCACGCCTGGGTCGATCTGGTGCAGCGTCGCCGCGAAAGCCACGGCCCGATGTTTCGGGCCCGGATGGCCGCCATCAATGCGGCCCAGAGCCGGTTTCAGGTGAGCATCCGCCACAGCTATCCGGTGCCGCCCCGGCCGCCCCGCTGGCTGGCGGTCTGTCCCCGTTGCGGCCGTCGCACCCCCTGCCGGAGACGCACGCGCAATGCCGCTTGCCGTGCCTGTTGCGTCGAGCACTTTCACGGCCGTTGGGATCCCAGTTGTGTGCTCAGTTATGTGGAGGCGGAGGGCTAGATGGAGGTGTTCTGGTTGTCATTGGAGTGCGGCGGTGTGGTGATTGTGTTGCTGGGTTTGCGGCGGGAACAGTGGTTGCGCCGCCGCCGTCGGTAACGTCGGGGGATGGAGGAGCGTTTTGATCGGTTGGATCGGTTCCGTGATCAGCGGGATCGCCGTCTCGACCAGTTCTTGGAAACCGGACGTCAGCTCGTGGATGGGGTGTCTGGTCGTCGCCCAGGACAACGGCCCGGAGGAGGGCGGCGCTCCGGTTTGGATCTCGATTCGGTGGGCCGTTGGGTCGGCGAAAAAGTCGAGTGGCTGCTGGAAGACGACGACGATTGGCAGGAACCTTGGCAAGAAGCTGGCCGTGGCCGCCCGGAGCCGGTCCGTTCCATGCGTTCAGCCCGGCGACCCCTCGATGCGATCTCACGACGAAGCCGCCGCGGAACAGCAGCTCAAGCTCCAGCGTCCACCTCAACGCCGCCTGTGGTTCAGGAGTTCAACGCAGACCAGGGTGAGTGGCCGGAGGACGACAGCTTCCGGCTGCAGCGCTGGTCGCGCTCAGCCCAGCCGGCAGTCCGTCCGGAGCCCGAAGCCGCTCCCAATCCCGCTGGCTCTCGCAGGGCCTTGCCGCGCTCCAGCCGTCGCCGATCCGACTAATGGCTGGGGTGCAATGAGCGTGGGCTGACCCGGTAGCGGCAGCCCCGTGCAGCCAGCTGGTGGTTCACGTCCTCGAGCAGCTCTCCGGGCATCTCTTCCGCCATCTGGTCTGCCGTGGCCGTGATGGAGGGAGATCCCACTTGGAGGGCCTCCAGCAGTTGGGTCCACTGCTCCACTTGGAGGTTGCGGCTCATGGGCTCGTAGCCCTTTTGTTCCAGCAGCTGACTGCAGACCGTGCGGTTCCAGAGCACGGTGCGTCCCTGGCCATGGGGGCCGGTCTGCATGGCGGCATTGGCGTCGAGGGCGCTTTGGGTGGGGCGACCGCGCCGGTCACGCCAGCCTTGATGCTCGAGGGTCTTGCCGCAGTGAATCGCAGAAATGCCGTAGATCCGACCGAGGTCGGTGAGGCTGAGCCAGGAGGTGGTGGCAGCCATGACACGGTGAACCGAAGTGCCCACATCTTCCTGACAGCACAGGCGATGGCAAGTTGTCAAGAGCAAATCCCAACAAACCCGCAGGTTTGTTCATGAATTTTGTTGAAACTCCTGGCGCAGTGTGGGCCCGAGCCAGGTTTCGAGTTGCGGGCTGAACACTTCGCGAATCACAGTGAGAGCCTTGCCCTGGCGGAAGAATCGGTAATGGCGGCTCCAGTAGGGGCCGCGATGGCCAAAGGTCTGGTCCAGCCAATCCCCTTCCACAAGCGCCAAGCCATCCACCTCACGGAACAGCTCGGAACGCCCTTCGGTGAGGCTTTTCCAGATCGGCTGGTTGCGGTCCCTCAGGTGCCAATCCGCTTCGGCCTGATTCCACCAGCTCTCGGCCCAGGCCAGCGGGGTGCCGCCACAGGTGAGCCACACCTGGCGGCGCAGCAGCGGTGCCATCAATTCCTTCACCTCCTCCGGTGCCCCGGGGTGGTCGGTCTTGTCGGCCTCCATGGCGATCAGATCCACGGCAACGGGCGAACCGGTGAGCAGTCGCAGGTGGCGGGTCGGGCTGCCATCGCCCAGCAGCATCAGCCGCCAGGGGCCGGGCAATTGACGTGGCCCCTCTGCTGAGAGCACGGCGTCGGTGGGGGCTTGCCAGAGCTGGTGCGGTGATGGGTGAAGACGCGGGGCGGGGTTCAGAAGAGCCCTCCCACCGAAAGGGTTTGGCTTTGGCCGTTGCGGCTGATTACGGCACCGCTGTCGGTGACGTCGGTGAGCACCCAACCGCTGTTGCCGATGGCTTCACCGATGCCGGCGGATACAGAGCCCTGCCCCAGTTGAAAAATGGCGGAACTGCTGCCGCCAGGGCCCTTCACCACACCGGTGAGTTGGGGGGCTGGTTCCATCGGCGCCAATGCCTGATCGCTTCCCAGCGGTTCAACCGTCAAGGGCTGTTGGATCGGCACGGTCAACGGTTCGAGGCTTTGGAGCGCTACGGATGCCTCCTCGGGTGCAACCTTCTCTTCTGCACGGGTTTCCTGGGCAGCCACCTGCTCGCGCAGCTGCTCGATCAGGGCGGTGTTTTGCTGCCGTTCCAGCTCCAGGCGGGAGCGCTGCAGGCTGCTCACCAGCCAAGCGCTGCAGATCACTCCGGCAACGGCGATGCCACTGATCAGCGGCAGCAGCCAAGCGGAGGGGGAGCGGCGCTCGGTTGGTTCGGTTGGTTTGGTTGTTGGTTCGTGCACAGCCACATCCACCGGCACCAGGTGCGGCTGGCTTGGGGCGGTTGCCGTCTCACGGTCGAACACCTGGTCCATCACCTGCTCGGCCCGCAGGTTCCAGTAGGCACGTGAGGTGGGAACCCGGGCTGACACGGACAGACGTTTCAGGACGCCAACGCTATCGAGCTTCTGCGGTTGGGGCGAGGGTTTGGCGTTCCCTTTGCTGCAGTTCCAGCCACATCAACAGGGCGGTGATGTCGGCTTTGCTGACGCCGGGGATGCGGCTGGCTTGCCCCAGGGTGCTGGGTTGAATGGCCGTGAGCTTTTCGCGGGCTTCATTGGAGAGGGTGCCGATGCCGGCGTAGTTGAGATCGGCTGGCAGCTTGCGCTGGCTCTGACGTTTCACCTGATCGATCTGCTGCTGCTGGCGTTGCAGGTAGCCGCTGTATTTGATGTCGATCTCAGCGCCCTCGCGCACGGGCAGGGGCAGATCGGCATCGGCCAGGCCATGGCGCACCAGATCGGCGGCGTGCATGCCGGGCCGACGCAGCAGGTCGGCCAGAGTGATCGAGCCTTTAATGGCTGCACCGGTTTCCTGTTCCACCGCTGGGGCCACCGGATCACTCACCTTGAGCCGCACGCTTTCCAGCCGTTGCTTTTCGCCCTCCATCGCTTGGAGTTTGTCTTCGAACAGCTGCCAACGGCGATCGTCGATCAGGCCCAGCTCACGGCCCAAGGGCGTCAGGCGGCGGTCGGCGTTGTCACCCCGCAGGATCAGGCGGTATTCGCTGCGGCTGGTGAGCACCCGGTAGGGCTCGCGCAGGTCTTTGCTCACCAGATCGTCGATCATCGTGCCGATGTAGCTGCCCTCACGGGGGAAGTGCACCGGCTCCTGGCCGCCGATCAGCCGGGCGGCGTTGACGCCGGCCACCAGGCCCTGGGCGGCGGCTTCCTCATAGCCCGTAGTGCCATTGAGCTGGCCGGCGCTGAACAGGCCGCGCACCCGCTTGGTTTCCAGGGATGGCTTGAGCTGGGTGGCGGGCAGGTAGTCGTAATCCACCGAATAGGCCGGTCGCAGCATCACGGCTTGCTCCAGGCCCGGCAGGCTGCGCAGCAGTTGCAATTGGATCGGTTCCGGCAGGCCGGTGGAGAAGCCCTGCACATAGATCTCTGGCGTGTCGCGCCCTTCCGGCTCGAGGAAGATCTGGTGGCTGTCCTTGTCCGCGAAGCGAACGATTTTGTCTTCGATTGAGGGGCAGTAGCGCGGGCCTTTGCTGTCGATCACGCCGCCGTAGATGGCGGTGAGGTGCAGGTTGTCGCGAATCAGCTGATGGGTTTCGGCGGTGGTGCGGGTGATGTGGCAGCTCATTTGCTCACCGCTCACCCAGGCGGCAGGGTCAAAGGAGAAGAAGCGATCGGCTGCATCGCTGGGCTGTTCTTCCAATTGATCGAGGGCGATGCTGCGCCGGTCCACCCGGGCGGGGGTGCCGGTCTTGAGCCTGTCGGTCTGGAAGCCGAGTTGCTGCAGCGCTTCGGTGAGGCCTTCAGCGGCCTGTTCACCAGCGCGGCCGGCGGCCATCGATTGATGCCCCACCCAGATGCGGCCCCCCAGGAAGGTGCCGGCGGTGAGGATCACCGCTTCAGCGCCATAGACGCTGCCGAAGTAGGTGCGGATGCCGCAGATGCGTTGCTGCTCGCCCTCCCCGGTGGTTTCCAGGCCGGTCACCATCGCTTCTCTGAGGGCGAGGTTGGGGGTGTGCTGCAGCAGTTGCAGCATCTGGCGCGAATAGAGGCGCTTGTCGGTTTGGGCGCGGAGGGCCCACACCGCCGGGCCGCGGCTGGCGTTGAGGATGCGCTTCTGGATGGCGGTGGCATCGGCCAGGCGTCCGATTACGCCGCCGAGGGCATCCACT
>JADHMX010000073.1 GCA_016779825.1 Synechococcus sp. BS301-5m-G53 | reverse complement strand
AAACGGGACGGCAGCGCAAAAATCGATGCGAGTTGCATGTAGCGCAGGGGATCCGACTGGAACCCCTCGAACACCACCTGAACGCTGATGCCGAGCTGCTGGGCCAGTGCTTGAAGGGCGTTGCGCTCCGGACCATCCCCCACCAGCACAAGGCGCCAGCCGGCCCGCACCGGCTCTGGCAGGGAAGCGAAGGCCCGGATCAGCAGGTCGAGGCCCTTTTGAGGAACAAGCCGCGCCACTGCAAGAACCTCGAAATCGCGGGCTGCAGACCCCGATGAACCCTGCAGATTGAGGCCACCGGGGAGGGGATTGGGCAAGAGATCAAGGCGCTGCCAGGTGCCCATTGCCTGCAGGGCTTCGAGCACACCCTCGGTATTGGCCGTCACCACATCAGCGCGGCGGTAATACACGCGGCGCAGTCGATTCCAAAGCCGATCCAGCCTCTGGCGACGGGGATCATTCCGCTCCGACACCACCAGATGAATCGGTAGATCCCACACCGCAGCACAGCAGAGGATGTTGGTTTTGGTGAGCAGAGCCAGAACCCGTTTCGGGCGCTGCTCCAGGAACAGCTGCCGCAGACGCCGGTAGCGATCTCCACCGATCCGGCGCATGCAGCGGTTCAGCAGACGCACGGCTGATGCCTCAGAACCGGGTTGGATCCTCTGCTCGAAAAGGGGCCAGGTGAGCTGGACCCAGCGCAGCACCAGGGCCGTGACCACTCGGATTACGAAACGGCGCAGCTTGATCCACTGAGCCACGCAAAAACGCCGTCCGCGAGCCAGCAGCGATCGGTTCCAGACGTCCTGCAACCAGGGATGGACACTGAAGTCATCCTGATCAGGCCCGAGATCGAAAGCAGTCACGTTTTCAGGCAACCGGTGCTTGATCGGATGGTTGTGACGCAGCGACAGCACCCGAACCCTCAGGCCCTGGGCCGCGAAATGCTCTGCAGCCAAAAGGCCGACCTTCTGGGCACCACCGGCACCGAGGTGGGGGAGTACAACCCAGAGGTCATCCATGGCGGGTCGAGCGCAGGGCCTCCAGACAATCACGGCGCAGGCAATCGGCGGAATAGCGCTCACGCACCTGGATCGCCCGCTCTCCCAGACGCCGACGACGCTCTGAATCAGCAAGCAGTGCGGCAACGGCCTCGATCCAGTCATTGGAGGTTGCCGAGGCGGGCAACAGCAGACCGTTGTCTCCATCGCGGATCAGATCCGATGGGCCCGTGAGGCAATCACTGGCGATGCAGGCACACCCAGCAGCCATCGCCTCCAGAAGCACGTTGGGGAAGCCCTCATAGCGAGAGGGCAGCACAAACACCGTGGCCCTGCGATACCAGCGGGTCATGCTGCCGCAAACCCCTGGCAACAACAGCCGGCGCTGCAGGTCGGAATCCGCCCCCAACCGTTCGCGCAACCAAGCCTGCTGATCCTGCCCGTGATAAGTCCCTGAAGTCAGACCCAGCACAGCCAAGTGCAAACGGGAGTCCGCCAGGCCTAGCTCGGCAAACACAGGCATCAGGCGATCAAATCCCTTCTGCCGCGCCTTGGTTCCCGCGGCCAGGATCAAAGGCAGCTCCGGTGCCAACCAGTCTTCAGGCTCGATCAGTGGCTCACGATCCTGCAGCGGCCAGCTCACTGCATTGGGCAGCAGCCGCTGACGACGCACACCACAATGCTGACGTAACCAAGCGCCGGTGATGCGGGTCTGCACCAGGTGCAGATCAGCCCAGGGATAGGTGAGCTTGCGCAACCAGCGCCAGGGCAGAGCCGGGGGTTTAGCGGGCGGATAGTTGCGCTCTGACACCACAGTGCGCAGAGGCAGTCCGGCACAGGCCAGCAGCAACTTCACGGCCGGCAGGGTGGTCATGCCCACGGCCAGATCACACCGTTTCTGCATCAAGAGCCGGCGCAGTTGCCAGACGCGAAAGGGGAAGGCCAACCAGCCGAGCCGCTCAAGGGGAGCCGGCAACCCTGGTTCCTGGCATCGCTGCACACCATTCGGCACTGGATAGGCATCCCGGTCGGGCCCATGGCGGGTGATCACGAGCACCGACCAGCCTTCGTCCTTGCACCATTGAGCCCACTGGAGCAAAACCCTTTCTGCTCCGCCCAGCTTGAGCGAGTCGATCGAGAACGCGACACGCAGACCCCGCATCAGGACTGAGCGACGGGCTGCAACGACTGCAGAAAACGACGCGCTTTCTCGGCCCGGTTGCGGCGCAGATCAGGGAAGTACACCAACAGAACAGGGTCCACCAAGCACTCCAGCTCCGGCCGTTGGGAGGGGTCCGTCACCGACCAACGACAGGCCGCCAGCATCGCCACCACCGCATCGGCGAAGCCTCGGTGATCTTCCTGAGTTTTATTGGCAATCGGATCAAAGCGATCGGCATGACAGGCCTTGCGCAACCGCTCCATTTCGCCCAACACATCGGCAAAGCGCTGGGCTTCGGCTTTCTGCCAGGCCATCACCGCAGCAATGGTGAGGCTGCGCATGATGTTGCGCGTCATCCGCGTCGCTGTGTTGCGATCGATCGCGAAGGGGTCGTAACGACGGGCACTGTCCAGCAGTTCCCGGGAGGCCTGAGCCAGAGCGGCCGTGTCCTGGAGAGCCATCAGAGCCCGCAGCCGAGTGAGCTGGGCGGAAATCATCAGCTTGGCTCTGTTCTCTCGGTTGGGCTTGAGACAGCGATAGGTATCGGGATCACGCTCCAGCTCCAGAAGAATCGCTTCAAGACCCATGACCCCCCGTCGCAGAGCGTTCGGATCTTTGGCATCGATGGCCCGGTAGGTGCGCACCACCCGGCAATAGCCGGCGTAATGCAGAGGTAGCGATGGACTGGCGGCCAGCACATCGAAGAGGGCCAGCTGATCTACCTTGGATCCAGGCCTGGATCCACGCCGAAACAGCAATTGATGGAGAATTTCGGCCTCGCCGTCCTCCGCCCAGATCCGTTCGATCAACTCACAACCACCCAAGTTGTCCCCGACAGACAGACGTCTCTGCGCCAAAGCAGCCAAAAGGGTGACATTGCCCGGCTCTCGCCGAAGCCAGTAACGCAAACAAGCCTCAGCCGCCTGCGCAAGACCCAGCGTCTCGAGAATTCTCACCGGCCCAAGGCGTCCCAGAGCTGAAAGGTGGGCCCGACTCCACTGACTACGCACATGGTGATAAGGAGGAGCCTGAGGAGCCAGCGGTTCCTCAGGCATCAGACCGTGCTGACACAGGCACTGGAGCATGGCGGCCGTACGGCTGCGGTAGGTGTGACCAGCGGCCCGTTCCAAGCGCTGGTTCTGGCTTGGCCCCTCTCCTGCCAGAGCCTTGCGGATCGCCTGCTCAAAGGCCATTGGTTCCGGCGGAACCAGCCAAGCCACATCCCCTTGATCCGCGAGCGACGGAATGTCCGTGGCCACCACGGGCAGGCCGGCGGCAAGGTACTCGAAGAACTTCATCGGATACATGTGGCGGGTGTAGTCGTTGATCTGCAGAGGCAGCAGGGCAACATCGGCCTGAGCCAGATAAGCCGGAAGGGTGGAGTAAGGCCGCGGCCCGAGCACATGCACGTTGGGCAAGCCTCCAAGAGACGAAATATCCGTTGTTGGATCCGTTTCTCCGACCGGACCGATGAAGACATAAGTCCACTCAGGCGTGGATGGCGCCAAACGCTCGAGCATCGTCAGATCCAATTTGTAGGCATCGATCGCACCGATGAAGATCAGCACGGGCCCTTGAATCGTTGGCCAGTCGACTGGGGCGTGCCGCTGAGGCTCAAGCGATTGGCCGAAGTGGTCGGCATCCGCCACATTCCCGAAATAGTGACTCCCCGCATTCAGGGGTCCAAGCGACTGCAGCAGCTGAGGAGCCGTCGTGAACAAGGCATTGGCGGCTCCGCAGAGATCCCGTTCTGCCGCTTCCAGAGCGGCCACCGGCATCCCCGGCTGCGCCTGGATCCGATCAACACAGTGATAAATCACAGCGTGAAACTTGCCTAAGCGCAGGTAGGCACGGGTCTGGGGGTTGAACGTCCACAGCAGAGGACGTCGCAGGTCCAGAACCAGGTCTGCAGCGAACAGGCACAGATTCAAACTCCAGCGATTGAGTCGGCCAGCCACACCCTGCGTCTGCCCTGGGATCACCAGGGGAGACACCACCCACACACCGGGACGGACCTGTCGTGGCAGGCGCAGCCCGCGCCGCAACCGCCGAAGAATCCGGCCGGAATCAGCGCGATCGACCCGAGGGCCGCGCACACCAAGGGAGTCCACATACAGAACCCGATGGCCCAGCTCGGCCAGGGCACAGGCAACGTGCTGCTTATTGGTCCAGAGCGGATGATCCCAGTCGGCCGTGGCCAGAAGAACAATGTCTGCCATGGCTTTCAGACCACATCCAGCATCGTCATTTCACGAAAACTAGGTGATGTGCGTGTCAACGTTTCAAAATCACCGGAAGCGATGATTCGCCCTTGATCCACCTGGTAAATCCGGTCACATTTTTTGACGGTGGACAGACGATGAGCAATGACCACCATCGTGCAGCGGCGACCGATCAGATCAAGAGCCTGCATCACGTCATGCTCGGTCTTGTTATCAAGTGCGCTGGTGGCTTCATCAAGAACCATCAGCTTGGCGCGCCGGTAAAAAGCTCTGGCAAGTGATAGACGCTGCCGCTGACCGCCAGACAGCTTCATGCCATTTTCACCACACATAGTGAACAGGCCGTAGGGCATCTGAGCAACAAATTCGGAGAATTGTGCCGCTTCCAATGCAGCCCAGACCTGTTCATCATCAATGGCATCGGGTTGCTCACAGAACGCAACATTTTCGCGCACGCTCGCGTCGAGCAGACGAATGTTCTGGGGCACGAATGCACAATTGGCCTGCCATGCGGGCATCTCCTCATCAGACACTGGAACGCCATCCAGAAGAAGTTCACCGGTGGTGGGTGTGTAGAGACCAAGCAGCACGTGAGCCAGGGTGGTCTTGCCGCTGCCGGTTTTCCCAACAAAGGCGATACGCGATCCCACCGGGATCGAGAGATGAATACCCTCCAGAACGGGACGCTCGCTCCCGAAGTAATTGAAGCTGACGTCATTGAGCTCAATCAGACGCCTGGGCATGACTCCATCTGGAGAGGGCACCCCGGGATCACCGAGCGAATATCGCTGGGGACGCATGCGCAGCAACTCAATGGCGTCTTTGACTTCGGGAAGACCGCCTCTGAGCTTATTGATACTGCGGAAGACAGACTGGAGTGGACCAGAAATCCGCAGGAGCACCACAAGGATCGTGGCGAGTTCGGGCAGAGCGTCACGAAGCCGGTCACCGTCTCCGGTGACGATTGCGGGAGCGAGTCCAACCGCGAACAGGATGGTGATGCCCGCAGGTTCGATCACGAAGCGCGGCACATTGGGAAGCAGGCTCGAGAGCCTGTCATTGCGCTTGGCCTGCACTCCTTCACGGGAGAAGCGATCAACAAAAAAACGATGCGAGGAATACATCTGCACATCACGCATCGATTTCAACGACTCTGAGAAAATGACATGAAGTCTTCGGGAATATCGATTTTTCTGACGAACGGCTAAACGCAGATAGGGGGTAATAATCTTTGAGGAGAGAGCATAAGCTGCCAGCAACAAAGTAAAAATCAGCAGGGATGAACTACCGAGAACAAAAATCACACCCACGATCAACGCCAACACGGAAAGCAAATTTCCTGCGATTGCAATCATTGGAGTGATCACAGCGCCGGTCACCCTGCTGAGGATGCGATTGAAGCGCTCTGACAACACTGATGTGCGCTTATGCATGAAAAACTCATAGCGCTGCAGCATTAAATTGTTATAAACCTTGTTAACAAGATCAGACCAGATCTCAGCCGTTAGGAGAGATTCGAGCAAAGCAACGCCGAAGCGGATTCCCGAAGCGAACCAGTACGCCGTGATCAGCAGAACCACGATCCAGCCAGCCTGATCGAGAAGCCCCCCGCCGAAAAAACGGATACCGGGAATCTGATCCCCAAGCTTCGCGCCCGCCAAGAGACCAACGAGACGAGCCAGGAGTCCGACCAAAAGGATATCGACGATCCCCTGAAACAGAGACGCCAGCAACACCACAGCTAAAAACCGCAGGCGTCTGGACGACAATTCCTGGAGCAACAGCTTCAGTTCATTCCAGGTCTGGCTCTTGAAGGGCATGAACGAAGGTGCCGAAGACTCTGCCCGTATGGCAGATGCCTGTTCTTGCAGAGCTTTATTAAAGACCGGGGGCCGGTCTGATCAGCTCGGCCGCAGCCAGCCGGGCAACCGATTGACCACCTTGCTTCGCAGCCGATCCCCACGCTGGCCCCAGCGCAGACGGCGGGTGGATGGACTGGTCAGAGATGCCGCAGGATCCAGGCCGAGGGCTTGGCGCTCGGCAAGAGCGTCCAACTGGCTGAGCGTGGCTCGCCAACGCTCAAGCCAACGGGCTTCAGTGACGTTCTCCAGCACAACGGCGAGGGACGAAGCATCGGGCCCCCAGCTCTCCGGATCAACGGCAGCGGCACTGATGCGCAGGAGATCGTTGTCTAGAGACCCCTGACCGATCTGATGAGCGGTGACCCCCGGGGTGAGGCTGTCAGCCAACGCATGATTGAAACTGCTGAACACTACGCAGCCACAAGCCAGGGCTTCCAACGGCGGCAGGCCAAAACCCTCGCTCACCCCGCGGCCTCGCCAATACTCAGCCGAGTCGTAGAGAACCACGCCAGCACTGTTGAACAAGCCAACAAGATCATCAACCCAGCCGCTTTGCACCTCCACCGTCAACCCCCGTGCACGCAGGGCAGGGACCAGCCGGTTGAGGACGTAAGGACTGCTTTTGCGCTTCTGCACCAGCACATCGATCGGGCGCCTGGATCGAACAGCTCCTAGCCCGATCGGACGCGCTCCACGTTCCAACCACTGGGGCTCAAGGGCATTGGGAACGAGAAAGAGGGGATTGCGAGGCGCCCGATCACCCCAGTAGCCAAGGGTATTGCGGCTGACGGCGACCACCGGGACTGCCGGCGGAAGACCAAAGCCATACCCGCTGCTGTGTGCCTGATAGACCGCAGGGCGTCCGCGGAGCTTTCTCAACAACCCAGGAACATCAAATCCCCAGCTCACCACCCAGAGACTGTCACCCGGTGCAGCCTCGCGCTTCAGTAGATCATCGAAGAAAGCGTGATCGTTCTCTCTCTCCCGGTAGGTCACCACTTCTGTCGGGCGAAGGCCCGCCAGCAATCGGGCGGTCTGCAGGGCAACGCTCAATCCGCCGCAACGAAATCGGGCCCCGGTGCCTGGAACCAGAACCCGAATGCGTAGCAAAGAAGCGGCGGATGGAATCAAGCAGCCACAGCCTC
The DNA here is from genome assembly GCA_016779825.1 of Synechococcus sp. BS301-5m-G53. Classification (GTDB taxonomy): domain Bacteria; phylum Cyanobacteriota; class Cyanobacteriia; order PCC-6307; family Cyanobiaceae; genus Parasynechococcus. Next base: position 823 of record JADHMX010000073.1, on the reverse strand, counting down.
GGTGCTGCCGGCGCGTTGACGGCGGGTGAGAAAGCCGAAGAGCACCTTGCCAATGGCAGCCACCAGATTGCCTTCAAGCTCTTGGAACATCTTCATGTTGAGGTGGAAGGCATGGTTGGCCTCCTCCACCATGCGATCAGCCGTGGGCTGGTCAATCGGAAGCTGATCCATCGCAGCGCGATAGGTGGTTTTGAAGGCCTTTTCGTCGGCGATCGAAGGGAAGGAATAGAAGTGCAATCCATCGTTCTCACCCAGGTTCATAGCCTTCTGGGCAATGTTCTTGAGGATCTGGCCACCGGAAAGGTCACCGAGATAACGGGTGTAGTGGTGGCCGACCAGCAGCTCAGGAGACTCCTTAGCAACCTGGCGGATGCGTTCCACATAGACCTGAGCCGCAGGGGTTGCCTTGATCTGCTGAAGCCAATCTGCTCCGTAGTAATAAGCAAGGTCCTGCTCAAGAGCCTCACGGCGGTTCAGTTCAGCAAAGGCGATCGGAGCGATCACCGGATGATCGGCGAGACGCGCCATTTCTTCTTCCATAGCGGCATAGACGAAATAAAGATCAGCCACCAGCGTGCGGTAGCTGCCCTTGTCCACCACACCTTTCAGGAAGCAGCTCACAAACCCGGTGTTTTCGGCCATGGTGTGGGACTTTTTCGTGCCTTCACGGAGCTGGGAGGCGAGAGCGACGGGCATAGGGAAAGCGTCTGTTCAGTGCTTGCAACCATAAAAGCGATGTCCGAAAACACGGCTGGAGGGTTGCGAAGGGTTACGCCGCGGTGTCGGATGCAGCCGAATCGGCAAAGAGAGCGAAGAGATCACG
>JADHMX010000072.1 GCA_016779825.1 Synechococcus sp. BS301-5m-G53 | reverse complement strand
CAAATCGGCACTGTCAGGCAAGTCCATCGGCAAGCTCGCCAACCAGCGCAACCTCAGCACCACCGATGCCGAAATCCTGGCTACCTATGTGATCGGTCTGCACTGCCCGGATGTTCGCTGATCACAATCTGATCACTGGCGACGGGGTAGCGCTTGCCACCAGACTCTGGCGCCCCGATGGACCCGGCCCATGGCCATGCCTGCTGATGCGTCAGCCGTATGGCAGAGCGATCGCCTCAACCGTCACCCTGCCTCACCCTCAGTGGTGGTGTCGCCATGGCTTCATGGTGCTAGTGCAAGACGTGCGCGGGCAGGGAGATTCTGGGGGAGTTTTCAAGGGATTCAGTCAGGAAGCTGAAGACACAGCCACAACCCTGGATTGGATTCGGGACCACCCCGACTGCAATGGTCGGATCGGGCTCTACGGCTTCTCTTATCAAGGGCTGACCCAGCTGCTTGCCCCGGAGGACTGTGCCCCTCCCGATTGCATGGCACCGGCCATGTGTGGGCTTGATGAGCGCAATCACTGGAGCTGCGAAGGCGGTGCCCACTGGTGGCATCTCGGCCTGGGCTGGGGCCTCCAATTGGCAGCATTACAGGCCAGGAGACGGAAGGATCAGAACGCTTGGGGGGAGATCCGCGAAAGCCTCGAGAACGGTCGTTATCTCCGCAACGGCCCAGATCTGCTGGAACGCCACGATCCCGATGGCATGGCCCTGCGCTGGCTGAAACTGCCTGCAGACCAAGCCGATGGTTGGACACAGCACCACAGCCCACGATCCTGGTTGCGTCGCCCCCTGCTGCTGCTGGGCGGATGGTGGGATCCCCACCTCCGCGGCGTCCTGGATCTGGCCGAAAGGTCCCGGGCAGCCGGCGGAAGTCCCGAACTGCACATCGGGCCAGCCACCCACCTGCAGTGGTGGCCTCAAAGCAGTGCACTGCTGCTGAACTTCTTTCAGCGCCATCTGCAGGACCACTCGGCGCCCGGTGAGAACGCCGGGGTGTTGAGGCTCTGGGACCAGGGGAGTGATCAGTGGATTGATATGCCCTGGACGACGGCGGACAGTCCGACAGCAAGCGCGATCGGCTGGCATCTCGCCAGTGATGGCCTGGCCTGCCTGGATCCCAACGAAGGCCGTCTTCTCAATCCACCGGAAGGCTCCGGTGGAACCGTCACGGTTGTGCATGACCCCTGGCGTCCGGTCCCGGCCGTGGGAGGTCACCTGAGTCCTTCAGCAGGCCCATGCGACCGAAGCTCCATCGATCAGCGCAGTGATGTGGCCGTGTTCACCAGTGCTCCCTTGCAGGACACACGCGTGCTGAATGGACGTCCGGTCCTGCGCTGTGAGGCCTCGGCGGACCAACCCGGATTCGATCTCAGCGTGACCCTCTCCAGACTTCCTGCGGGGTCGACAACAACCCAGCAGCTATCGATGGGGCTCCGAAGGGTTCTTGGAGACAGTGCCCTCCGGCGGGAGGAACGCTTGGTTGAACTACAGCCGGTCTATGCCAGCCTTCAGCCCGGTGACCGCCTGCGACTCTCCTTCGCTGGTGCGGCATGGCCAGCGGTTGCCATCAACCCAGGCACACCGCACCACGCCTGCGGAGCACCAAACCCTGAGTGTCGGGTGATCAGCATCGCGTTGCATCTGGACACAGCCTTGCTCTGGATCGATCCCTTGCTGGTACTACACCGTGATGGAACTCCGGCAGACTGACCGCGATTGTTCGGACGATTGCCGTGAAGCTCACCTCCTGTCTTCTGGCTGCAGCCCTGGCCACCAGCACGCTTGAGCTGATCCCATCATTCTCCGTTCGTGCTGAGAGCCTTGTCAGCCAGGCCACCGCGGCCCCCCGCACAGAACTCAGCCCCCGCCAGGCCACCGAGGCCGCCACGGCTCTTCTTCAGGCGATTCAAACAAAAAATGCAGCGGGGATTTATTCCCTGCTGTCCTCCCCGCTTCAGGCGGCAACAAGTGTGGAGGCCGTCGCCAATCGCTTGCAATCCGCACCTGGGATTGAAACCTTCCGCGTGGTTGCCGTAAACCCCGGCATGGACGACACAACGGTGGACACGGTTGCTACCACCAACGGTGGGACTCGGGAGGTTCCTCTCCTGTTGGTGCTCGACGATGAGGGAAAGCTGCTGGCCTGGAAATGGGTTGGCACCATGCGGCCGATTGAGCAAACAGCACTCAATTTTGTGAAGGATCTGGATGCAAGCCGGTGGGTGGCAGCCCGGTACTACCTCGATCTCGATTTTCAGAAGGAGATTTCCCCGGCCGATCTGCAACGCAAATGGACCAAACTGGAAGGGCTACTTGGTGGTGTGAAGCGCATCAAGAGCGCACTGGTCGCCAGTCAGGGCGGTGACCAGCAGCTGGTGCTGGTCACCATTGAGTTCGGGAAAATCACTGACAATCTGTTCGTGATCTTCAACCGGCAGGGCCGGATCATCAACGTGGATTTTTCAGCGGATCTGGTCTGATCACTCGCTCAGTCAGCTCGGTGCGCCGAATGTTGGGAATTTCGGCTTAAGCTCCCGGCCAACGCGGCGTCCAAAGGCATGACCAACACTGTTCTCGAGTGGATGGTTGAGGACGCACAACGGTTGGCCGAGTGCCGTCATGACCATCCGTTTGCTGTCCTCGGCCCCCAGGCTCAGGACGACGGAGGTTGGACCATCCGTGTCTGGATGCCTGAGGCAGACAGTGTGACCCTGCTCCTTGGCGATCAGGAGATGGTGATGTCAACCCCTCACCACCCCTGGATCTTCGAAGCCTCCGTCACCCACGACCCGGGCTGCAGGTATCGGTTACGGGTTCAACGGGGTGGGATCACCCATGAGCAGCATGACCCGTGGGCGTTTCGGCAGGAATGGATGGGCGAAATGGACCGCCATCTGTTCGCCGAAGGCAACCATCACCACATTTGGCGACGGATGGGTGCCCATCGATGCGAGCGGGAAAGCATTCAGGGTGTGATGTTCTGCCTGTGGGCACCGCACGCGCGCAGCGTGAGTGTGATCGGCGACCTCAATTCCTGGGATGGACGCCATCACCCCATGCAGCAGCGTCTGGGTGGCATCTGGGAACTGTTCATCCCCGAGCTCAACGAAGGCAACTTATATAAGTACGAAATCCGCACCCAGGACGGCCACTGCTATCAGAAGGCCGATCCGTACGGGTTTCAGCATGAGGTGCGTCCAGACACCAGCTCCGTGGTGAATCACCTGGATGGCTTCCATTGGACCGACAGCGACTGGATCCAGAAACGGGATAGCAGCAACCCCCTCGATCAACCGATCTCGGTGTACGAAATGCACCTTGGCAGCTGGATCCACGCGGCCGCCAACGAGCCGTTCATCGAAGCCGATGGCACCCCTCGCGCTCCGGTTCCAGCCGCTGACCTCAAGCCAGGAGCTCGTCTTCTCACCTATCCGGAACTGGCCGATCGCCTGATTCCATACGTCAAGGAGAGAGGGTTCACCCACATCGAACTGATGCCAATCACCGAGCATCCCTTCGATGGCTCCTGGGGATATCAGGTCACCGGCTGGTATGCACCCACAAGCCGCTACGGCACACCCGATGAATTCCGGGCGTTCGTGGATCGTTGTCATGCCGAAGGCATCGGCGTGATCATCGACTGGGTCCCCGGACACTTCCCACGCGATAGCCACGGCCTCGCCTTCTTCGACGGCTGCCATCTCTATGAACATGCCGACCCAAGGATTGGGGAGCACAAGGAGTGGGGGACCTTAATTTTCAACTACAGCCGCAATGAGGTTCGCAATTTCCTCGTTGCCAACCTTGTGTTCTGGTTCGATCAATTCCACATCGACGGGATCAGGGTGGACGCTGTTGCATCAATGCTCTACCGCGACTACCTGCGGCCTGACGGCGAATGGCTTCCGAACGATCACGGCGGCAGGGAAAACACCGAAGCCGTGCAATTCCTTCAGCAGGCCAATCACGTGCTCTTCCAGCACTTCCCAGGTGCCCTTTCAATCGCCGAGGAATCCACCACCTGGCCGATGGTGACCCAGCCCACGGACATCGGTGGCCTTGGCTTCAACCTGAAATGGAACATGGGCTGGATGCACGACATGCTCGATTACTTCGAGCTTGATCCCTGGTTCCGACAGTTCCACCAGAACAACATCACATTCTCCATCTGGTACACGTACACAGAAAATTTCATGCTCGCGCTCAGCCACGACGAGGTGGTGCACGGAAAGAGCAATCTGTTGCACAAAATGCCTGGGGATGACTGGCAGAAATACGCCAACACGCGGGCATTACTGGCCTACATGTGGACCCATCCCGGGAAGAAAACCATCTTCATGGGCATGGAGTTCGGCCAAAGGGCTGAATGGAATGTCTGGGGAGATCTGCAATGGGATCTTCTCAATTACGAGCCCCATCAAGGTGTTCAGCGCATGGTCGATGACCTCAATGGGCTTTACAAAGCCGAGCCCGCCCTCTGGCGTGATGATTTTGATCAGTTTGGATTCCAGTGGATCGACTGCAACGACAACCGCCACTCAGTGATCAGCTTCATGCGTCGAGAGAGTGCCAGTGGCACCTGGCTCGTGGTTGTGGCGAACTTCACTCCCCAGAGTCATTCTCACTACCGAGTTGGTGTTCCCTTGGCCGGGTTCTACGAAGAGATCTTCAACACTGATGCCAGCAAATATGGAGGCAGCAACCTGGGCAACATGGGCGGAAAGCCCACTGAAGAGTGGGGGATCCACGGCTACGACAACTCCCTCGACCTTTGCCTGCCTCCCTTGAGCCTGATGGTGTTCAAACACGATCCCAAAAGGAGTCTCAATCAGGCTCAAGTTTGAGCAGGCCTCTCGGCCTGAGAAAGTTCTCTCCATATGACGAAGACCCCGGGATGGATGCATCCCGGGGCTTTTTGTACGCATCACTCAGGTAAGTTTCCGGCTACGTCGAAAGAGCTTGATGAGCGACTCTCTGCCCCTGTTGCTGCGCGCAGCCCGCGGAGAAGCGGTCGAGCGTCCCCCTGTCTGGATGATGCGTCAGGCAGGGCGTTACATGAAGATCTACAGGGATTTGCGTGACCGGTATCCGAGCTTCCGGGAACGGTCGGAGAACCCTGATCTCTCCTATGAGATCTCGATGCAGCCCTTCAACGCCTTCAAGCCCGACGGCGTGATCCTCTTTTCCGACATCCTCACCCCCCTGCCGGGGATGGGCATCGACTTCGACATCATCGAAAGCAAGGGTCCTCAGATCGGTGAGCCGATCCGGACCATGGCCCAGGTGGATGCCCTGCATCCTTTGAACCCTGCTGAATCGATGCCCTTTGTGGGTGAAGTGTTGGGTCGTCTTCGTCAGAGCGTGGGCAATGAGGCCGCTGTGCTGGGCTTCGTCGGCGCTCCCTGGACCCTGGCCGCTTACGTGGTGGAGGGCAAGAGCAGCAAGAACTACGCCGTGATCAAGGCCATGGCCTTTCAGGAACCGGCCCTGCTGCACAAGCTGCTCGATCACTTCGCTGAATCGATTGCCCAGTACCTTCGCTACCAAATCGACTCCGGCGCCCAGGTGGTGCAGATGTTCGATTCCTGGGCCGGCCAGCTCAGCCCCGCGGATTACGACACCTTTGCGGCTCCTTATCAGAAGAAAGTGGTGGATCTGGTCAAGCAGACCCATCCCGACACACCCTTCATCCTCTACATCTCTGGCAGTGCAGGGGTGCTTGAGCGCATGGCCACCACAGGGGTCGACATCATCTCCCTCGATTGGACCGTTGATATGGCTGAAGCCTTGGCCCGGCTTCCCGAGCACATCGGAGTGCAAGGCAACGTGGATCCCGGCTTGCTGTTCGGAACGCCCGAAGCAATCGAAGCCCGAATCGACGACTGCGTCCGCAAGGCCCGAGGTCGAAAACACATCCTCAATCTCGGGCATGGAATTCTTCCCGGAACCCCTGAGGAGAATGGGGCATCTTTCTTCCGCTCCGGCAAGAGCGTGATGGACCGAATCGGCGCCGTCGCCTGAGCACCATCTGATGCCCGCTCGCATTCTGATCACCGGCGCCAGCGGCTGCGTCGGTCAGTACACCGCCGACTGGCTGCTGCGGAACAGCGATGCGGATCTCCTCCTTTGGTTGCGTGACCCGTCCAAACTCACCGCAATCCAGGCCAACAACCCCAAAGTGAGGCTGCTGGTAGGTGATCTGCGTGAAACCGACCGCTTCGCCAGCGATCTGTCCACAGTCACCCGAGTGATTCACACCGCCACAGCCTGGGGGGATCCCGAAAGAGCGCAGCAAGTGAACGTGGTGGCCGTGAAACGGTTGTTGGCACTGCTCAACCCGAATCTGATCGAACAGATCACCTATTTCTCAACGGCAAGCATTCTTGATCGCCATCTGCAGCCGCTGCCCGAAGCCCTTGCCTACGGCACGGAATACATCCAAACCAAAGCCCAGTGCTTGAAAGAACTGGAGCAGCATCCGCTCGCCGAGAAGATCGTGGCAGTGTTTCCGACCCTGGTGTTCGGCGGCCGAGTGGATGGCAGCAGCCCGTTCCCCACCAGCTACCTCACAGAAGGCCTGGCGGAAGCCAGCAAGTGGCTCTGGCTGGCACGGTTTCTAAGGGCCGACGCCAGCTTCCATTTCATCCATGCCGCTGACATCGCCGCCATCTGCGGGCACCTGGCAACGTCACCTCATGAGCGCAATTCGGAACCAGGGCAGGGAGCCGTTCGCCGCATCGTGATGGGACAGCCGGTGATCAGCGTGAATGAAGCCGTGGCCACGCTCTGCCGTTGGCGAGGTGTGGCCCGTACACCAGGGGTGCCCCTTTGGCCCTGGTTGATTGAAACCCTGATCAAGATTCTCCCCATTGAGGTGAATGCCTGGGACCGCTTCTCCATCAAACAGCGCCACTTCATCCACAACCCCGTGACCCAGCCCGAGCGCTTCGGAGGCACCAGCCATGCAGCAAATCTTGAAGCTGTGCTTCAAGACTCCGGCCTCCCCCATCGAGGTGGAGTCTAAAAGCGCTTAAGATCGCCGCAGTGTTTCTGACGTCATGCTTAAGAGCCTGAAGTCCATTGTTTCAGCAGCCATCGCATTTCTTGTGGTCTGCTCCATCGGCGTCGCATCTGCCAACGCTGCCACTGTTGAAGTGAAGCTCGGCACTGATGCCGGAATGCTGGCTTTCGAGCCCAGCACCGTCACCATCAAAGCTGGGGACACCGTCAAGTTCGTGAACAACAAGCTGGCTCCTCACAACGCTGTGTTCGACGGTCACGATGAACTCAGCCACAGCGACCTCGCCTTCGCCCCCGGTGAGTCCTGGGAGGAAACCTTCTCCGAGGCAGGCACCTACGACTACTACTGTGAGCCCCATCGTGGTGCAGGCATGGTCGGCAAAGTGATTGTTGAGTGATCCCGTTCACCTGGATCGATTGACAATTTTCTGAAAGCAACACATCAAGTCTCCGGAGGATGAAACCTTTCTTCCGGGGGCTTTTTTTATTCCCAGGTCTGGATAGGGTTTGGACAGAGATCATCAGCGTTTGATGCTGAACCCCACCTCCTTCCTGGCCTTGCTGCTCAGCATTGGCCTGGGGCTGATGAGTGCAATGCCTGCCTCTGCTCTGAGCAGTCCGGACCCAGAGCATGGAGCCCAGCTGTTCTCCGCGAACTGTGCGGCTTGTCATATGGGTGGAGGCAATGTCATCAGCGCAAGCCGCACCCTGAGCCAGACTGATCTCCAAGCCCATCTGGAGTCCTATGGCATGGACCCGCTCGAGGCGATCGAACATCAGATCGAAAACGGCAAGAACGCCATGCCTGCCTATGAAGGCAAGCTCAGCGATCAGGACATTGCGGATGTCGCGGCCTATGTGGAACGCCAAGCTGAACATGGCTGGTCCCGATGAGCAGGGAGGGATTCAGCGATTTCGTTAGAGCTCTGGAACGCAGTCCTGGCTTGAGGCGAGAGGTTCAAAACCTAGCCACACTTGATGGGGTGATCGAACTGGCAAGACAGACGGGCTTTCCCGTTTCGGCCGACGATTTCAAGGCCGATGCGCATTGCTCCAAGATCGCAACCTGGTTTGCTGACAGCCGGATCTGAACTGTCAAGACAGCTGGCGGCACGCGTCAAGGACCGCCAGATACAGGTCTTCGTCGACCTCACGGATGTCGTACTCCGTTGGCATCGCATCATGGTGATGTTCATGCACGACGGTCCAGCACATCCGCTCGGGATCCGTGAGGGTTGGGCCGTAAATCTCCTGCACCCTGCCCACAAGGTGCTTCACAAGAGATGGATCGACAGCCTTGGGCTGCTGCATCGTGAGTGGAACAATTCGGTGGACCCTACCGATTCGCATCGGTTAACCGTCGCCTGTCGTGGAGACCGAACGCAAGGGAGCGGTCTTCCAAGACTCTGATCCAAGGATCACCCATACGGTTGGTGCAGATCAAGAAGAACCATGCAACCCACGGCCGAACAATTCACTGAGAAAGCCTGGGCCGCCATCCTTTCGGC
>JADHMX010000071.1 GCA_016779825.1 Synechococcus sp. BS301-5m-G53 | reverse complement strand
GCCTGCAGGGGGCCATTCCAGGGAGGGGGCTCCAACACCACGGAACATCCGGGCCGGTGGGCCAGCACTTCTGCGTGCTCCGCATGACGACTCAACACCTGCACCGGATGGCCGAGGGGCAACAGCTCATCGACCAAGGCCGTGAGCCAGACACCACCGGAGGGATGTGGCAACAGCGCCTTGTCACGCCCCATGCGACGGCTGCTTCCGCCGCTGAGCAAACAAACCCGCAAGCCTTGGTTCACATCGCCAGCCAACAATCTGCACCAACGAAGTCCAACAACCCCTAAAGGTTGCAACCGCTACCAAATTATTGCGGCACAAGAACACCTGATCCCATCAATCAGCCCCATTGATGTTTGCTTCGGCACAGAAAAACAGGAATCGGTAACCAATCTGACCAAACAAGGGGCTGACGAATTGATTAACTGCCCGGGTTAAACGGATTCTTTTTTCGACCGTTTTGCCATCCCTGGGCACCCTTCGTTTTGAAGCCCGAGGTTCCTTTTCTTCTCCTCAATGCTTGGCGACCTCTGGTCGTTCCAGGGCAGGTACCGAACCCTTCACCTGACCTGGATCGCCTTCTTCCTGACCTTCGTGGTCTGGTTCAACCTGGCCCCTCTGGCCACCACCGTGAAAGCGGACCTGGGACTGACCGTTGCTCAGATCCGCACCGTGGCCATCTGCAACGTGGCCCTCACCATTCCGGCGCGCGTGCTGATCGGCATGCTCCTGGACAAATTCGGCCCCCGGATCACCTACTCCTCGATCCTGGTGTTCTCGGCGATTCCCTGCCTGCTGTTTGCGTCCGCTCAGGACTTCAACCAACTGGTGGTGGCCCGTCTGCTGCTCTCCATCGTTGGCGCCGGCTTCGTGATCGGCATCCGCATGGTGGCCGAGTGGTTCCCGCCCAAGGAAATCGGCCTGGCTGAAGGCATCTACGGCGGCTGGGGCAACTTCGGTTCCGCCTTCTCCGCCCTCACCATGGTGGCCCTCGCCGGCTTCCTCTCCTTCTCCGGTGGCTTTGAACTGCCCACCGGCGCCGTTCTGAACTGGCGCGGTGCCATCGCGCTGACCGGCATCGTCTCCGCCGTCTACGGCCTCTTCTACTTCTTCAACGTCACCGACACACCCCCCGGCAAGACGTATCAGCGCCCTGCCAAGACCGCAGGTTTGGAAGTCACCTCCATGCGCGACTTCTGGGGCCTGCTGGGAATGAACGTGCCCTTCGCCGCCATCCTCTGCGTGCTCTGCTGGCGCCTCTCCAAGGTGGGCTTCCTCACCGCAGGCACCTATCCGCTGGCCCTTGGTGCCGTCGCCGTCTGGTTTGCCTTCCAGACCTGGGGAATCATCCGCACCAACCGCGACCTGATCCTCGGCAACAAGGTCTATCCCAAAGAAGACCGCTACGAGTTCCGCCAGGTGGCGATTCTCGAGCTCACCTACATCGTGAACTTCGGCTCCGAGCTGGCCGTGGTTTCGATGCTGCCCACCTTCTTTGAAACCACCTTCGATCTGCCGAAGGCCACCGCCGGAATCCTGGCGTCCTGCTTCGCCTTTGTGAACCTGGTCGCCCGCCCTGCCGGTGGTCTGATCTCCGACCGCGTCGGCAGCCGCAAGAACACCATGGGCTTCCTCACCGCCGGTCTCGGCGTGGGCTACCTGGTGATGAGCATGATCAAGCCCGGCACCTTCACCGGCACCACCGGCATTGCCGTTGCCGTGGTGATCACCATGCTCGCCTCCTTCTTCGTGCAGTCCGGTGAAGGCGCCACCTTCGCGCTGGTGCCCCTGGTCAAGCGTCGCGTCACCGGTCAGGTGGCCGGCCTGGTGGGTGCCTACGGCAACGTTGGTGCTGTGACCTACCTGACCATCTTCAGCCTCCTGCCGATGTGGATGGGCGGTGGCGGCGAACCCACCCCAGAGGTGATCGCGGCTTCCAACAGTGCCTTCTTCCAGATCCTGGGCGTGGCCGGTCTGATCGTGGCCTTCTTCTGCTTCTTCTTCCTGAAGGAGCCCAAGGGGTCCTTCGCAGACCTGCACGAAGGCGAAACCGCCTGATCCATCTCCCTCCGCAGCACGCTGTCGCTGCACAACGACCCGGAGCTTCGGCTCCGGGTTTTGTTCTTTTTTTGGTTCCTGCATGACCAACTCACCCCGCAGCGTGCGCAGCCAGTGCCCCTACTGCGGCGTGGGTTGTGGCCTGGAGCTTTTGCCTCCTGCCGTGAAGGGTGAGGCCGTGAAACGGGATGCCGAAGGCAACCCGATGTGGACCGCCCGCGGCGACCGCGAACACCCCTCCAGCCTTGGCCAGGTCTGCATCAAGGGCGCAACCGTCGGCGAAACCCTGGCCCCAGGCCGCCTGCGCCAACCCCTGTTCCGCCAGACCCTCGAGGACAACTTCACGCCGATCAGCTGGGACGACGCCCTCGACAAAATCACCGGTCAGATCCAGGCGAGCGTGGCCCGGCGCGGCAACGCCGATGGCATTGCCATGTACGGCTCCGGTCAGTTCCACACCGAGGATTACTACCTGGCCCAGAAACTGCTGAAAGGCGCCCTGGGCACCAACAATTTCGACGCCAATTCGCGGCTGTGCATGAGCTCAGCGGTGGCGGGCTACACCCGCAGCCTGGGTTCCGATGGTCCCCCCTGCAGCTACGAGGACCTCGACCACTGCACGGTGGCGTTTCTGATCGGTACCAACACGGCCGAATGCCATCCGGTGCTGTTCCAGCGGCTGCTGAAGCGAAAACGCAAGAACCCCGGCAGCGTCAAGATCGTGGTGGTGGATCCACGCCGCACCGACACCGCCAAGGCCGCCGATATCCACTTGCCGATTGCACCGGGCAGTGACCTGGCCCTGCTACACGGCATTGCCCACCTGGTGCTGAGAGACAACGGCCAGGATCCGGCCTTCATCGACGACCACACCGAGAATTACGACGCCTTTTTTGACGTCGCCGCCCGCTGGACCCCCAGACGGGTGGCCCGGTTCTGCAACATCCCCGAAAAACGCCTGCGGGAAGTGGCGTCTCTGTTCCACCGGCGCGAGAGGGTGCTCAGCCTCTGGTCGATGGGCGTGAACCAACGCCGTGAAGGAACGGCCGTGGTGCAGGGCTTGATCAACCTGCATCTGCTCACCGGCCAGATCGGCAAGGAAGGAGCGGGACCCTTTTCCCTCACGGGCCAACCCAACGCCATGGGCGGACGCGAGGCCGGCGGCCTGGCCCATCTGCTGCCGGGCTACCGCCTGGTGGCCAGTGCAGAGCACCGGGCCGAGGTGGAACAGGCCTGGCAGCTGCCAGCGGGACGAATCAACGCCAAGCCCGGATTGGCGGCCTGGCAACAGATCGAAGCCATGGAACAAGAGGCGCTGGATCTGTGGTGGGTGGCCGCCACTAACCCCCTGGTGAGTCTGCCGGATCTCGACCGGGTGAAGTCAGCCATGCAGAAGTGCCCGCTGGTGGTGGTCAGCGAGGCCTACGCCGACTCGGAAACGTCCCACTACGCCCACCTGCTTCTGCCCGCAGCCCAGTGGAGTGAGAAGGCCGGCGCCATGACCAATTCCGAACGACGGGTGACCTACTGCCCGGCCTATCGACGCCGCTTCGGCGAGAGCCGTCCCGACTGGGAGGTGTTTGCCGACGTGGGCCGCCGCCTGGGCTACAGCGAACAGTTCAGCTTCGATTCAGCGGCTGAGGTTTACGCCGAATTCACAGCTCTCACCCGAGGCAGGCTTTGCGATGTCAGCGGCCTCAGCCATGAACTGCTGGAAGGCCAAGGGCCGCAGCAATGGCCCTATCCCAGCGGCAGCACCCCCACCACAGCCGCCAAACGCCTCTACGAAAACCATCAGTTCGCCACCCCCAACAAACGCGCCCGCTTCAGCACCGATCAACCGCTGGGACTGGCGGAACCCCCATGCGACACCTATCCGCTGGTGCTGACGGTGGGTCGCTACTTGGGCCAATGGCACACGATGACCCGCACCGGCAAGGTGGAACGGCTGATGAAACAGCATCCTGAGCCGCTGCTGGAGATTCACCCCGGTGACGCGCAGGAGTTGAAACTGCGCAACGGTGAACTGGCAGCGATCAGCTCACGCCGCGGCCACCTCACCGCCACGGTGAAGGTCACCGATCGCATTCGACGCGGCTCAGTCTTTCTGCCGATGCACTGGGGATTCACCCAGGAGAAGGCCTGCGAAGCCAACACCCTGATGCACGACGAGGCCTGCCCGGTGTCAAAGCAGCCTGAACTCAAAGCCTGCGCGGTGATCGTGGCTCCGGCCGTCTCGGTGGTGAAACCTGTGGAACAGGAGAAAGGGAGGCTGGAGGCGCTGCGACGGCTGCTCACACCAGCACTTCGCTGAAGGCTGCCTCGAGGTTGTGGTGATCGTGCCCTGGCCGGGCCAACTTGCACAGGGCAAAACGATCCAGCTCACTGAGCTGGGCCCATTGCTCCGGGGTCAACTGCACACCCCGAGCCAATGCCGCCTCATGCACTGCAGCGGGCAGCTCCGCCAGCTGTTGCCAGGGGGCACCGCTCACCGGTGGCAGATCCTTGGCTACGCCATCGGCCATGGGGCGCGTGCAATCGCGCAAGTGTTGGCGAAGCGGCTCGAGAGCAACAGCTGCATCCGGCCAATCCACGAGTGCTTGACGTTGCTCCTGGGAGAGTTCAAGCCAGTGGTTGAGCTTCAACTTCACCCCACACAAATCCAATTTGCGTCGCACACACAGGGGGATGCAGCGCCAGTTGCCGATGAAGTCCTGTTCAAAGCCAAAGCAATGGTTGGCGGAATCACGACGGCTGGACATCAACCAAAGCCTTGATCGGTGTCAATGATGACAACGGAAGTCCGCGAAAACAGAGATGTTTACTTCGATACAAATGTTGGTCTGTGCGCTTCGCCCTCTCCCTCGGAATGTTGCTGGGAATGTCCCACGGATGGGTCACGGCTGAGGCGCTCCAGCAACAGCCCATGCAGGGCTTTGATCCCATAGAAACTGTTAATTCAACTACACAATTTGGTTCGTTTGGTAGTCGTTCACACCAATTTTTTCCATACTGAAGCTCTGTTTAGAGAGTTTCTGCCGTGACCAGCAGCATCTCATCCGCCTCCGGCCGCAGCCCCATCACCCTGGCCGCCGGTTTCCTGGGTGCCTTCATCGTTGGTTCCCTCGCCGTGCAACTGGTGCGCAGCCAGACGGCCTCCGTCCAGGCAGGCACCGCTGCAGTGGAACCGGTGATTGCTGGGCCTGCAGCTCTCTGGGCTCCCTTGGCCGAGCGCGACATCGCCAGCGCCAACACAGCCGCAGCGGCCCAACCCGCTGCTGCCATCCAGCCCGCCGTTGAGCCTGTTGTGGGCTCCGAAGCCACCCTCTGGGCTCCCTTCGGCGAGCGCTGATCGCACTGCCCGAAAAGCACGGCCTAAATAAGGTGGCGGCATGGGGATTCAGCGCCGTCACTTCCTCCAAACAACGGGCGGCCTGGCCTTGGCCGCCCTGATGCAAGCGCGGCCTGTTGAGGCTGCGGAGGAGAATTTCTGCGTCCCGGATGATCCACTCCAGGCCTTGATGACGGGGAACCGCCGGTTTGCCGAGGCCTGGCGTCGGGCCGATCAAGACGCGGAAACAACGCTCCGAACGGCGGATCCAGACCCGCGCTGCTTCAACTCCCCCAGGGCATTGGCCACCAGCCAACATCCCTGGGCCACCGTGCTCACCTGCTCCGATTCAAGGGTGTCGCCCAACTGGGTGTTCGACACCACCCCTGGCGAGCTGTTCGTGATCCGCAACGCCGGCAACAGCGCCTTCGACGAAGCAATGGCGTCGGTGGAGTACGGCGTCAGCATTCTCAAGACACCGCTGCTGATGGTGATGGGACACAATGGCTGCGGAGCCGTAACGGCAGCGATGGACAGCAACCCGCTGACCCCTTCCCTGGACCGGCTGATCCAACCCATCCGGGAGAACATCGAAGGCAGCCGCGATCTCGAGGAAGCCGTGAAGCGCAACGCCCTCGCCAGCGCCTCCACGTTGATGCAACGCAGCTCCGTTCTGGCCGACGCTCAAGCCAGCGGTGCGCTGAAACTGGTGGTGGGTTGTTTCCAACTCAGCAGCGGTGTTGTCACCTTGATCGAATGACGCAAAACCTGAGCCATCTGAACCAGCAAGGCGAGGTTCACATGGTGGACGTGGGGGACCGCCCAGCCACCAACCGCGAGGCCCATGCCCGTGGGGCCATTCGCATGGACACCTCAACCCTCAGCCTGATCCAGCGGGGCGAGACACCAAAAGGAGATCTTCTGGCGGTGGCCCGGGTGGCAGCGATCCAGGCAGCCAAACGCACCTGGGAGCTGATTCCCCTGTGCCATCCCCTGCCACTCAGTGGAATGGATGTGACGATCGACGCTGACGCATCCCTACCTGGCCTGGTCGTCCACTGCCGTTGCCGCACCACAGGCCAGACCGGGGTGGAAATGGAAGCGATGACGGCAGTATCCGTGGGTCTACTGACCCTTTACGACATGCTCAAGGCGGTCGACCCAGCCATGACGATCGAGACGATCCAACTGGAGTTCAAGGAAGGGGGGCGGAACGGTGTCTGGCAACGCTGAGCCCTACGGACGCGAAGGTCTACCCCTGGACGAGGCACGTCAACGGGTTCTGGCGGCGCTCCCGCCGATCACCGCCACCAGCACGGTGCCACTGCAGCAGGCCCTCGGCCGGGTGAGCGCAACAGCTGTGCTGGCCAGCGCGGCCGTTCCAGGATTCCGGGCATCAATCATGGACGGCTACGCCCTGGGGCAAAGCCACCAGCCCAAGCTTGAGGAGACCTGGCAACTGAAAGGACGCTCCGCCGCCGGCCAACCCTTCAACGGGACCCTGGACAACGGCGATGCGATCCGAATCCTCACCGGCGCTCCACTTCCGGACGGCGCCGGCTGGGTGCTGCCCCAGGAGCTCATCAGCGTTGACGGCACCACCCTGCAGCTGGCGAAAGAGGCGTCGGATCGTCCCTGGATTCGTCGGGAGGATGAGGAATGCCGACCGGGAGACCTGCTGCTGGCCGCTGGACAGCGCCTGGGTGCCGCCGATCTCGCACGCCTTGCCGGCTGCGGCATCGCCGACCTAACCGTTGCGCAGCAACCCCGCATCGGGCTGCTCATCAGCGGGGACGAGCTGGTGCCCCCGGGAACAACGCGGCACCCCGGGGCCATCTGGGAGAGCAACGGCACACTTCTGGAGACGATGCTCCGGGCCCTCGGGCAATCGGTGACCAAGCAGCGGGTGGTGGCGGATCAACCCGACGCCCTGCGGCAGGCCCTGCTTGAGTTAGCCAACGACTGCGATGTGGTGGTGAGTACCGGCGGCGTCTCCGCCGGCGACAGCGACTGGATCCGGCCCCTGGTGGCGGAGCTGGGTGCCGTGGACTTCTGGAAACTGTTCCTGCGCCCGGGGCGACCCTTCGCCTTCGGCAGCATCGGTGAGGGCGTGCCATTTTTCGGACTGCCGGGCAATCCCGTTGCGGCAGCGGTCACTGCCCTGCAATTGCTCTGGCCCGCCCTGCAGGTCCTGGAGGGCCAGAGCGAACCGGAGCTGTTCCCCCGGGTGATGGTGGAACTCGCCGACCCTTTGCCGCGCCGACCGGGACGGCCGGAACTGGCCCGGGCCCGCCTTGACACCAACGCCACAGGAACGCTGCTGGCACGGGTGGATGGCTCACAGGCCTCATCCCGAATCGGCTCCCTGCAAAAGGCCGATCTGCTGTTGGAACTGCCGGCGGAAGCCGGACC
Organism: Synechococcus sp. BS301-5m-G53; assembly: GCA_016779825.1. Lineage (GTDB taxonomy): Bacteria > Cyanobacteriota > Cyanobacteriia > PCC-6307 > Cyanobiaceae > Parasynechococcus. The sequence continues at coordinate 895 of JADHMX010000071.1, read as the reverse complement.
GCTCGAAAGCGGCACCCGCCTCTGGGCCCAGCTGATCCGTCAGCGGATCTTCTAAGCCACAGCAGGCCGAAAGCGTCGGCGCTCCCAGGCCATGAGCTGGCCCGATGCATCGAAATGGATGCTGATCTGCTGAAACAGCGCAGCACCGAGACGCCCGCCGATCTCAAGGCTGAAGGGCTGCTCCGGTATCTCGCTGGGCACCGAAAACACCAAGCCGTCAGGCATCACGGCTGAACAGTCGTTATGCAGCAGCTGGCTCGGATCAAACACAACGGAAGCAGCATCCTCAGCCTGGCCGTTCACCCCCGCTTGCGGCCTGAGCATCTGCCGCTCACCGCGCCATCCCTGCACCGGCGTCAACAGGGCCTCGGGTGTCCCGCATGCGGGACGGTCGGGTTCAGGATCAGAACTGTTCAGGCAACGGAAACCCACCGCCCCAACGCGCTGCAAACGCCAACGGCCGTCGAGCGGTTCCCAGAGCAGCACCAGCATCGAGCGGGAGCGACCGCAGAACAAATTGATCTCATGGCCGAAGCGCGGACGCGCGGAATCCAGCCCCAAACTGGACTGACCTCCCGCCCCGGGGAACTGCCAACAGCCTCCACCAGCGTTGTAGGTGGCTCGGCTAATGGGATAGGTGGCCTGACCACCTGGGGCAAAGGCCAAACCCGAGCCATCCCACACCCCGTGGTCGTCATCGGAAAAGGAAATCGCGTAGGTGGTGGGGTCAATCCGACGGGTCGGACGCTGGAGATCCAGCCGACCGCTGCCGTCCCGCTCAAACCAATGTCCACAGCCCTGCCAACGACCAGCGAAATTGCGGCGGTTGAGGGTCCATTGATCAGTCATGTCAGTGACGGCATGGAAGGGTCGATCTCCTTAGGGTCGCCCCAAC
>JADHMX010000070.1 GCA_016779825.1 Synechococcus sp. BS301-5m-G53 | reverse complement strand
CAGGCCCAGCTGAGCGTTGAAGTGCACTGTTCAGCAGGGACTTACATCCGTTCACTGGCAAGGGACCTGGGGATGAACCTGGGCTGCGGCGGCTGCCTAGCCAGCCTGCGCCGCACCCAGGCACTGGGTTTTCAAGAGTCCCAGGCGGTTCCCCTACCGGAGCGGCCAGGCCCTGGAGCGGCTCCTGAAGATCCAGAGGCCCTCCCCCTACTTCCCCCGGAGGCCGCCCTTCAGCACCTGCCTCAGCGCCGGCTGTCAGCCGGTGAGCAGGAGGACTGGAGCTGTGGTCGCAGGATCATGCCTGGTGCCGACAGCGAAAGCGATGCGGTCGTGGTGCTCAGCGACGACGGGCGCATGCTCGGCGTGGGGTTACCGGATGAGACCGGTGGGTTGCGACCGAAAGTGGTGTTCGAAGCCAGAGGCTGAGAAGAAGGCGAGTCGGTACGGTGCTGTGCCAGAGATGGACGCCAACGCATCCGATGGCTGGCCACAGCAAATGGTCCCAGATCAAACGCACCAAAGCGGTGGTGGATGCCAAGCGAGGCGCAGTCTTCACTCGGATCGGTCGCGAGATCACCGTTGCGGCCAGACAGGGTGCTGACCCCGATGGCAACTTCCAACTCAGAACAGCCATTGCCAAGGCACGGGCCGCTGGCGTCCCGGCCGGCAACATCGAACGGGCCATCGCCAAGGGATCCGGGCAAGGCGGAGAGGCCATCAAGTTGGAATCCATCCGCTACGAGGGATATGGCCCCGGCGGTGTTGCCGTGCTGGTGGAAGCCCTCAGCGACAACCGCAATCGCACAGCAGCTGAACTACGCCTCGCCTTCAGCAAACACGGCGGAAATCTCGGCGAAAACGGATGCGTCAGCTATCTGTTTCAGCATCGCAGTGAGGTGAGGATCCAGGCAGATTCTGGAAGCGAGGAGGCTCTTCTGGAAAACCTGTTAAGCCTCGAGGCCGATGGCTACGAGCTCAGCGACGACAACCAGGCCCTGGTTCACGGTCCCTTCGAGGTCCTTGAATCCCTGCAAAGCGGACTCAGACAGCAGGGCTGGCAGGTTCAGGAATGGACCCACGCATGGCATCCCCTCACGCAGGTAAGCCCACAGGATGCAGACACCATCCGGCAGTGCCTCAAGCTGCTGGAGGCACTGGAAGAACTGGATGATGTATCCAGTGTCAGCGCCAATCTGGAAATCGACGACTCCATGGAGATCGACTGACACAGCAAACTTCAGAGTGACCTGACCGGCAGCCCGATGAGAGACTGAAATGACTCCAAGGGCCAAAGCGAGTTGAATCCAACAACCATCAGACGATTCATCTTGACTCTGATCACTGGATACCTAGCGATCTACGGAGTCAGACAAATCCCTTACGACTTCCCCAATGAATGGGGAGTCATCATTCCTGTACTCATCGTTGTTTATATCATCACAACATGGATCGATGGATTGATCTTCAAGGATGAGACGCCGGAATCGACTCCAGCCACGGTAAAAAAGAAAAAAAGCAAAAAAGCTCAAAAGAAATCGAATGGATTTGGCGACTAAGCTCAAAACAAGAGCGAAAATCACTCGGGAAACAAACTAAATCACAAAGGCTTAAAAGACCTGGGCAGCGATCTACCTAAAGCGACAGGTGCTCGAGACAATCACCACAGATTCATATGCATTCGACCTCTCACCAGTGAAGATGCGGGCAGGCTTTTGATCAACACTGTGAACGATTGGATGCTGTTTTTGACAGAGAAACAATCAGTGATGAGCCTGCTCATCAGGCGCTCCCCAACCTCCGCCTCCAGGCGTTTCGATCAGCAGACGATCCTCCGGTCTCACCTCAAGCTGGGCACACCCCTGAAGCTGTTCGCATGAACCATCCGCGCGCGTGAGAACCGCACAACCAGCGGCACCATCTCCTCCACCCTCGAGCCCAAACGGTGCCACCAACCGTGAGCCCGACAACAGCGCCGCTGTCATCGGTTCCAGGAATCTGAATTCCCGCACTAGACCATCACCCCCTGGCCAACGGCCGGCACCGCCACTGCCGGGGCGGAATCCAAACCGTTCCAGCCTCACGGGAAACCGTTGTTCAAGAATTTCAGGATCCGTGAGCCTTGAGTTGGTCATGTGGGTCTGCACTCCACAGGATCCAGGGAAACCCGGGCCCGCACCACCGCCCCCTGCGATCGTTTCGTAGTACTGCCGACGCCCATCGCCAAAGGTGAGGTTGTTCATGGTGCCCTGAGCCGCCGCCATAGCGCCCACGGAGGCGAACAGAAGGTTGCAGAGCGCTTGGGAGGTTTCCACATTCCCCGCCACCACAGCGGCTGGCGACTGGGGATTGAGCAGACACCCCTCCGGCACCACCAACGTCAGGGGCTGAAAACAACCGGCATTGAGGGGGATCGGCTCCTCCACCAGACAGCGCAGCACATAAAGCACGGCGGCCTTGGTCACCGCCAGCGGAGCATGAAAGTTGTGATCGCCTTGCAGAGAGCTGCCGCTGAAATCCAACACCGCTTGGCATCGGTGCCGTTGCACCCGCAAAGCCAGACGCAACCAGGCCCCGTTATCAAGCTGCACCTCGCAGTTCCGGTCTTGCAAACGATCGATCAAGCGGCGAACGGTACTGGCTGCATGGTCCTGAACATGCTGGAGATAGAGATCCACACGAGCCCTCCCTTCAGCCTGAAGAAGTGTTTCGAGCAGCTGCACTCCGAGGTGGTTCGCCGCCACCTGAGCCTGCAGATCAGCCCAGAGCAGGTCTGGAGCCCTCGGGGGGATGGGCTGATGGCGCAACAGCTCGCCCCAACCTCTTTCATCAGGAACACCCTGCCTCACCAACCACCAATTGCGCACCAGCAGGCCCTCCTCGCTAATCCGCCGGCTGAACGGTGGCATCGAACCTGGGGTGAGACCTCCCACATCAGCGTGATGCCCGCGGCAGGCCACAAAGGCGAACGGCGCGTCCTGCCGATCGGAATACACCGGTGTGATGGCGGTGATATCAGGCAGATGGGTGCCACCGTGGAAGGGGTCATTGCTGATGATCGTGTCGCCCGCGAGCAGAGCAGGGCGTTCGCCTCGGCGCACCTGCAGCAGCAGATCCGCCACCGCATCGCCCATTGAGCCGAGGTGCACAGGAATATGCGGGGCATTGGCCACCAGGGCACCCTCCCCATCGAACAGGGCGCAGGAAAAATCAAGCCGTTCGCGGATGTTCACCGAGCGGCTGGTTTGACGGAGCCGCTCTCCCATCCGTTCCGCGATCTGCATGAAACGGTGATGGAACAGGCTCAGATCCACAGGATCGGGCCCCTGGTCGAAGGAAGGCTCGCGACGCGCACCGACAGGCATCGTCGCAGCCACTGGCACCGCCCCGTTCATCTCCAGCAACAGACTGCCGTTCTGCAATCTTCGAGCTGACCAGCCAGGCTCCAACACGGTTCCAGCCGTGGGATCAAGAATCAATGCCGGACCCTCCAGGCATCGATCCACTGGAAGTTGCAGCCGTTGCACCACCGGAACGGCACACCATCCGCTCTGCGGCCAATGCACCATGGCCGAATCAGGAACGCTGGCGAGATGGCCGGCATGCTCAGAACAAGCTTCACGGCCCTGCGCCGGGAGCTCCGCCGCAGCCAGCACCTCCACTTCGATCCGCTCAACCACCAACCGAGTGTCTGGGGATGGGGCATAGCCGAAGCGCTGCTGATGCGCCTGGGCAAAGGCTGTCAACAGATCCTCCAGGGAGGGCTGTTGCGGAGGAGGCTCATGAGCGATGAGCAGTCCCTGCTCCGCGGCCACATCCCGCAGTTCTAGGTGGATCCGCTGCTCCCCCACCGCCACGGAACGACCGCACACCTGCTCCAGGGCAGCGTGAGCCAAGGCCAGCTGTTCTGCGACAAGCGCCGACAACCGAGTCAAGCAGGAGCCATCGAGGGGCTCGCGAACCGCTGCCTGACGCAGCTGACGCGGACGGGCCTGACCAATCCCATAGGCCGAGAGCACCCCGGCCAGGGGGTGCAGCAACACCTGGCGCAGCCCAAGGGCTGTTGCCACGCGGCAGGCCAACTGGCCGGCCGCACCGCCGTAGGCAACCAGGACGCCCCCGCGGATGTCATGACCGCGGAACAGAGACACCTGACGGATGGCTGCCGCCATGGCCTCAACCGCGAGGTCGAGGGCCCCCTCCGCCAAAACCTCCGGTGTTCGCTGCAGCGATTCAGCCAGAACAGCGAACTTCTTCTGCGCGATCTCCAGGTTCGGATGGGCATCCCGGTTCGGCCCGAACACCGCCGGGAAGGCCTGAGCCTGTAGCCGGCCCAGCAGCAGATGAGCATCGGTGATGGTGAGGGGGCCACCCCTGCCATAACAAGCAGGGCCTGGATCCGCTCCTGCCGAGCGGGGCCCCACCAGCACCCGGCCGCCATCGTCGTGGATGATCGAGCCTCCCCCGGCAGCCACCGTGTGAATCGGCAATCGGGATGCCGTGAGCAGCAAACCGGCGATCTCCGTTTCGGGGCTGCGGTCCCAGTCGCGATCGGCCGCCCCCGCCGGCAGGCAGAACACATCGGTGCTCGTGCCTCCCATATCCACGCCAACCAGGGGGAGATGCCCCACACCGGCCTGTTGGGCCGCGGCCACAGCACCGACCATGCCGCCCGCCGGCCCAGACAGGATGGTGTCTTTGGCCAGCAGAGACGTTGGAGCCTGCAGGCCTCCACTGGAGGTCATCACCCGCAGCCGGGGGTGTCCCTGCAGCGCAGCCTGCACCTGGTTGAGATAGGTCACCAAAACCGGCCGCACAGCAGCTTCCACCAGGGTGGTTTGCCCCCTGGGAACCAGGCGGGGCAGAGGGCTCACCTGGTGGGAACAGATCACCGTCTCAAAGCCAGCGGCGAGCACGGCCTCCGCCAGAGCCTGTTCATGGGCAGGCGTCCGCCAGGCATGCATCAAGGCGATGGCACAACTGCGCAGACCCGCCAGACGATGGGCCCGCAACCGGCTGATGAGAGCAGCATCGATCACCAGCGGCTCCAGCTCGGTCCCCGCCGCATCCAAACGTCCAGACACCTCCTCAACCTCCGCGATCAGGGAGGGAGACAGAGGAATCTCCAAAGCGAAGAGATCCCGTCTGTGCTGATCACCGATGCGCAGCAGGTCGGCCAGGCCCTTGTTCGTGAGCAAAAGCACTGGCTCCCCCTTGCCCTCAAGCAGGGCATTGGTGGCCACGGTGGTTCCCAGTCGCAGCTCCTCGATGCCTGATGTGAAATCAAGGCTGTCCATCTCCATGAGCGACTGGATCGCATCCACCGCCGGATCACCCTCCTTACCAGGCTGCACCGAGAGCACCTTGCGGACGATCAGCCCTCCGTCAGGCCGGCGTGCCACCACATCGGTGAAGGTGCCGCCGCGGTCAATCGAGAACTGCCAGCGGGTCAAGGTGCCGAAAGACGGGAATGGGCGGCATCATCCACCCACAGGTGCACCTGTGGGTGCTGCTGAAGCCAGCTGGCGGGAACCTGGCCAGTACTGGGCTCCAACAGGGCCGTCCGCAGAATTTCCGCCTTGGCGCTGCCCGTCACGATCAGATGAATCACCTTGGCACTGAGAATCTCCTGCAGCCCGAGCGTGATCGCCTGCTTTGGCACGGCCTCGGAATCACCGCCGAAGGCCTCAGCGTTCTGAATCCTGGTCGCTGCCTGCAAGGTCACAACGCGGCACGGGCTGTCGAACCCTGAGGGCGGCTCGTTGAAACCCACATGGCCATTGCTGCCAAGGCCAAGAAGCTGAAGCCCGATCCCGCCGGCCTGGCGCAGCGCCGTGCTGTAGCGACGGGCCTCCGAGCTTGGATCGCAGGCCATACCGTCAGGAATCCTGACCCGATCGGTCGGCAGATCCAGGGGCCCCGCCAGGTGGGTCTGCATGTAAGCCGTGAAACTCCGCGGATCTCCGGCCTGCAGACCGACGTATTCATCGAGATTGAAACTGCACCAATGGTCCCGCAGCCACTGCAGATGCGGCGCGGGCCATGCCCTGAGCCGCTCACAGAGCACCGCGTACAGGGGCTCCATCGTGCGGCCGGTGGCCAGTCCTAGGGGGCAGAACTGTTGCTGCTGAACACACGTTTGCAGGAAAGCGTCCAGAGCATCCACCACAACCGCCATTAGCGCAGCGGGGTCCTGGCGGCGCTGAACCGAAATGGATGGGGGAAGCTGCGGCACAGATGGGGCGGGGATCAACCCCACCAGGCTGGCTCCGATCCAGGGCTGAATGCCAGCGATGGATCATCGCCAGGCCGGTAGGGACGAATTTGCACCCCTCGGTAGTAGTGAAGAAGGATCTGGCGGAAATCAGCCCCTTGCTCTGCCAGCCCGTGGGCACCCCACTGGCTCATGCCCACGCCGTGCCCATACCCCTGTCCCCGCGCTTCAAGCACCAGGCTGCCTGAACGAACAAGGCGGCTCGAACGCACAAGGCGGCTCGGTCGGTCGAGGCTGCTGCGAGGCGTCTGCAGAGGTGGCGGTGGCGGTGGCAGTGGCAGTGGCGTCAGCCCCGGATCCGCAGGTTCAATGGAGCCGGTGGCCGAATCGCTCCAGAGGCCGATCAGAGCTGGCGGCTCGCGGGACGGCTCGGAATCCGACGGAATCTCCGGAGAACGCTGCATGTCGGCATCGCGAACCATGTCGAAGCGCACCATCGTGCTTTTGAGGCCGAGCCGCCGACGCAGCTCACGCCCTGACAGCACCAACGACCCACGCGGCCCCTTAATTCGAGCCGAACGCACCCGTCCGGTGGAGCTTGTGCTGAGAACACGTACACCCTCCACTCCACCGGTCTCCTTGAAGAGCCGTTGAAGATCGCTGACGTCGAACCGCTTGTTCCAACGGTGAACAGGACTGTGGTTGTCGTGATCCCGAACGCTCACCAAATAAGGGAGTTGTTGACGCCACACTTCGCCGCTGGGCTCGGTGGCGCCCCCCGAGCTGCTGTGGAACACCGCATTGATCAGACGCCCCCCATGCACAAGAACTAGGGATCGGGTGGTCTTCACGGCTTCCAGGGTGCGTGGCGTCTCCGATTCGATGCCTTTGTACACCTGGCTGGCAACGGTGGCTTTCACATCGAAGTCGCCCTTTTTACCCCGCTGCCGCAGGGCGTAGGTACGTGCGGCAACCGCCTGGGCCTGCAGCGCTGCGAGCGGCCAACCGGTTGGCATCTCGCTGCCCACCACACTGGGCAAATAAGTTTCGATGCCCAGCCGGTTGATGGCCATCACGCGACCGCCCCGGGGCAGAAGCACCACATCACCGCGATAGCGCCGCTTGCCAAGCCAGAACCCCCGCGGATCTTCCGTGGACACGCGGACGGATGGGGCCTGACCCAGGCCATCCAGGACAAGTGAACCTCCACGGAGGCTGACCGACAACCTCTGCAGGGAGCGTTCCCGACCGCCGAGCCCACGCACCAGGAGCGGCACCGCATCGTCGGCCCTGAGATGAAGGGACTGTCCCTCTGCCACAAGAACCCGCATCATCGGCTCCTGAGCGGTCACCGCTGCCCGCGGCTCGCTGACAAGGGCGACCACGGCAAGGGGAGCCAGCCATGCGGCTCTGAGCCCTGGCCGAAGAATGGAGACGAACGTCAGCACTCCAGAAACAGATGGGCGCCCAGTGTGCCCCTCCCGCCGAGGGTGGGCCAGGCCTCCGTGGCAGATTGGCCATTGAGCCCGCTCCGCCGTGCAGGTCACCTTTCTCGGCACCAGTTCCGGAGTTCCGACCCGCGCCCGCAATGTGTCTGCAGTGGCGCTGCGACTGCCCCAACGGTCGGAGCTCTGGTTGTTTGACTGTGGTGAAGGCACCCAGCATCAGTTCCTACGCAGCGACCTACGTCTTTCGCAGCTGCGCAGGGTGTTCATTACCCACATGCACGGCGATCACGTGTTCGGGCTGCCGGGACTGCTGGCCAGCCTGGGGCTGAGCGGCAGCAGCTCAGGGGTTGATCTCTACGGACCGGACCCCCTGGATGCCTACCTACAGGGCGTGCTGCGCACCAGTTCCACGCGCATCGGCTACCCGCTGGCCGTGCATCCGGTGCGCGGAGCTGCAGAAGCAGGACGGATCGTCTTCGAAGACGACGACTTGCAGGTACGCGCCACACCACTGCATCACCGGGTTCCCGCCTATGCCTACCGAGTGGATCAGAAGCCCCGTGCAGGCCGGTTTGACGTGGCCATGGCCCGCGATCTGAACATCTCGCCAGGGCCTGTTTATGCCGCTCTGAAGCGCGGCGAGACTGTCACTCTCGACGATGGCCGAAGCATTGATGGTCGCGACCTGTGCGGCCCCCAACGTCGCGGAGCAAGCGTGGTCTATTGCACCGACACCGTGTTCTGCGAAGCCGCCGTGGAGCTGGCACGAGGGGCGGATCTCCTGATTCATGAATCAACGTTTTCCCATGCCGAGGCGGAGATGGCTTTTCAACGCCAGCACTCCACCAGCACCATGGCGGCGCAAACGGCAGCTGAGGCGGGTGTCAGCCAGTTGGTGCTCACCCACCTCAGCCCCCGTTATGCCCCTGGGAATGCTGTCACTGCTAACGATCTCCTTGCCGAAGCCCAGGCGATTTTCCCAGCCACGGTTCTTGCCAAAGACTTCCTGTCGATCGACGTAACCCCGTCAATGGAGCCCTGGAGCTGCAACAGTTCGTGATCGCCTGAGCGGGATTGCCCACGAGAGGATCCCACCCCGTGATACAAGAGCGTTGTGCGCTGTCTTCACCAGTCTCCGGCATTCTTCATGGCCTCTTTTCTCCTCAACTTGCGTCGCTCCCTGAGCCGACTGCTGATCGTGCTGTCGGCCTTCGCCGTCCTGGTGATCGGCACCCCTGCCCAGGCCGCTTCGTGGGACGCAGAGACCTTGACGGTTCCTGCAGACTCCGAGGGCAGCAC
>JADHMX010000069.1 GCA_016779825.1 Synechococcus sp. BS301-5m-G53 | reverse complement strand
GCCGTGGCGGTGGCAATACCCGAGAGGCGCATGGCCAGGTTCAAGGCGGTGCGTTCTCCCGCCACCAAGGCTGTGGCCGGACCTTCCAGCTCCAGCAGGCAGTCCCCGGCCTCGACGGCGTCGCCGTCCTGCCGCAGCAAACGAACACTCACCCCAGGATCCAGATGCTGGAACAAGCGCTGCACCAACGGACCACCACAGAACCGGCCCGGCTGTTTGGCCATCCAATGGGCCTGCCCCTGCTGGCCCTGCAACGCTGCCGCCGTGAGATCGCCGCGGCCGATGTCTTCCTCAAGCCAGGCCTCCAGTGCAGCGGTGAGTGCCGGGGAGTGCCAGTCCAAACCGTTCCTGAAGTCCGCTCGCATTATTTTCCGATGCAGAAGCGCGAAAACACCCGATCCAGCACCGCTTCAGTGAGCTCCTCTCCGGTGATCTCCCCCAAAGCGCGGATCGCCTCCCGCAGATCAATCGTCCAAAAGTCCCACGGGAGCTGCTGGGCCGCCACCTCCTGGCTGCAGGCCAGGGCTTCGGCCGCTCGGGCAGCCAGATCGCGTTGGCGTTGGTTCAGCGCCACCAACATGCCGTCGGTCCCTGCTGCCCCGCAACGTTCCAGCAGGGCCTGCACCAGGTCGGCCTCCCCCGTACCGTCCAACGCCGACAGCTGAACATCCACCGGATGAGGGAAGACCCCAGCGGGGAGATCCGCCTTGTTGGCGACAAGAATCCTTGGGATCTGCTCGGGAATGCGCGCCAGCAAGGCCGCGTCTTCGGCGGTCCAGCCCGCATGGCCGTCGAGCACCAACAACACCACATCCGCCGTGGCCAGCGCTTCTTCGCTGCGGGCAATCCCCAGCTGCTCCACCGCGTCATTGGTACTGCGGATGCCTGCGGTGTCGAGCAGGGTGATCGGCACCCCCTCCAGCACGATCTCGCTCTCCAGCAGATCTCTGGTGGTGCCCGGCAGATCAGTCACGATCGCCCGCTCGCGGCGGCTGAGCCGATTAAGCAGGGAACTTTTTCCCACGTTGGGGCGACCCACCAGCGCCACCCGCAGGCCCTGGCGCAGGGCATCGCCCCGCTCGCCATCGCGCACCAGCTGCTCAAGCTCCAGGCGCACGGCCTGCAGTTGCTGCAGCAAGGCCTCGCCATCGAGGGGGGGCAGATCCTCCTCGAAATCCACCCGGGCCTCCAACTCAGTGAGCTGATCCAGCAGCCGTTCCCGCAGCGCCGTGATCTGCGCCTGAATGCCGCCATCGAGGCCCGCCATCGCCAACTCGGCAGCCCGGCGGCTGCGGGCTGCCACCAGCTCACTCACCGCCTCCGCGCGGGTGAGATCGAGCCGACCGTTGAGCACAGCCCGCTGGCTGAACTCTCCCGGATGGGCCCGGCGCACCCCCGGCTGCCGCAGCACCTGTTCGAGAACCCGCTGCACGGCGATCACACCGCCATGGCAGTGGATCTCCAGCACGTCTTCACCGGTGAAGCTGCGGGGCGCGCGCATCAGCAGCAGCAGCACCTCATCAAGACGCCGGCCCTCGCCATCGATCACATGGCCGTACACCACCCGGTGCGATCCCCACTCCTGGTGGCCCGGGCAGTGCACGACGCTGCGCCCCGTGGCTTCCGCAGCCGGCCCGGAGAGACGGATCACGGCGATCCCTCCCTGACCTGGGGCCACGGCGGTGGCCACTGCCGCAATCGTGTCGGTGCTGGGCACAGCAGTTGCCGCTGATGATCCATACCTAGGATCCGGCCGATTTCTGCAGGGTTCATGCGCCGGTTGCTGCGCCTCAGTCGCCTCCGGATGCGCCGCGGGGTCCTCTGGTTGTGGAGACAGGAAGGAACCCCAGGCCAACGGGCCCGCGGCCTGGCCGCTGGTGTGTTCTGCGGCTGCTACCCCTTCTTCGGGCTGCAGATCTTCCTCAGCGTGGGTGTTGCCAGCGTGGTGCGTGGCAACCACCTGCTTGCTGCCGCAGGCACCCTGGTGAGCAACCCCCTCACCTATCTGCCCCTGTACTGGTTCAACTACCTGGTGGGCTGTCAGCTTCTGGGCCCCGGCCAGTTAGGCACCAGCCTGGCGGAACTCAATCGCAGCAGGCTCTGGGCCCAGGGATGGGACTTCAGCCAACGCATTCTGCTGGGTTCCACCGTTGTGGGGATGGTGCTGGCCATCGCCAGCGGCTGGGTGGCCTACCGCCTGTTTCTGCGGCGTGAAGGCCGTGCCGTCGTGAGCAGGGGCAGTTAGCTCGTGCCCACCCGGGCAATTCCGATCACATCGGCCATCGAGCGGATCTGATCCATGGTGCGGCTGAGCTGATCCGCACCCTCCAGCTCAATCCGCAGATCAATGCGGGCCGGCTTGCCAGCGGCAGTGGTCACCCGGGCATCACTGACGTTGATGGCCCCATCGGAGAGACGCAACAGGATGTCTTTGAGGATGCCGACGCGATCGATCACCTCGATCCGCAGCTGCACCGGGAAGCGCTGTTTCTCCTGTTGGGCGTGGGTGGTGTTCCAGCGCACGGGAAGCCGCCGTTCCCGCGGAATCGTCTCCACGTTGGAGCAGTCCTGTCGGTGAATGGTGATGCCGTGGTTGCCGAGGGCCACCGTGCCCACGATCAACTCGCCCGGCAAGGGACTGCAGCAGCCACCCAGGCGGTAGTCCAAGCCTTCAAGCCCAAGGATCGCCCCTTCGCCTCCCGACCGATCCGGCGACAGATCCCGCGATGGCACCAGCGCAGCGGCCACCTCTTCGTTGCTGAGTGGGGCCTGCTGCTGTTCCGCCAGCAGGCGCAGCTCCTCCCGCAAACGGTTGAGCGCCTGCTGCAGCGTGACATCTCCGAACCCCAGCGAGGCCAGCAGGTCTTCAGTGGTGGGCACATTGCAGCGCTGCGCCACCCGCTGCATCGCCTCACTGTTCAGCAGGGCATCGAAGCCATCACGCCCCAGCTCCCGCTCCAGCAGATCCTTGCCCCGTTCAATCGTTTCGTCACGGTGGCTGCGCTTGTACCACTGTCGAATGCGATTGCGCGCCGTCGGCGTGGCGACGAAGTTCAGCCAATCGAGGCTGGGATGCGCCGTCTTGCTGGTGAGCACCTGAACGAAATCACCGTTCTGCAGCGGTGTCGCCAACGGGCAGAGCCGATCGTTGATGCGAGCGCCATGGCAGTGGTTGCCTACCTCGGAGTGGATGCGATAGGCGAAATCAACGGCGGTTGCCCCCTTACGCAACCCGAGCACATCACCCTTGGGCGTGAACACAAACACCTCTTCGTCAAAGAGGTCTTCCTTGATCGAGGAGAGGTAGTCGTTGTGATCGTCGTTGCCGCCTTCCTGTTGCCAATCCACCAGCTGACGCAGCCAGTTGAACCGCTCCGCATCACTACTGCTGCTGGCCGGTGAGCCGCCCTCCTTGTATTTCCAATGGGCCGCAATCCCGAATTCGGCCACATGGTGCATCTCAAGCGTGCGGATCTGCACTTCGATCGGGCGATGCCGACCGATCACGGCCGTATGCAGGGATTGATAACCGTTGGGTTTCGGCAACCCGATGTAGTCCTTAAAGCGACCGGGAATCGGGCGGAAGGTGTCGTGAACCACCGCGAGGGCGCGGTAGCAGCTCTCGACATTGGGGGTGAGGATCCGCAACGCCGCCACGTCGTAGATCTCGTGGAACTCCTTCTGCTGGCGCTGCATTTTGCTCCAGATGCCAAACAGATGTTTGGGGCGACCACTCACCTCGCAGTGCTCTAGGCCGGCCCGTTCCAGCCGCTCGTTCAGCAGCCCCACGGTGACGCCGAGCCGTTGCTCACGCTCGCTGCGCTTGGTGGCCACCTCCTCCTGAATCTCGCGGAAGGCCTCCGGTTCCAGCAATTTGAAGGCCAGATCCTCCAGCTCCCACTTGAAGCGGCCGATGCCGAGGCGGTTGGCGAGGGGGGCATAGATCTCGCGGGTTTCACGGGCGATCCGCTGGCGCTTCTCTTCCTTCAGCGCACCAAGGGTGCGCATGTTGTGCAAGCGGTCCGCCAGCTTCACCAACACCACACGGATGTCGCTGGCCATCGCCAGGAACATCCGGCGCAGATTCTCCGCCTGAGCTTCCGTGCGGTCGTTGAAGTGGATGCCGCCGAGCTTGGTGACCCCCTCCACCAGCTCACGCACCTCGGAACCGAAATGCAGCTCGATCTGATCGGGGGTGACGTCGGTGTCTTCGACCACGTCATGGAGGAACCCCGCGGCAATCACCGGAGCACTGGCACCGATGTCCCGCAACAGATCGGCCACCGCCACCGGATGGATGATGTAAGGGTCTCCACTGGCGCGGAACTGGCCTTCGTGGAGCTGAAAACCGAAATCAAAGGCCGACACCAGCAGCGCCTCGGCATCGGTGGGGCAGCTCTGGCCAATGCCAGGAGGCACATTGGCGATGCACTCCCGCAACCAGTCAGGCAGAGCGATGCCGTAATCGTCCGGATGACGGACGGGATGGCGTCTTATTTCGGGCAACGCGCACCCTGCATTAGCCGAACCCGCACTGGTTCGGGGCTTTTTGGGTGTGGAGGCAGCGTTGAGCATCCGACCCATCGGGTCAATCCATGGTATTCAGTGCAGGACCCCCTGTCGCTCCAGCCGCACTGTTCATGGGCCGGCCTGTTCTGGAACTCGAACAGCTGAGGCTGCGCTACCCCGGCAGCGAACACTGGACGCTGGATGGGCTGAATTTGAGCCTCGAGCCGGGAGAGACCCTGGCCTTGGTGGGATCCTCAGGCTGCGGCAAAAGCACGGTGGCGCGGGCCGTGATGCAGCTGCTGCCGCAGGGAACGGTCTGTGAAGGACGGCTGGCCTTGACCGGCCAGGATCCACGCCAACTCAGACGACCGCAGTTGCGGCAGCTGCGGGGCGAGGCCGTGGGACTGGTGTTCCAGGACCCGATGACGCGGATGAATCCGCTGATGAGCGTGGGCGGCCATCTGATCGACACCCTCAGGGCCCACCGGCCTGACACCAGCGCCGCAGCCCACCAGGAACGGGCCCACGAACTGCTGGAGCGGGTTGGCATTGGATCCAACCGCTTCCGGGCCTACCCCCATGAGCTCAGCGGCGGGATGAGGCAGCGCCTGGCCATTGCCCTGGCGATTGCCCTGAAACCGCCTCTGCTAATCGCCGATGAACCCACCACCAGCCTGGATGTGGCGGTGGCCGGGCAGGTGATGGCCGAACTCAGCGGTCTCTGCCGAGAACTGGGCAGTGCGCTGTTGCTGATCAGCCACGACCTGGCCATGGCCGCCCGCTGGTGCGAGCGCATGGCGATGCTCGACGGCGGACGCAAGGTGGAGGACGGCACCAGCCACCAGCTGCTCACCCGGCCGCAGTCGTCGGTGGGGCAACGGCTGGTGGCCTCCGCCCAGGCCCGGGAAGGGGGACGCTCACCGGCACGCCCCGACAACAACAGCGTGCTGCGGGTGGAGGAGATGCGCTGCTGGCATGCCGTGGGTGGCGCCCCTTGGTCACCCGTCTGGCTCAAGGCGGTGGATGGGGTGAGTTTCGAGCTCAGGGCTGGGGAAAGCCTGGGGGTGGTTGGAGCCTCCGGCTGCGGCAAGAGCACCCTCTGCCGTGCCCTGATGGGGCTCAATTCCATTCGTGGCGGACGGGTTGACCTGCTCGGCCAGGACCTGCTGAGCCTGCGTGGAGAGGCGTTGCGAACGGCCCGTCGGGCCCTCCAGATGGTGTTTCAGGACCCTCTGGCCTGCCTGAACCCGGCCCTGCAAGTGGCCGATGCCATCGCCGATCCGTTGCTGATCCATGGCCTCTGCTCCAAAGCGGCAGCTCGGGAGGAAGCCCGGCGGCTGCTCGAGCGGGTTGGCCTCAGCCCGGCCGAGCAGTTTCAGGATCGCCTGCCGAAGCAGCTCTCCGGCGGCCAGCAGCAGCGGGTGGCGATCGCCCGCGCTCTGGCCTTGAAGCCCAAGGTGCTGATCTGCGATGAGAGCGTGAGCATGCTCGATGCGGAAGTGCAGGCGGATGTGCTCGCGCTGCTGCGGGAGCTGCAGCAGGAGCTGGGCCTGGCAATTGTGTTCATCACCCACGACCTCTCGGTGGCCAGTGGCTTCTGTCACCGGGTGATGGTGCTGGACCAAGGGAAAGTGGTTGAAGAGGGTCCAGGCGATCGGATCTTCAGCGCGCCTCAGGCAGCAATCAGCCGGACCCTCGTGGAGGCCTGTCCGAGGCTGCCGCGTTAGGCCCTCAGCCCGACGTGGCGCGCCGTCGCAACACCCCCAGCAACTTCTCCATCACCGGGGGCAGCGGGGCTTCAAACACCATCCGCTCTCGGGTGATCGGGTGATCCAGCCCCAGCTGCACGGCATGCAAGGCCTGGCCAGGCAGTTCCATCGGCAATTTGCGGCAGCGGCTGTAGGTGGGATCCCCCACCACGGGGTGGTTCATATGGGCGCAATGGACGCGGATCTGGTGGGTCCGTCCGGTGTCGAGCTTGAAGCGCAACAGGGAGTAGTCACCAAGACGCTCCACCAGGGTCCAGTGGGTGCAGGCGTAACGACCGTTTTCGCTGCTCACCACGGCGTACTTCTTGCGATCCGCCGGATGACGACCAATGGCTCCGACGATCGTGCCGGAATCGCCGCCGGGAACGCCATGGACGACGGCGAAATACTCCCGTGACGCGATCCGTTTCTGAATCTGCACCTGCAACCGCACCAGGGCCTCCTGGCTCTTAGCGATCACAATGCAGCCGGTGGTGTCTTTATCAAGGCGGTGCACGATCCCCGGCCGCAACTTGCCACTGATGCCTGGCAGGTCCGGGCAGTGATGCAGCAGACCGTTCACCAAGGTGCCGTCCTTGTTGCCCGGCGCCGGATGAACCGTCAGCCCAGCCGGCTTGTTGAGCACGATCAGATGGTCGTCTTCAAACAACACATCCAGATCCATCGGCTCCGGCTTGAGATAGGGCAACGGCTCCGGTGGGGGCATCCAGAGCTGCACCTCATCGCCCTGGCGCAGAGGTGTTTTGGCCTTGCCGGTCTTGCCGTTGACGCGAACGTAGCCCGCGTCGATGAACTTCTGAATCCGGGCCCGGCTCTGCTCCGTGCGTTGGCTCACCAACCAACGGTCCAGCCGCATCGGCAATGGCTTGGGATAGGTGAGCGTCAGCAGCTCTCCCTCCCCTTCGCCAAAGCGGTCGGTGAAGGTCTCCTCCGGCAACGGAGGACGCTTCCACTGCGGACTCATGCCGGCAGCTCCAGGGCAATGCTGCCGAGGGCGGACTTGCGGAAATCATCCAGCAGCCGCTGGGCCATGCGCGCCGTCTCTCCAGAGGTGTGGCGGGCCGCAGCAGCTTCCAGCCAGAAGGCGGGGTCTGCTGTTTCTCCGCTCAGGGGAATGCCGTACCGCTCCTGCAGCAGCGGGATCGTCACGCCGGCCGCAGCCTGGGATTCCGCATCAAGCAGCAACTGCAGAAACGCCTGAGCCACCAATTCACCGTCGTAGGCAGCCTGACCGATGTCGTCGCAAAGAGCCAGCCGCAGGGCTGCCTGCTGGTCATCGAGACGAGGAGGCAAGACGCCTGGGGCATCGAGAAGGTCAAGGTCTTGCCCCAGACGCACCCAGCGCAGGGTGCGCGTCACGCCGGCCCGCCGGGCACTGGCCACCACTTTCTGCCGCACCAGGCGGTTGATCAGGGCCGACTTGCCCACGTTGGGGAAACCCAGGGTGAGGGCCCGCACCGGCCTGGGCCGCATACCCCGGTTACGGCGGCGTTCGTTGAGCTGGTCGCCGGCACGGATTGCAGCCTGCTGCACCTGCTTGACGCCAGTCCCGGCCTTGGCATCACACCAAACCGTCTTCTGACCCTGGGCCTTGAACCAGGCCTCCCAGGCCTCCTTGGCGGCCGCGGTGACCATGTCGCGCCGGTTGATCACCAACAGATGCTGCTTGCCCTTCAACCAGCGGTTGAGATGGGGGTGGCCCGTGGCGAGGGGAATGCGGGCATCACGCACCTCAATCACCAGATCCACCTTGTCGAGATGGCGTTTGAGCTGCTGCTCCGCCTTGGCGATGTGGCCGGGATACCACTGAATCGTTGGGGTGCTCACGAACGCAAACGCACAGAACAGACGGCCAGTCGGAACAGATTCAGTTTGAAGGCGCTCGCGTGATTGCCATTCACACGGGTTAATCTCACCCCGTTTTCTTACCGCACGACACAACCCTATGGCGAAGCGTTCCCTGGCCAGCCTCACCGGCGCCGACCTCAGCGGCAAACGCGTTCTCGTGCGGGTTGACTTCAACGTGCCCCTCAACGACGCCGGTGCGATCACCGACGACACCCGTATCCGTGCCGCCCTGCCCACGATCAACGATCTGATCGGCAAGGGCGCCAAGGTGATCCTGTCCGCTCACTTCGGTCGCCCCAAGGGTCAGGTGAACGACGCCATGCGCCTCACCCCCGTGGCCGCTCGCCTGAGCGAACTGCTGGGCAAGCCTGTGGCCAAGACCGACAGCTGCATCGGCCCCGACGCCGAAGCCAAGGTGGGCGCCATGGCCAACGGCGATGTGGTGCTGCTGGAGAACGTGCGCTTCTTCGCTGAGGAAGAGAAGAACGAAGCCGGCTTCGCTGAGAAGCTCGCCGGCCTGGCTGATGTGTATGTGAACGACGCCTTCGGCGCCGCCCACCGCGCCCACGCCTCCACCGAAGGCGTGACCAAGTTCCTCAAGCCCTCCGTCGCCGGCTTCCTGATGGAGAAGGAGCTTCAGTATCTGCAGGGTGCTGTGGATGAGCCCAAGCGTCCCCTGGCTGCCATCGTTGGTGGCTCCAAGGTGAGCTCCAAGATCGGCGTGCTCGACACCCTGATCGACAAGTGCGACAAGGTGCTGATCGGCGGCGGCATGATCTTCACCTTCTACAAGGCCCGCGGCCTCTCGGTGGGCAAGAGCCTGGTGGAAGAGGACAAGCTGGAACTGGCCAAGGAGCTGGAAGCCAAGGC
>JADHMX010000068.1 GCA_016779825.1 Synechococcus sp. BS301-5m-G53 | reverse complement strand
CCCGCCTCGGTTGCTTCCCGCAGCTGGATGCCGGGGATGGCCCGCAACAACTGGCGGGGCTGTGCCTGGATTCCCTGGCCGTGAATCATGTGACAGGCGTCATGCATGGCCACAACGCCGGGGAGCGGTTGCAGTTGGGCGCGGAACGTCTCCAGGAGGCCGTGGTCAGCCAGGAATTCCTGCACATCCAGCACAGGAGCCCGAAATGCAGCCTTGCCGTTCAGCAGCTCGTCGTAGGCCTTCATCGTGTGGCCACAGCCGGAGGCCGCCACCAGCACCGCATCCAGCTCTCCTTGGATCGCGTTCATGCTGCGGACCAAATCCCTCGCCAGTTCGCGGGTGAGTTCCAGCTCTCCCTGGTGATGGCTCACTGCGCCGCAGCAGCCCTGGTCTGGGGGAATCACCACCTCAAAACCGTTGGCCTGCAGCACTTTCACCGTTGCCGTGCTCACGCTGGGATCAAAGCAGCGCTGCACGCAGCCCAGCAACAGCGCCACGCGGCCGCGGCGTTCACCGCTGGCGGGATTGATCTGGGGAAGTGGGTCGTTGAAGCTCTCCGGCACCAAGGGCGGCAGCAGTTGCTCCATCGCTTCGATTTCCGGACCGAACAGCCGCGTCAGCCCGGAGCGACGGGCCAGGGTCTGCAGCGGTGTGCCGGCATAGGCCCGCAGGGGTTGCAGCAGAGCCCGCAGGCGCCTGGGGTAGGGCAGCACCTGCAGCAGCAGCTTGCGGAAGCTGGTTTGCCAACTGCTGCGCTGGTTGGCCTGATTCAGCTTGGGCCGGGTGGCCTCGATCAGTTGGTCGTAGCGCACCCCTGACGGGCAAGCCGAAACGCAGGCGTAGCAGCCCAGGCAGGTGTCGAAATGGCTGGCCACCGTGGCATCCAATTCCAGTTCGCCGGCCTCGATCGCCCGCAGCGCGTGAATGCGGCCGCGGGGGGAGTCCATCTCACTGGCCAGCACGCGATAGCTGGCACAGGTGGGCAGGCAAAAGCCGCAGTGCACGCAGGGGTCAGCGGCACCGGCGGGAAGCCCGGGGAGCTGGGTGGGAGAGGCCATCGCCTAAGTCTGGCGTGAATGGCTGCTCTGGTGCTCAGAAGCGCTGGATGATCGCTTCGGCGAAACCGCTGCAGCTCACCGGATCCACCTGGGGTTCCATCAGTCGGGCCAGGTCGTAGGTGACCTGCTTGTCGGCGATGGCGGCGCTGAGGCCCTTGGTCACCAGATCGGCAGCCTCCTGCCAGCCCAGGAATTCCAGCATCATCACGCCGCTGAGGATCACCGAGCCTGGGTTGATCCGATCGAGGCCTGCGTGTTTCGGGGCGGTGCCGTGGGTGGCTTCGAAGATGGCGGCGTTCTCGCCGATGTTGGCGCCGGGGGCCATGCCCAGGCCACCGACCATCGCGGCGGCGGCGTCGGAGATGTAGTCGCCGTTCAGGTTGAGCGTGGCGAGGATCGAATACTCCTGGGGACGGGTTTGGATCTGCTGGAAGATGCTGTCGGCGATGCGGTCATCCACCAGCACCATCTCTTTCCACTTGCCGCCTCCGTGGCTGCTGCCGATGGCATCGATCACCGCTTGCACTTCGGCATCGATGTCGGCCTTTTTCTCGGGGGTGAGGCTGTCGTAGCCCGGCTCGATCATTCGGGCGTTGGCCTGCACGCTCAGGTTGGAGTCCTTTTCGAGGTTGCCGAGGATCCAGCTTTCCCGCTCAGTGACGCACACGTCGCGGAATTCAGTGGTGGCCAGTTCATAGCCCCAGTCACGGAAGGCGCCTTCGGTGAACTTCATGATGTTGCCCTTATGCACCAGGGTCACGTGGCGCTTGTCGCCTTGAAGACGCAGGGCGTGCTGGATCGCCTTCCGGATGTGGCGTTGGCTGCCGGCTTTGCTCACCGGCTTGATGCCGATGCCTGATCCCTCGGGGATCTGGCGTTTGCCCAGCTTGCCGTTGGCGGGGATCACCACCTCGTTGAGGTGCTTGCGCAACTCCTGCCCGACGGCGTCATCGGCTTCCCATTCCACCCCCATATAGATGTCTTCGGTGTTCTCCCGGTAGACGATCACATCCAGATCCTGGGGACGCTTGTGGGGGCTGGGGGTGCCCTCGTAGTAGCGGCAGGGACGCACGCAGGAATACAGATCAAAGATCTGGCGCAGGGCCACGTTCAGCGAACGGATGCCGCCGCCCACCGGTGTGGTGAGGGGGCCCTTGATGGCGACGCCATAGGCGCGGATTGCCTCGAGGGTGTCCTCCGGCAGGTACTGGTAGGTGCCGTAAAGGTCGCAGGCTTCATCGCCGGCGTACACCTTGAACCATTCGATGCTCTTGCTGCCGCCGTAGGCCTTGGCCACGGCTGCATCGAGCACCTTCTGAGTGGCAGGCCAGATGTCCACCCCGGTGCCATCGCCTCGGATGAAGGGGATGATCGGGTTGTCGGCCACCACGGGCTGGCCATTCTCGAAGCGGATTGGTGTGCCCTGGCTGGGGGCGGTGAGCTTCTCGAACTGGGCCATGGAGGCGGGGCATGCTGGCAACGAGCCTATGACTGAGCCTTGCGCAGTTCTGACAACACGGGAGTCAGCAGCATCTTCGCTGCTGGGGCACTGAGGTGGTCATCGTCGAAGAGAAGATGACGCATCGAATCCAGAGTGCACCCTGCGCCACAGAGTGCAGGGATGGGGTCGATGAAGGTGATGGTTGGGGATAAAGCGGTTCGGAACGCGGCGTTCATCTCCCGAGCGTGGGTCAGTTGTCTCTGCATGGAGCGTTCACAGACCTGGAGGCTTGTTGAAGGTCGGAACCACTCCGGCAAACAGCGACCGCGATGTCTGAGTCGGGGCCCTGCCCCCAGCACCAGCACGTGGATGCCTCGGGCTCTGGAGCGTGCGCTGAAGCTGTTGATCGCCTCGAGGAACAGGCGGCGCTTCTTGTCGCTGTCCCGAACGGGGCGGCGGTCAGGGCCCAGCAACTCATCGCGGGTGTTGCCGATGCCGCGGTTCAGATGTGACAGCCAGAAACCATGGATCAGGACCGAATCGCCAGGTTTGGCATGGTCCAGAATCCAATCGCGCCAGCGGGTCTGAACATCTGAGCAGTTTTCGTTGAGATGGCCGTAGCGCGTCGCTGGGAAGGGGCAGCTGTTCATGCTGAGGTGGCTGATGCCGAACCCCCTGTCCCGGAGGTCTACTTCGAGTGGCATGAGTGCGGAGGCATGGCTGTCGCCGGCCACGTACACCGTTGGCATGGTTAGACGGGTAGGAGCGGCCACGCAGAGCAGCGCCCGGTTCTGCACGAATGGGTCGCTGACGCTCTGGTTCCTGCTCAGGTGACAGTTGTCACGTGAAATCGCGCTGCCGGAGATCTGCTGGTGGGTCAGGGCCTCCCGCACGCTGAGGGTGGGCCGGCCGACATAGAACTGTTTACTGCGTTGATCCTGGGCCAGCCACAGCATCAGCCCTGCAAGGCCAGCTGTGAGACCACCTGCGCCCAGCAGGGTGCCGCGTGTGCTCTTCGCCCAGCCGTTATGCCGGAGTGGCGTTTCCACCCAGCGGTAGGAGGCTTCGGCGCAGCCCACCATCACCAGCAGGAGCAGAGGCAGGCGCCAGCCTTCAAGGCCGATGGTCCAGCGGGCCAGGCAGATCACGCTCCAGTGCCAGAGGTAAAGCGAATAGGACAACCGGCCCAGATGGCGCAGCGCGGGAAGGCTCAGCACGCTTTTCACACCGCTGGGCGGTTGCAGGGCCGGCAGCAGGAGTGCGGTGGCGGCCACCGTCAAAACGGTGCTGGCTAACGGCGGATCGCTGTTCAGCCCAAAACTCAGGATCAGCATTCCTGCCGGGGCGATGGCGGGGAGGTGAAGCCGACGCAGGGCTCCCTGCTGGACGAGTGCACCCGTCAGCAGCTCCCACAGGCGCAGCGGGGTCAGGAAGTAAGCGCTCGCGGGGTTGTGGATGCTGCCGTGGATGTAGCCCAGCAGAGAGATCAGGCTCAGCGCTGAGAGCACAGGCAGCATCGGGCGTGCTTCACCCTTGCCCTGCCGCTGGAACAGCCACCAGGCCAGAACGGGAAAGAAAAGATAGAACTGTTCTTCAACCCCGAGCGACCAGGTCTGGAGAAAGGTGTTGTAGCTGGCATCGGCACTGAAGTAGTTGGTGTTTTCACCGAGCAGGTACAGGTTCGACACGCCCACCAGGGCTGTCGCTCCTGTGATCAGTGAGCTGGCTGGGTTGTTGACGAACAGACAGGTGAGCAGGCCGGTCAGGGCGATGCAGAACACCAGGGCTGGAGCGAGTCGTTGAACGCGACGGCGATAGAACGCCTTGAGAAAGGGGCCCAGGGAGGTGCCAGCTCGACCTTCAATCGAAGCGGTGATGACATACCCCGAGATCACGAAGAACACATCCACGCCGAGGAACCCCCCCGGCAGCCAGTCCTCATGGAGGTGGTTCAGGATCACCGCAAGCACGGCGATGGCGCGTAAGCCATCGATTTCATGGCGGTAACGCCCCTGGCAGGAAGGCATGCCGCTGACCTCCGCGTTGTTCCGAGACTCCGTCAGCGTCCAGGCCGATGCTCCGCTCATCATCCGCGGTCCCACTGATTTACGGTTCGAGCCCGGGCAGACAGTGTGGATGGGCAGCGATCAGCTCTGGGTGGTGGCCGCCTGCTTCAACGAAGAACAGGTGATCACGCGCTTCATCGATCGGGTGCTGGCGCTTCAGGAGGTGGATCGCCTTGTCTTGATCGATGACGGCTCCTCCGATTCAACCGTTGGGGTGATTCGCCACTGGCAGCAGAGCCATCCCGATCAGGGGGTCACGCTGCTGGAGCTCACCCGCAACTTCGGCAAGGAAGCAGCGATGCTGGCGGGCCTGGACTACGCCAATGGATGCTGTGCCGCTGCGGTGTTGATCGATTCCGACCTGCAGCACCCTCCTGAGCGGATTCCTGCGATGGTGCAGGCCTGGCGTAATGGTGCTGAGGTGGTCACTGCGGTGCGGGATGACCGCGATGCCGAGGGGCTGGTGAAGGTGGCCACGGCGTCTTGGTTTTATCGGGTGTTCAACCGCTTGGTGGATTCGATCCAGCTTCAGGAGGGGGCCGGCGACTTCCGCCTGCTGAGTGCTCCGGTGGTGGAGGCCGTGACCCAGTTGCGTGAGGCCACGCGGTTCTCCAAAGGCTTGATGCCCTGGACCGGCTACCGCAGCGAGGAGATCGCCTACAGCCGGGTGGCCCGCGTCGGCGGCACCACATCCTGGAGCTCCCTCAAGCTCTGGCGCTATGCCCTGGACGGGATCTTTTCGTTCACGGTGAAGCCGTTGAAGGTCTGGGGCGTGATCGGTGTGCTGATCTCGCTCCTGAGCTTTGTCTATGCCGCCCTGATCGTGCTGCGCACCTTGGCTTTCGGTGTCGACCTGCCGGGCTATGCCTCACTGATCGTGGCGGTTCTGTTCCTCGGGGGCATTCAGCTGATCGGTATCGGCGTGTTGGGGGAGTACATCGGCAGGATCTATATCGATGTCAAACGGCGGCCGCACTATTTCGTCCGCGCTGTGCATCAGGGCTCAGAGCTGTTGCGCTGAATCCCACTCTTTTTGGCGGTTTGTCGAAGTGAAAAAAGCCACAGACTGCTCAAACGATTCCTGATCCATGCCCGACGCGGCGTGGGGGAGGGCTGGATGGATCAGAACAATGGGCTTTGAAGCACGATCGCTCGTGATGGAGCTGTAGGCCCTTTCCCAGCTGCGGCGAAACGCTGTTCCGAACATCGATCCACTGAACAACACCCCGGCGAAGCGCTTGTTGGTTGCCAGTCCGGCCCGGCGCAGGCGGGGGATGGCCAGTCCGCTGAGTAGCTGCAGAATCAGCCACTTCAGCAGCCCGCCTGTCTGCAGGCTGCGCCACCACAGCCTCAGGGATAAGCCCTCCGGTAAAGGCTCCCGTGTCGTTCGCACCCAGGTGATCGATTCGGAAGGGGCAAGGTCCAGAACGGCATCCAGCACCAGGGGCACAAGCTGGATGTGCTGGTGGCCATCGAGGTGGATGTGATGCAGCCCGGTGAGCTGGCGGTAGCGGCTGATCTGCTGCTGCAGAACCGTGCGCAGCTGGGGGGCGATGCGTCGGCGCTGCCAGGGCAAGAGGGAGGCCAGCAGCAAGCTGCCGAATCCGGTTGGCAGATCCGGGCAGTTGGGCAGGCCATGCCCCTCGGTGAGGCAGAGGTGAAGGGTGAGCGGTGGTGAATCAGCAAGGTCGCGCCAGGCCTTTACGGCATCAGCCGCACTGGGACCATTCACCAGAAGGCTGGCTCCGCCGAGTTGGCCGCTACGGGCGAGATCGATGATGGCCGCATCGACGCCTTCTGCCAGGCCGAGGTCATCGGCGTGGAGCAGCGGTGGTTGGCCATTCTGTTGTTGACGGGATTTGACACTGAACTGAGCCGCCCGACTCCAGATCAGGGCATTCAGCAGCGTGGGTGTGAACACCAGCACCAGGGTCGGGGCCTTGAGCAGCGGCAGCAGGGCGCAGACACTGAGGTTGACCACGTACTGCAGCAGCAGCCAGCGGCGGGCGAACTGGCGGCCTCCCGTCTCTTCACGGAAGGTCAGCAGGGCATGGCCGAGGTAGCCCGCCACCGATGCGGCCAGGAAGGCGATGGGGTTGGCCAGGCTCAGGCTCATCCACTGGCCCAGCAGCAGCAGCACGCCGATGTGAACGGCTGCGGCGGTGCCCCCCACCAGGCCATACCGCATCAACCGGTTCAGTACAGGCGTCATCCGCATTGTGGGGGCGCGTCACCGCAGCGCTTCAGCAGGGCCTCAATCAGTCGCCAGGCCTGTTGTTCGTAGCGCCTAACGAAGTCTTCGAAGCTCTGGGCCGCTGCTTCATCGGCACCATCGGAGATCACCCGCAGCACCAACCAGGGGACGCCCTCCTGCTCGGCCACCTGTGCCACGGCCGCACCTTCCATTTCAACGGCCCGCAGATCCGGAAGGGCATCCCGCAGTTTTTGCAGCACCGCCGGATCGCCGATGAAGCGATCCCCTGTGGCGATCAGCCCATTGCTGGGCTTTGCGAAACCAGCCAGCTCACCCGCGTCGTGGGCTTCCAGCAGAGCGCTCTTGGCCCAGTGGAACCAAGCCGGCTGTGGTTGGAGCCGATCCTTGTTCAGTGCTGGCAGCGTGAACCGTGGGAAGAGGGGCCGGGCATCCATGTCGTGCTGCACCACGGCATCGGCCAACACCACATCCCACTGACGCAGAGCCGGATCGGCAGCGCCGGCAACACCGGTGAACACCAGCAGATCGATGCTGGGATCGCTGGCGAGCAGGCGTGTGGCGGCCCGCGCAGCGCTCACCTTGCCCCAACCGCTCCAGGCCAGGCTGAGGCGCACCGTGTCGCTCCACGATCCCCTGTGGATTGCTAGGTCTCCGTGGTTGCTGCAGCTCAGATTCTTCAGGTGGCTGAGATCCGAGCCGATCTCCTCTGGCATGGCGCCCAGCAGGCCCAGGTGCAGCGGTTGCGTCATGGTTTCGTGAACCTCGGCCAACCGTAACGGCGGCTTCTTCCATCTCCCTTCACACTGTGCGGAATGCGGAGGTTGCAGTGAACGCGGGCGAGTCGGTACACAGCGTGGATCGGATGCGAGCGCTGGCATCCACGATCACGCTTGTGCGTCGCCAGTTTCCTGCTGCCAAGGCCAACCTCAGCCCTTGGAGGGACGATCCGCAAACCCGGCAGTGGAGTGAAACGGAATCGCTCGATCTCTCCTTTCACTTCCCTGGCTGGAGTCCACGCTTGGAGTGCCGCAGTTTGCTGATGCAATTGCGCATCAGCACGGAGCGAGGTGACGAACAGCTCCGCCTGCTTGGTGTCTTGATGCGGGGCATGACCTACGACGGCGAACGCTGGCGCCTCGCCACGGTCGGTGAATGGATGCCAGAAGGCTCCCACTTGCCCCAGCAGCCGCAGGTCACGCAGCTTCAGCAGATCTGTCGCGAGCTGTTCGAACTGTTTGATGGGAATGCTTCGTCCGATACAGCGGCGTAACCCTTCGCAACGCTCATGTCCACCCTTACGTGGACTGCTTATAGGGTCTTCCTATCGGTCCAATCACAAGCATTCATGTCCGTTGCACTGGCTGCCCAGATTCGTGAAGGCACGAAAAAGTCCCACACCATGGCCGAAAACACCGGCTTTGTGAGCTGCTTCCTGAAGGGTGTCGTCGACAAATCCAGCTATCGCAAGCTTGTTGCAGACCTCTATTTCGTCTACGAGGCGATGGAAGAGGAGATCGACAAGCTGGGCGATCATCCGATTGTTGGACCGATTGGCAAGAAAGAGCTCAATCGTCGCGAATCTCTCGAGCAAGATCTTGCCTATTACTTCGGTGCGGGTTGGAAAGAGCAAATCCAACCCTCTCCGTCCGCAGCGGCTTACGTTGAACGGATCCATGCCGTAGCGAAGGAGTCCCCTGAGCTCTTGGTCGGCCATCACTACACCCGTTATCTCGGTGATCTCTCCGGTGGTCAGATCCTCAAGAACATCGCGCAGAAAGCGATGAACATGGATGGTGACGACGGTCTTCGTTTCTACGTCTTCGATGACATCGCCGATGAGAAGGCGTTCAAGACCAACTATCGCGCTGCGATGGATAGTCTTCCGATCGATCAGGCCACAGCCGACCGCATCGTCGAAGAAGCCAATCATGCTTTCCATCTGAACATGAACATGTTCAAGGAGCTGGAAGGCAATCTTGTTGCCGCGATTGGCAAAGTGCTGTTTGGTTTCCTCACCCGCCGTCAGCGGGCAGGCAGTACCGAGGCTGCAGCCGCTTGAGCTTTCACTGGTGCCCACCCAACTGATTCGTTTCCTGGTCCCCGGGATCAGCCGTCGCTTTCGTTGTGGTGGGCTCAGCGTTGAACAGCAGACCGCCCGACTGGTGGCGAATCTGTGCTCGACGGAACTGGTCACTTACCGCGAGCGCTCACCCGATCATCCGTA
>JADHMX010000067.1 GCA_016779825.1 Synechococcus sp. BS301-5m-G53 | reverse complement strand
TGATCAGGGCGCCGATCAAGGCCACGGCCGTGACCGGATTGCTGCGGCGTGCGGCCAGGGGTTCGGCGACGGAGTTCATCACCCCAAGGGTGAAGGCCACCAGGTAGCGGGGGTAACGGGAGACGTTGAGGAAAAACTCCCGCATGGTTCTGGCGAGCTCGCGAATCTGCTGGCTACTCTGCCGGGCCCATGGCTGTTTTGGACATGTTGGAGCTGCATCAATTCCGCCATTCCGCCTTCTGCCTCAAGGTGCGGATGGTGCTGCAGGCCAAGGGGCTGAGTTTCCGCACCGTGGAGGTGACCCCTGGCGTCGGCCAGGTGGCTGTGTTCCGCCTGTCCGGTCAGCGCCAGGTCCCTGTGTTGGTGGATGGCGATCAAGTGATTGCCGACTCCAGCGCTATCGCGCTGCATCTGGATCAACGGGAGCCCGATCCCGCCCTGATCCCTGCCGATCCACGCCAGGCCGCTCAAGTGCATCTGCTGGAGGACTGGGCCGACACCACCCTGGCGATGGCGGGCCGATCCTCCCTGGTGCAGGCCGCGGCGCTGGATCCCGAGCTGCGGGTGGCCCTGCTGCCCGACGATCTGCCCGACCCCGTGCGGTCGGTGATGGGTGTGATCCCCGGCGGTTGGGTCAGCAACATCACCGAACTGGTGAATCAGAAGGAACGCACCGAGCTGCTGGCCAGCCTCGAGCAGCTGGCTACATCCGTGCAGGCCAGTCCCTGGTTGGTGGGCGACAGCATGACCTTGGCGGACATCGCCGTTGCCGCTCAGCTGTCGTTGCTGCGCTTCCCCTCCTCTGCGGGGTTAGCCCTGGCTGGCAAGGGCGTGCCTGGGTTGAGTGATCACCCCAAGCTGCAGCCCCTGTTTCAGTGGCGCGATCAGATCGAACTCAAATTGATGGAGCGGACCCTGGAAGAGGTGTGAAGCGCAATTGATAGTGGTGCTGGGCGATGGCCTGATCCCGCAGACTCTCGCCCGGTGAGGCGTAGCGCCCCTGCCACTGTTCGGCGCAGATGTATTCGCCACAGCGGCTGTAGCGGCTCAGGGTTTCGATCCGGCTCAGCCGCGGCGGGCCGGGGGCATGCAAGATCTGCAGTACCAACTCATCGGCCAGGAAGGTATCGGTGCTCGGACTCTCCTGACGGCGGCCCGTCACTGTGGTTTCGAGATAGAGATCCCCTTTGAGTCGGGCGATCTGACGGTTGGCGGAGTCGGGGTCCTCCTCCACCCCCAGCAGTTGGTCGCCGAGCAGAGCACGACCGATGGCCGTGGCGTTGAAGCTGCGATCGCCGACCAGGCGGCCGCGCTGGTCGGCCTGAAACCGTGCCTGATGGAGCAGCGGTGGGTCGTTTGGGGCATCGAGATCAACGCTCTCCACCTGCCAGAGCCCGGCAAACCAGTCGGGGTAAATCAGGTCGTCCCGATTCGAGGGCCGCGGCAATGGTGCTGGCAGGCTCCAGTCGGGCCAGTTGTTCAACCGCTGCTCCAGACCTGCCTGGGCCCAGGCGGGGCCGCCACTGAGCAGGATGGTGAGGCCGATCAGCAGCATCCACAACCGCCGTTCCATGTCTGATCCCCTGATCCGTGCCCTTGATGACTACGTGGTGCTGGAGCCCGGCAAGCCGGAGCAGCTGCTCAGCGCTGCCGACACGTTGACATGGCTGAGCGGTTGGTTGCGCAGCCTTGATCAGTTGCCGGCCGATCTGGCGGATCAACCCAGCGTGGAATCAGCGGCCCAGCGGTTGATCGATACGGCCTGTGATTTGGAGATCAGCCCCGGGATGACCTTGCAGTGGTTTGCGGTGCGGTTGGAACCTCCCACCGCTTGAGATCAGTCGGATCGTGGTTGGGTCGGATCCTTGAGCAGGCTTGGCAGCAGTTGCAGGATCCCGTCAGCGACCGTTTCTGGGGCTTCGTCGTTGATCACCACGGTGAGATCGGCTTCGGCATAGAGGGGACGGCGCTCGTTTAACAGCGCGTTGAGAGCCGCCTCGGGATCGCCGGTCTGCAGCAGCGGACGCACGGTGCTGTCGGCGTTCAGCCGTTGCAGCAACTGATCGGGGACCACATCCAGCCAGATCACGATCCCGCTGTGCAGCAACCCCCAGTTCTCCGGTTGTGTCACCACGCCGCCGCCGGTGGCCACCACCAGGGAGTGGCGCTGGCTGATGGCGCTGAGCACCTGGCTTTCCAGCTTGCGGAAGCCTGCTTCGCCATCCCGCTCAAAGATCTCAGGGATGCTGCAGCCTGCCGCCTGTTCGATCACAGCATCGGCATCAACAAAGCCGTAGCCAAGACGTTCGGCCAGCGGCCGCCCGGTGCTGGTCTTGCCGCTGCCCATCATTCCCACCAGATACAGGCTGCGCCCACCGAGGTGTTGTTTGAGGGTGGGGGTGGAATCCGCCATGACTCGGAATCGGCTTTAGCTCATTAGGATGCCTCGCGGCCGGAACGTCACATGACTGAAACGAAGTCACCAGCACGGCACGGCCAAGGTCGTGGATGTGTCATTACCCGGCGGGCCTGTTTCAGTGCCAGCCATCGCTATTGGCTGCCCGAGCTCTCCGCCGACGACAACGCCGCCCGTTTCGGGCCCTGCGCGTTGGCTCCTGGCCATGGACACAACTACGAGCTGATCGTGTCCATGGCCGGTGGTCTGGATGCCGACGGCATGGTGCTGAACCTCTCGGAGGTGAAGCACGCCATCCGCCAAGAGGTGACCGGCCAGCTGGACTTCCGCTTCCTTAATGAGGCCTGGCCGGAATTTGACGTTTCCACCTCTGAAGGTTGCCTCCCAACCACTGAAGCCTTGGTGCGGGCGATCTGGCAGCGTCTCAGCCCGCATCTGCCGATTACGGCGCTGCGCCTCTACGAACAACCGGGCCTTTGGGCCGACTATCTCGGACATCCCATGGACGCCTTCCTCACCATCCGCACCCACTTCGCCGCTGCCCACCGACTGGCTCGTCCGGAGCTGAGTCAGGAGGAGAACGAAGCGATCTATGGCAAGTGTGCCCGTCCCCACGGCCACGGACACAACTATCTGGTTGATGTGACCGTGCGCGGTGAGATCGATCCCCGCACCGGCATGGTTTGCGACCTCTCCGCCCTGCAGCGTCTTGTGGACGATCTGGTGGTGGAGCCCTTTGACCACACCTTCCTGAACAAGGACGTTCCGTTCTTTGAGGAGTGCGTGCCTACGGCGGAGAACATCGCGCTGCACATCGCCGACCGGCTCTCCAGTCCGATCAAGGCCATCGGCGCCAGCCTGCACAAGGTGCGGCTGCAGGAGAGCCCGAACAATGCGGCTGAGGTCTATGCGGAAGCGCCGCAGCTGGAGATGTCACCCGCCGCACTCGATGCCGTGGCGGCCGTCTGAAACGCCCCTTAGTCCGACTTGTACTGGCCATCAGCCTCGATGGCCGCTTGGCGCCGCCGGAAGGGGGTGCCGCTCAGCTGGGGGGTGAGGGTGACCGTCGCGCTCTGGAGCAGGCGCTCGCCTGGGCGGATGCCTGTCTGATCGGTGCCGGAACCCTGCGAGAACATCAGTGCACCTGCTTGATCCGCAACCCTCAGTTGCTGGAGCAACGCCGACAGGAGGGAAGAGCGGAGCAGCCGGCTGCCGTGGTGGTGAGCCGATCGCCCGACTTTTCGAGCGACTGGCGCTTCTTTGACCAGCCGCTTCAGCGTTGGTTGTTGGCTCCTCAACCCGTGGATGAGGGGTTTGATCGTTGGTTCCCTCTGGCGCCAGCCTGGCCCGAGCGGCTCAAGGCACTTAGGGCGGCTGGGATTGAGCGTCTGGTGCTCCTGGGTGGCGCTCAACTCAGCGCCGACCTGTTGCGGGCCGATTGCGTCGATGCTCTTCAGCTCACCCTGGTGCCCCAGCTCCTTGGCGGCCGCTTCAGTTGGCTGCCATGCACGGATACGCCGTTATCTGCTGCCTTAAGGCAACCGGGGGCTTGGCAGTCCGAGGGCGTTGAGGACCTCGGCCAAGGCGAGTGGCTTCTTCGTTACCAAAGGATCCGATCGGGAACGCCCTTGTCGTCCTAATCAGTCCATGCAACGCCCTGGTTAAGGTCATTGCACGAAGGCCAAAGGCACCGTCGCAATGACGCCACTTACGGCCCGCTGGCATCGCTCCATCAATGAGATTCCGGAGCAGCAGTGGGACAGTCTGGTGGGAGACGATGCGATCCCCTTTTACCGCTGGAGTTGGCTTGAGGCTCTGGAAAGCTCCGGAAGCACCATCCCCGACCAGGGCTGGCAGCCCCTGCATCTGGCCCTCTGGCGGGATGACAGCCCGATTGCGGTGGCTCCGCTGTTCCTCAAGGGCCACAGCTATGGCGAGTTTGTATTCGACCAGACCTTTGCTCGTCTGGCGGCGGATCTGGGGCTGCGCTACTACCCCAAGCTCCTGGGCATGAGCCCGGTCAGCCCCGTGCTGGGCTACCGCTTCCATGTGCGATCTGGAGAAGACGAGGCTCTTCTCACCCGTGAGTTGCTGCGGGTGATCGATCGCTTCTGCGAACAGAACGGCATCCTCAGCTGCAATTTCCTTTATGTGGATCCGCAGTGGCGGCCCCTGGCGGAGGCCGCCGGCTGTGCCGCCTGGCTGAACCAGCAGAGCCTGTGGAGCCGCGGCGACGACCAGAATTTTGAGGATTACCTCAAGGGCTTCAATGCCAACCAGCGCCGCAACATCAAGCGGGAACGCAAGGCCGTCACCAAGGCCGGGATCACGGTGACGCCCCTCAGCGGCGACCAGCTGGACCTAGAGCTGTTGCAGACCATGCATCGCTTCTACGAGCAGCACTGTGCGCGCTGGGGACCGTGGGGCAGCAAATACCTGGAGGAGGGCTTTTTTGAAGCGTTGGCACGGCTGCACCGCGATCAGCTGGTGCTTTTTTCCGCCCACCGTGGAGATCCTCGCGATCCGGTGGCGATGTCGATGTGCGTGCAGGACGGCCGTCAGCTCTGGGGCCGCTACTGGGGCAGCCACGAGGAGGTTGATTGTCTTCACTTCGAAGTCTGTTACTACGCTCCGATCGAATGGGCCCTGGCCAATGGCGTCGTCAGTTTTGACCCTGGTGCCGGTGGCAGTCACAAACGCCGCAGAGGCTTTGTGGCACGTCCCCACGCCAGCCTGCATCGCTGGTACCAGCCCCAGATGGATCAGCTGATTCGCACTTGGTTGCCCAAGGTGAATGGCCTGATGTTGGAGGAGATTGACGCCATCAATGCGGAGCTGCCCTTCAAAGCGGAACCTCCCGCCTTGGCTTTGTAGGTTGAAAGCATGACCACCACCCCGGAAGCACCGGCATCCACCGCTGCGCAGATGGATGCCCTGGATCAGCGCCTGTCCCAGCGCTTTATCGCCTTGGATCCGAGTGGCTATTTCCTGATCAAACTGGATCGTGATGCGTCCGAACTGGTGTTGGAGCACTACGGCAACACCATTGACGACAAGGGACTGGCTCGAGATTCCGAAACCGGCGAAGTGTTGCGCTGCGACGGCGGCAATGCTCCCCGGCGCCCCTCAGCCACTTACCGCGGCAGTACAGCCAAGCAGCTGGGCATCCAACTCACGGAGGGCGATGGCCCCCATCCCGTCAGCCGGCTGGATCATGCCTTGTATCTGGGGCGTGAACTGCAGAAGGCCGAGCAGTGCCTGCGGGATGGAACGAGCTATGTGCAGGACTGATCCCTAGACAGGCTGAAGCTCTTTCTGCGTGGTGGGTTCTTCCGGCGGCAGGGATTCAAGTTGTTCGCGGATTTCCTGCTGAACGATCGAGCGGTATTCGAGGAAGTGCTCGTTATGGGCCAAGACCACCAAGAACTGTTCGAGCAGAGCAGGGTTGTGGCGGGCCATGCCGAACATGTACTTCCAGAAGCGGCTACGGGTATCTCGTTTGATGCCTTGGCGCCAGACCACTGTGCTCAACGCCTTGATATCAATCCAGGTCGGCAGCTTGGCTGCAGTTTTCCAGCGGGGAGCACCCATTTTCAGGTAGTAGCTGTAGACCCGATCCATGTAGGCATTGGGTTCGTAGAGGGCGCAGAAGGCTTCCACGTATTCGTTGGCGATGTCGCGGATGGGGCGGGTGGGCTCGAAGTTGAGCAGGTTGGTCTGGTTCACGCCCTTGGCGGCGTCCTCCCCCTGAATCAGGCGGCCCTCCCGCTCCAATCGCGCCCAGAGCGCTGTCTTGGGCAAGGCCTGCAACATGCCCATCATCGCGGCGGGGATGCCGGTGCGGGTGACGAAGTCGACGATTCGGCCGCCGGCGCCATCCTTCTCGCCGTCGAAGCCGATGATGAAGCCCGCCATCACCCGGATGCCATTGGCCGTGATCCGGTCCACGGCGGCATCCAGCGGATTGCGCGTGTTCTGCACCTTGCGGGCTGTCTCCAGGCTGGCCTCATCCGGGGTTTCGATGCCCAGGAACACGCTCTCGAAGCGGGCGTCGTGCATCATCTGCATCATCTCCTCGTCGTCGGCCAGGTCCACGGAGGCTTCCGTGGCGAAGCTGAACGGATATTGACGCTCTTCTTGCCAGGCGCGGATCTGCGGCAGCAGCAGCTTGGCGTTGCGCTTGTTGCCGATGAAGTTGTCGTCCACCAGGAAGATGGAGCGCCGCCAGCCCAGGTCGTAGAGGTACTGCAGCTCCGCCACCAATTGCTCAGGTGTTTTGGTGCGGGGCTTGCGGCCGTAGAGAACGATGATGTCGCAGAACTCGCAGTTGAACGGGCAGCCGCGCGAGAACTGAACGCTCATCGAGTCGTAGGCGTCCAGCTGTAGCAGATCGAAGCGGGGAATCGGCGTGGCGGTGACGTCCGGCTTCTCGCCTTCGGAGGTGAAACGTCCACTGGTCTCGCCTCGTTCCAGGGCCTCCAGGAACATCGGCAGGGTGATCTCCCCCTCATCGAGGATCTTGAAATCAGCGAGATCCAGTTCTGGTGCATCTGGGGTGGAACTGGCGAAGGGACCGCCGATGGCCACTGGCAGGCCACGCTGTTTGGCTTGGCCGATCTGCACGGCCATGTCGTCCTTCTGGACGATCATCCCCGAGATGATCACGAGCTCGGCCCAATTCCATTCCTCCTCTGTCACCTCCCGCACATTGCGGTCCACTAGCTTCATCTCCCAGTCCTGGGGCAGCAGCGCCGCCACAGTCACCATCCCCAGGGGAGGCAGCAGCACCTTCCTGTTCACCAGCTCGAGGATCTTCTCGTAGCTCCAGAAGGTCTTCGGGAACTCGGGATAAACAAAGAGAGCGCGCATGGCGTCGGGCGTTGGTGGATGGACGTCCGGTCAGCCCGGCTGGAGATACCTCTCAATCGGTATCAGCTGTTCACAAACCCTAAGCGCAATGGCCTGAACCCAGGCCGGTGTCTGATCTAATGGTGGTCACCTCCGTACTTGCACATGGGCGTCGGCATCTATCTCGGCCTGGTTGGATCTGGCTTGGTGACGGCTTTTGTGCTCACCAAGCTGCTGAAGGGAATCAAGCTCATCTGAGCGGTTCCAATCGCTGCGCACCTCGCTTTCGCATCCAGAGCACAGCCGCAGCAGCGCTGAGGCCACCGCTGAGTGCGAAAGCCATTGAAAGGCTTGTGGTCATTACCAAAAGGGCCACCATCAACCCGCTGAGCCCGCCTCCGCCCAGGAATGCGATCTGGCTGAGTCCGGCCATGCGACCGCGCATCACCTGTGGTGAGCCGATCTGACTGATCAAGTTGCAGCTGCTTAGCAGTCCTGCAGTGCCGGCGCCGATCAGGAAGGCCATCGCCAGGCTGAATCCCGGCCCGGGCGTGCGGGCCATCCCCAGTTGGGCCACTGCGGTGATCAAGCCAAAGCCCCCCAGAGTGAGGAACGGGCGCTGGCAGAAACGTTGGCTGTTGCGCTGCAAGATCAGGCCGCCCACGATGCTGCCGGCCGCCAGCACGCTGGTGAACAGCCCAAGGTCCGTGGGCTTAGCTCCGAGTTGCTCGAAGGCGATCAATGGCGCCAGGCCCGGGTGATAGAACCCGATCAGACAGAGAACCGCGGTGAAGCTGAGCACCCCCTGCAGGGTGCTGCCGCAGTGGCGCCAGGCATTCAGCAAGCTGGCGTCCTGGCCACCGCTGCTGCGGATTTCTTGATCCCGATTCGGGCTGAGCAAGAACATCACACTGGCGATCGGCAGTAGATAGCTGGCCGCATCAATTCCGAGGGCCCATGCCGGGCCCGTAGCCGCCAGCAACAAACCGCCGATCGGAGGTCCCACCAACTTGCCCACGTTGAACACCACGGAAAAGCTTGTGAGGTACCCCGCCAGCTGTTCGGGCTGCTCCACCAGGATCGAGCAGTATTTGTTGCGGGCTGTCAGCTCGTAGGCGCCGGCGATTCCCACCAGCAGGGTGCTGAACAGCAGCAGTAACACCTGGGCCGTGCCCTCCAAAAGGGGTATGGCCATGGCTCCCAGAGCCGAGGCGGCCAGCAGCGCCCACTGGGCCTGCACCAGAACCTGTTCACAGCCCACGCGGTCGGTGCGCACCCCTGCAGGACCACTCACCAGAAGGGTGGGCAGCGACAACGCGGCGAAGTTCAGGGCCAGCACGAAGGGATCAACGCCCCCTTTCATCAAAATCCAGCCCTTGGCGGTGATGCCGGCGAACGATCCAGCCGTGCTCACGCCGGAGGCAATCAGAAAAAGCTGGCGTTGTTGCTCGGCTCGCAGTTGGAGAAGGGTCAACCCTGGCGTCTCGCTGCGGCCACCATGGCGCGTGCACCAACAATTCGCCCGCTGAGGTCGTAGATGTCGGCTCCGGTGATCTCCACCGGCACCAGGCTGCCAGGTGCGGCCTGCTGACCATCAGCGCCCGGTTGGACGCGCACTTCGCCATCCACCTCGGGGGCAAAGCGGGCACAGCGGCCGATCATCTCGCCGGTCTGGGGGTTGTGCTGCTCGATCAGTACATCAACGGTGCGCCCGACCCAGCGGCTGTTGCGTTCCGCCGAAATTGGCTGCTGCAGTGCCATCAGGGCATCCTTGCGGGCCTGCGCTACT
>JADHMX010000066.1 GCA_016779825.1 Synechococcus sp. BS301-5m-G53 | reverse complement strand
GGCTTTGATTCCCGAGAGGGTGTCGCAGTCAATGTCCTCACAGACTCGATTCAAGCGAATGCCAGTCGCCCGGTTCAAATTGCACAGGTGAGGCTGAGTCAACTGGAGGGGGTGTATCAACGGCCCAAAAATCCTCTCCAAAGCACCGAATTTTCTTTCTCACGTTTTCTCGTCCCGTGGTTGTGCAATTTCGAGGGCTGGGCCCTTTTTATTGATGCAGATATGGTTTGTCTTGGTGACATCGCTGAGCTCTGGGACCTTCGCGATCACCAATACGCCATTCAGCTTGTAAAGCATCGGCATCACTGCGAGGCAGGCCTGAAGTTTCAGGGTGAAACTCAAACGCCCTACGAGCGCAAGAACTGGACTTCTGTGATGTTGTTCAACTGTTCTCGTTGTCGGGTGCTTACTCCCGAGTTGGTGAACTCAGCTTCGGGTTTGCATTTGCACCAATTGTGCTGGTTGAAAGATGAAGAGATTGGTTCTCTTCCACCCCAGTGGAATGTGCTTGTTGGTGTTCAGCCAGTGCCTCCAGATGCACGCATTCTTCATTACACCTTGGGTGGTCCTTGGTTTGAAGACTGCAAGTCCATGGTTCTTGCCGATCGATGGCATGAGGCACATCGCGCATTGAACCACCCCATTTCTTTTTGATTTTGAGGTCATGATCGATTACAAGTCGTCGTCTTATTGCGATGCCTACAGCAGGGTGAACGCCTTGGTGATTGTGGGAGAGGCCCTTGCGGACCGTCATTTCCGCTCCCTTGCGCGTCTGATCCCTGAAGATGAGGAACATCTCCTGATGCTTGCCGCGATGGAGGGGCGTCACACCGTTGATTTCTCCTCCTGTGGTCGAAACCTGGGCGTGAAGCCGTCGATGGCAACCGGAAAGTCGTTGTTCGCTGCCTTGGAACGTCTGTTCCGTGCTTTGGAGAATTCAAGGGATGTTGTTGGTTGCCTGGTTTTGCAGGGGCTGATTATTGAGTGTTTTGCAGTAGCTGCATATCGCGCTTATCTACCGGTAGCTGATCCGTATGCTCGAGCGATCACGGTTGCTGTGATTGATGATGAAACGAAGCACTTGAATTATGCGGAGTGCTGGTTGCAGGCCATGGGGGAGCAGATCCATTCACAGATCGTGCACATTTGCGAGAAGGCCTTGCCGCTCACCCTTTCAATTCTCAAGGCCATGAAGAGTGATCTTCATGCCATCGGAATTGATTGCACTGATCTTTTGGCATTCTTTTGCGAAGATTTCACTCAAGCGCTTTTGTCTGTTGGGATTCCCCTGGCAGATGCCCAGCGCTTGTTGATTAAAACCGCTGCGGTTGAACACTAATGTTCCCAGCAACACCTTTGGGCGGCAATGCCGTGGCGTGAGTCTCCAGCCAGCTGGGACTGACGTCGATTTGGCTGATTATTCCTCCAAATCGGATCTGGAGCCAATCAGCTTGGCGTCGATGCCTGCAGAGCACGGCTTCGCCATGCTCTGCAGGCCAAGCCTGCCTGGCCAAGCTCAGTGGTAAAAACCAGATTTGGATTGCTTTTGCTGCCTTGCGCTGCTCCAGCATCAGTTCATTCAGCTGACCATCGCCGCTGAGGTTCGGGGCGATGACCATCAATCGATAAAGGGAGAGGCTCTTGCCCATTGCGCTGATTCAAAATTACCAAAATAATGGTAGCGTTATATCGTGGTTATGGTTTGAGGCTTGCTTTATGCATTCCTTTTCGCTTTCGGGTGGAGCCTTGAACGGGCAGCGCGATAGCTCTGTTGCCTCTTTTCAGGTGAGCCACGGGCCGCGTCTGCAACGGTTGCATCGCCGTCTCGCTGAAGCTCATCCAGAGGCTGAAGCCATGGGCTTTTTGCATCAGTTCCTGGATGGTCGCGCGACCCCTCGCCAGATCGCAGGGCTGATCCGTGGATTGGCCCCCGGCTATCGGTTGCTCGAGGCTTTGGCGCCTCCCATTGCGAAGGCGTTCGGTTCCACGGCGATTCCCTGGCCTGCGCTGATGCGATCCGATGCTTTGGATCACGATCTGTTTTGCTTTCCCGGCTCTCTTCACACGCCACCCAGTGGCGTTTCCAAGGAATGGCAGCGCCGGATCAGGATGCTGGCGGCTCAACATCCGCATTGTCTGCTTGCTCATGTTTACGTGCGTTATGGCGGTGACCTTTTGGATGGGCAGGGGCTTGGTCCGTATGTGAATCTCAGCCTTCAGGCGGCTGCGTATGAACCATTGCTGTTTTGGGATTTTCCATATTCTGTGTCGCTCTTAAGGGAGCAATTCCATGCTGGATTTGAGCAGCTCCAGCTCACCGAGCAGCAAGATGATGAGTTCTTGGATGAGGCGGTCAATGCATGCCATTTGAACCAGTCTCTTCTTGTGGAGTTGTCGTCCTTTTGATTCATTCAACTGTTTGGGTGATTCACCTCTTGTTGCGCCAATGGGCGCATCGTTTGTTGTTTTCTGAGTTCTTCTTATGTCGCGTGAAAGTCAACGTCTTGCGGTTCGACAAGCCCGAGAGTCTTTGATCCGAAAGTTGGATTTTGTCTTTAAAGAGGCCTTTGAGGGCATTGATGCGGAGGCTATGGGTGAAGGCGCTGTCGCTCGACTAACGCAGCTGATCCTTCAAACTCGGGCGCAGGCCTTGGCCAGTTTGGAGCGTGAAATTGAGGCGCCTTTGATCACTCGCCCTCCGTCCTCTGATTGATCGTTAAAGCTCCGGTCTTTGTGTTCATTTGGGTCTTCTGTATTGGTCATTTGATTTGGTGGGGTAGGGGGGCTGCGTGTGAGGGTCCTGTTTCAGCTGCTGTCGGTTGCTGTTGCTGACTCCGTGCCTCATCGCTCGTCAACACGAGAGTCAATGGTTGATCTACCTGAGCCCATGTGCCGTCACGAGTCGTTCAAAGGGATTGGCTCAGCTCCGACATTGGAGGGAAAACCGCCTTTGGGCTCGTGGAGTATTTCGAGCCAGTTGCCCTCAGGATCTTGCAGATAAAACGATGCGCTGCTGTCGCGGTGGTCATGCACCGGGCCGCAGGTGTGTCCCTGCGCTTGCAGATGCTTGCGCATCTGCTCCACTTCGGAGCGGTTCTGCAGGTGAAAGGCGACGTGCGGGCCCGCTGCTATGTAGTCCGGGCTGAGCAGTGCAATGCCCTCACCCGTTGGCCACTGGGCATAGCACCAGTCATCAGCTTCCCAGGTCAGCCGCAGGCCGAGGCCGAGATAAAAGCGCTTAGCCCGCTCCATGTCTTGCACCCGTAGGGCGACATGACCCAGGCGATGTTTGCAGGAGATGGACCATTGGCTGTCCAATGCTTTGTCAGATGAGCGCTGCATCAACGTCTCCGCTGCTGGATCGAGGCTGATCTTCTGCAAAATCAGCCTCCGCGCGTTTGCACAAACGCGCAATCATTCCCTCCTCATCAGCGGGAATCACCTGAAGGTCTAGGGCTGGTATCCAATCCAGCATCTGTTTCAGCTCGGTCTGTAGGGCCTGGTCGTGTTCCCCGATGCCGCCGCTGAGGGCGAGCACATCCACGCCTCCAAGGCTGGCCGCCATTGCTCCGATGCCCTGCAGCAACCGGTGGCGGAATACGGCGAGGGCCAACTGAGCACCGCTATGGCCCGCAAGCACCTGGGCTCGGATCTCGCGCATGTCTCCGCTGAGGCCTGAGAGCCCCTTCAGCCCTCCACTCTGCTGAAGTTGCGCCGTGATCTCTGAGGTTGTGAGTCCTTCACGCATCAGCTCCAGCAGCA
Organism: Synechococcus sp. BS301-5m-G53; assembly: GCA_016779825.1. Lineage (GTDB taxonomy): Bacteria > Cyanobacteriota > Cyanobacteriia > PCC-6307 > Cyanobiaceae > Parasynechococcus. The sequence continues at coordinate 5,330 of JADHMX010000066.1, read as the reverse complement.
GGCCTGGGTCAACACTGCCGCTGCGGGTGGCCATCACCAGCCCCTCCATGGGGGTGTAGCCCATGGTGGTGTCGATGCAGCGACCACCGCTTATGGCCGCCAGCGAAGCACCAGCGCCAAGGTGGGCACTAATGAGCCGAAGTTGGCTGGGTTCCCTTCCCTGCTGATACCACTGCTCCATCACCGTTTCACTGACGTGCTGATGGTTAAGGCCGTGGAAGCCAAAGCGACGGAAGCCCTTCTGCCTCAGTTGTTCCGCTAGGGCGTAGGTGCGTGCCGCTTCCGGCAAGGTGCTGTGGAAGCTGGTGTCAAAACAGGCCCATTGGCTCGGTTCTGGGGCCAATCCCCGAGCCCATTGGCGCGCCCAGTGGATTCCAATCAGTGCCGCTGGATTGTGCAACGGTGCCAGTGGGATGAGCTGATGCAAGACCTGCTCAACTTCGGCATCGATCCGTGTGGCTGCCGTGAATCGCTCCCCACCGTGTACAACCCGGTGGCCAATCCGGGCAATCGAGTTGCGATGTGGCCCAAGGGCCGGGGCCATCCAGCTCTCCAGTGCCGTCTCTAGCTCTTCTCCAGCCGCCAGGTTTCGCTCACCGCGCCAGAGGCTGCCCCCGTTGGACTCAAGCAGGGCTGCCTTCAGGCTGGAGCTCCCCAAGTTGATCACCAGGGTGAGACCACTCATGCCTGCTCGGCGTAGGTGATCTCTGCCGTTAGGGTCTGCGCCTTCCAGATCGACTTGCCAACCTCACGCAGCGATCGTTCTGAGGTGAAGAAGCCGCGTATGTCGTGGCCTTGGGTAGGGGAAGTGTTCATGAAAGCCGAGTGGTGAGTGAGTGTGGATGCGCTGTCCGGCCTCCGGATTGCGTGTTGATAACGTCGTCTTACTGACTTTTGGCGCAGTCCAATCAAGAGGAGAGGCCGAGGCTCCAGCGCCAGTTGTTGATCTCAGGAGCATCCGTTCCGTTTTCGTAGGCATAGGCACGGTGCTTCTGGATCTCGTCTTTCATCTGCTCCTTTAAATGGCCAGCACGTGACCCAAGGTTTTTGACCCTATCGATCACATCAATGACCAAATTGAAGCGATCGATTTGGTTGCTGATCGCCAGCTCCAAGGGGGTGTTGATGTTGCCTCGCTCCTTGTAACCCCGCACATGGAAGTTGCTGTGATTGGGGCGGTTGTAGGTGAGGCGATGCACCAACCACGGGTAGCCGTGGAAATTGAAGATCACTGGCTTGTCTGGAGTGAACAGGCTGGTGAAATCCGCATCGCTCAGGCCGTGGGGATGGTTTTGGGGTGATGCCAAGGCGAACAGATTCACCACATTCACGTACCGCACCTTCAGGGCTGGAATCCGTTCCCGAAGCAGTTCAATGGCTGCCAAACATTCCTTGGTCGGAATGTCACCGGCGGAGGCCAGCACCACATCCGGGGCATCCGGCTCGGCGCCGCACTCGTCGTTGCAGGCCCATTCCCACAGGCCTGCCCCCTTGGCCACATGACGGCGCGCCTCCTCCAGCGTCAGATACTGCAGGTGCTGCTGCTTGTCCGAGACGATCAGGTTGGCCACGTTGGTCTCCTGCAGGGCTTGTTCCGCCACCGCCAAGAGGCAGTTGGCATCAGCCGGCAGGTAGACCCTGGTGATGCTGCCTTTCTTGTTGCCCGCCAGGTCGATGAACCCCGGATCCTGATGGGTGAAGCCATTGTGGTCCTGGCGCCACACCGTGGAGGAAATCAGGCAGTTCCAGGCACCCACTGGTTCTCGCCAGGGGATCTCCTCGCAGTGTTCCAGCCATTTGCAGTGCTGGTTGTACATCGAGGCGATCACATGGGCAAAGGCCTCATACGTGTGGAAGAAGCCATTGCGTCCGCTGAGCAGGTATCCCTCCAGCATCCCCACCAGGGTGTGTTCCGACAGCATCTCCACCACTGCCCCATCGCGGGACAGCTCACTGCCATCGAGGTCCTCCGGCAGATAGTCCGCCATCCACACCTTTTTGCTCGCCTCATACACCGATTGCAAGCGGTTGGAGGCGGTTTCATCCGGTCCGAACAGCCGGTAGGCCTTGGGGTTGAGGCGAATGAGATCGCGGATCAGTTCGCCTAACGGAGCGGTGTTGGCATGGACACGCGTGCCGGGGCTCTCCACCGCCACGGCGTAGTTGGCTAGATCGGGGAACACCAGATGGCGCCGCAGCACGCCGCCGTTGGTGTGGGGATTGGAACCCATGCGCCGCTCCCCCTTGGGAGAAAGGGAGCGGATCTCAGGTCGGATGGCTCCGGTTTCGTCAAACAATTCCCAGGGCCGATAGCTCTTCAACCAGGCCTCCAGCTGCTGCAGGTGCTTCGGGTTGGTCTTCACATCGGGGATCGGCACCTGGTGGGAGCGCCAGAAGTTTTCGAGCTTGTGGCCGTCCACCTCCGCCGGACCGGTCCAGCCCTTTGGTGAGCGCAGCACCAGCATCGGCCAATGGGGGCGTTCGGCGTTGCCGCTGCTGCGGGCGGTGTCCTGGATCTGCCGGATCGTCAATACCGCCTGCTCCATGACCACCGCCATCTGGCGGTGCATGGCCATGGGCTCGGAGCCCTCCACAAACAGAGGCTCCCAGCCATAGCCCCGCATCAGGTTTTCCAGCTCCCCGTGGGGGATGCGGCTGAGGATCGAAGGATTGGCGATTTTGTAGCCGTTGAGGTGCAGCACCGGCAGCACGGCTCCATCCCGGATCGGGTTGAGGAATTTGTTGATGTGCCAGCTGGTGGCCAGCGGCCCGGTTTCCGCTTCTCCATCCCCCACGCAGGCCAGGGTGATCAGCTCTGGGTTGTCGAAAACCGAACCGCAGGCGTGGGAGAGCACGTAGCCCAGTTCGCCGCCTTCATGGATCGAGCCTGGCGTTTCGGCCGTGCAGTGGCTGCCAACGTGGCCCGGGAAGGAAAACATCTTGAAAAAGCGCTGAAGCCCCGCTTCGTCGAGGGAGATGTCGGGATAGCGCTCGCTGTAGCTGCCGTCGATGTACACCGGCCCGCGCATGCCCGGGGCGCCATGACCTGGGCCCGACATATAAATCATGTCGAGGTCGTAGTGGTTGATCAGCCGGTTGGCGTGCGTCCAGATGAACGCCTGCCCCGGACTCGACCCCCAGTGCCCCAACAGGCGGTTTTTGATGTGCTCCGGCTGCAGCGGTTTCCGCAGCAGTGGGTTGTCCTGCAGGTAGATCATTCCTGCTGCCAGGTAGTTGGCGGTGCGCCAGTAGCTGTCGATGCGCTGGAGTTCGGCATCCGACGGTGGCTGCACTTGCTCGGTAGACGCTTGATGGGGGGACATCGTCAAGGCAGGCCCAATCGACGTGGGCGAGGGGACTTCAGGCATGGACCTCGGAGTAGCAAAGAATCTATAAGCGCGCAATCGCTTTACAATGTTAACGTTATATCATCATTTGTGTTGTTTGGACGTATGTCGCATTTGCCCATGGCTTCCCCCATGTCGATCTCTGATCACGCAGGTTCAGCCGAAGCTCAGTTGCGCAAGGGTTTTGGCCCCAGGGTGCGCAAGCTCCATGCCCGTATCGGCAAAGCCCACCACAAGGCTGAGGGGATGGCGTTCTCTCGGGCGCTGCTGGAGGGGCAGGCCACTCCGCTTCAGCTCGCCGCGCTCATTCGCGCCCTCGTACCGGCCTACGCGCTGCTCGAGCAGGAGGGCCCCGCTTTGGCTTCTGCCCTTGGAGCTGCGGCGATTCCCTGGCCTGATCTGGCCCGTGGTTCAGCCCTCGCGCATGACGTCGCGGCGCTCTCCGCGGTGGGGCCGACTCCGGTCTCCGCGGCTGCGGCGATTTGGTTGGAGCAAATGAAGGCCCTCGTCCGTCAGTCCCCCCACCGTTTGATGGCTCACGTTTATGTCCGCTACGGCGGGGATCTCTCCGGTGGTCAGCAGCTGGCGGAACAGGCCAATGCAATCCTCCGGCGCCAGGGGCTTTCCTCTCTGCGTTTCTGGTCCTTTGAGCAGGATCTGACTTGGCTCAAGCAGTCGCTTCACGACGGTTTTGAGCAGATGGATCTTTCTGAATCAGAGGAAGAAGAGCTGCTCGAGGAAGCGGAAGTGGCTTTTGGTGCAACGCAGCGCTTGCTGGCCGAATTGGCGGATCTTGGCTGAGCCCTGCTTCCACTCATTTCGCGGTTCTTGATCGCGATCCTGCCCCCTTGTTGCGACCCCATGCCCCCTGTTGCCTCTCCTCTCAGTTCGCTCGAGCTGTTGCTCAAGTACGACAAACCGGTTCCCCGCTACACCAGCTACCCCACTGCTGCGTCCTTCACAACGGAGGTCGGGGAAGAGCTGTTGCGTCGCCAGTTGGCTCAGCCCAGTAGCAAGCCCCTGTCTCTCTATGTGCACGTTCCCTTCTGTCGCCATGCCTGTTGGTATTGCGGCTGCAACCGGGTGACGACCCAGTTGGGCTCGAAGGTCGTGAAGCCTTATTTGGCTTCCCTGGAGCAGGAGCTGGAGTTGATCTCGCAAGTGATGCCGCAACGCCGGCGCTTGGCTCAATTGCATTGGGGTGGCGGGACGCCCAACTACCTCAATGCGGAGGAAATTGCCCAGCTGTGGGGACTGATCGAACGTCATTTCGACCTGGATCCCGAATTGGAAGCCTCCATCGAGGTCAATCCCGAGTTTCTGACGCAGGAGACCGCCTTGCAATTGCGGGCCCAGGGATTCAATCGCATCAGTTTTGGGATTCAAGATGCCGATCCTGAGGTGCAGAGGGCCGTGAATCGCGTGGTTCCGGCTGAGCAGCTGCGCAGCTCAATGCATTGGCTGCGGGAGGCCAACTTCAGCAGTGTCAACGTTGATTTGATCTGTGGTTTGCCGCTGCAAACTCCGGATCGTTTCCGCAGAACACTGCAGTTGGTGGAGGAGCTGCGTCCTGATCGGATCTCCCTCTTCTCGTTTGCCTACTTGCCGGATCAGCTGCCGTTGCAGCGCAAGATCTCGGTGGTGGATCTCCCCAGCCAGCTTCAGCGCATGCTGATGCTGGAAGAAGCTCAGCGCCTGCTCTGTTCCGCCGGCTACGACGCCATCGGAATGGACCACTACGCCCTCTCCAGTGACAGCCTTGCGCAGGCGGCACGCCAGGGGCGCCTGCACCGCAATTTTCAGGGCTATACCACCGGCGGAGAGCTGGATCTCCTGGGAATTGGACCGACGGCCATTAGTCAATTCCCCCATCTGTTCTCCCAAAACGAACGGTCCTTGAAGGCCTATGGAAAGGCCCTCAGCCAGGGTCGTCTCCCCGTGGAGCGCGGTCTGGAAGTCGTCGATTCCGATGTTCTCGAGCGG
>JADHMX010000008.1 GCA_016779825.1 Synechococcus sp. BS301-5m-G53 | reverse complement strand
CGTCTGCAAACGACGGGCGAACAGCCAGGACTGCAGCCAAGCCAGGGGCTCCACCACCAGCCCACTCAGTCCCATCACCACGCTCACCCTCCAGCAGGAGAGGGCCGGGCGACGGAGCTGCAGGCCTCGAAGCAGCACCACAGGGCGCAGGAAGCCTCCCGCCACCAAGCGATCCACCAGCAGATCACCCCCTGCCATGGCCCCACAAACCCTGACACCAGAATGACGGGATGATCGATGTGATCGGCACCGACGCCGGGGCTCCCGCCTCGCTGCCCGCTCCACAGCAGTCGCTATTGCGGGCTGCCGCCGTGATTGCAGCGCCGCAGCGGATGCAAACCGCTTTGCAGGACTGGCTGGGGAACGCCCTGCCGGAGCTGATCAGCAGCGATAACCCGCGGGCTCTAGTGGACAGCCTGCAATCACGGCCTGCAGAAGAGCCTGTGGTGGTTCTGGCCAGCGGCGATCCGCTCTGGTTCGGCCTGGGGCGGATCCTCTGCGACCGCATTGGCGCGGAGCGGCTGCGGTTTCATCCCGCCCCCACATCCCTGCAGCTGGCCTTCTCCCGCATCGGTCGACCCTGGCAGGACGCCGACTGGGTGAGCCTGCACGGACGGGACCCCGAAATCCTGGCCAGTGCCTTGCAGAAGCGACCGGCGGCCCTGGCAGTGCTTACAGACCCGAACCAGGGAGGCGCCGAAACGGTGCAGCGGATGTTGCGCAGCAGCGGCCTGGAGGCCAGCACAGACATCTGGCTCTGCGAGAACCTTGGGCACCCCGACGAGCGGGTGCAGCAGATCACCCCCGGCACCGCATTGCCGGCGGACCTGCATCCGCTGCTGATCGCGCTGCTAATCGCCCGAGAACCCGCCGCACCAGATCCGGACAATCTGCCGTTGTTCGGGCTCGATGACGGGCTCTACCTGCAGCACAGCGATCACCCCGGACTGATGACCAAGCGGGAGGTGCGCATCCAACTGCTGGCCGAACTCGCCCTGCCGCAGCAGGGGGTGCTCTGGGATCTGGGGTCCGGCACCGGCAGCGTTGGACTGGAGGCTCTGCGCCTGCGCCCGGAGCTGCAACTGCTGGCGGTGGAACGCCGCGCCGGCGGTGCGCAACTGATCCAGCGCAATGCGCAACGGCTCGGGGTCAGCCCCGCAGCAGTGCTGGAAGCCGATGCCACCGCGGTGCTGAACGGCGGGCTCCCCAGCCATCTCAGCCAGCCCGACCGGGTTCTGCTCGGAGGCGGTGGCGCCCAACGGGAGCGCTTGCTGCAGGACGTGCTGGCCCGGCTGCGGCCTGGAGGCGTTGTGGTGATCCCCCTGGCCGGCATTGAGGCCTTGGCCAGCGTTCGGCCACTGCTCGAGAACGCCGGATTGGCCGTGCGCGTGCAGCAACTGCAGGCCTGGCGAGGACAACCGCTGGGGGATGGCACGCGCCTGGCTCCGATGAACCCCACCTTGATCGTGACGGGAGTGAAGCCGGCTTAAGGCGGCTTCACTCCAAAGAGGTGATCGGGTCAATCCGAACCGGATCGCCAATTCCAATCCCAAGCCGCTCGGCCTCCCCGGCACCGATTTCAATCACCGCATCAACGAAATCAGCCCGTCCGTTGCCGTCCACATCGGCGGCGTAGGAGCGACAGGGCAGGGCAGCGCAGGTGGGAACGGCAGGCACCAGATCGAGCACCCGCCCATCACGCACAAAAATCATGTCCAGAGGCGCAAGGGTGTTGAACATCCAGAAGCGCTGCGGCTGCGGCGTGGAGAAGGGAAACCACATCCCGCGCAAGGGCGGCAGAGCTGGCCGCTGCATCAACCCCAGCCGCTGCTGCTCTGGACTGCGGGCCACCTCGAGATCGATGCAACGCTCGGGAGCCACACACCAGAGGGCACCAATTGGCAGCCACTGCGGCGGCGGCTCAGGCGGCAGAGCGTCCATGGCCGATCAAGCCTCCAGCAACGCATGGCCGAGGCAGTAACCCCGGCCGCGCACGGTGTGCAGCAGACGGCGCTCACCGCCGGCCTCCAGCTTCTGGCGCAGGTAGCGCACATACACCTCAACAACATTGCTGCTAGAGCGCTCCCCCTGCCACACCTCCTGAAGCAGCACATCACGGCTCAACACCTTGCCCCGCCGTCGCAATAGCACCTGCAGGAGCATGAATTCCCGAGCCGTCAATGCCACCTCACGTTCTCCCCGACGCACCGTTCGAGTGGTGGGATCGAGGCTGAGATCGTCGAGCTGAAGCAGCGCCGGTCGCTGACCTGAGCGCTGTTGAATCGTGCGGTGCAGGCGCAGACGCAGCAACAGATCGCTGGGCCCGATCTCCGAGAGCCAGAAATCATCGGCACCAGTTCCCAGGCAGGCGGCGCGGGCCTCAACGCTGTCGCGTTCCAGATCCAACAGGATCGGCATAGCCCCGAAACGGCTGCGCAGGTCTGGAATCAATGCGGCCTGATCGGCCGCCAACACCGCAGCCACCGGAGATTCACCTGGTTCAGGGGCATGGGCTGAGGGCCCGGCACTGAGCCAATCGAGGGTGGCGTAACCCGATGCCGCAAGACGGGGCGCCAGGGAGACCGCCGAAGGACCTGCCAACAGCAACAGGGGATCAGGGTTCATTCCCGCTCGGGCTTGGCGATGTGGGGCAAGCCCCAACCCAGTTTGTTGCGCAGCACCTGGAAGAACTCATGGTCGGCGAGGCGCACAAAGCGCACGGGGTGATCGCTGCGACGGATCAGCACCCGATCCTCCGGCCAGACGTAGCAACCGGCACTGCCGTCCACCACCATCATCAGCCGCTCCGGCGTGGCCGGAAAAATCGTGACGGGTTCACGGTCGCTGAACACGAGGGCACGGGAGGCCAGGGAATGGGGCGCGATCGGGGTGAGTTGCAGCACCGGACAATCCGGCGTGATCACCGGCCCGCCGGAGCTGAGGGCGTAGGCCGTGGAACCGGTCGGCGTGGAGAGGATCACGCCATCGGCAGCGATGTCCACCGGGGCGTGACGGCCGATGGCAATCTCGAAGTGGCACATGCTCGTGAGCGGCTCCCGGTGCAGTGCCATTTCGTTGAGGGACAGCGCCTCCCAGCGGCGCTGATCGCCCCGCATCACACTCACCACGAGGTTGCTGCGTTCCTCGATCGTCCATTGCTGGGTGAGCACCACATCAAGGGCCCGGTCCAGATCATCGAGATAGGCCTCAGCCAAAAACCCCAGATGGCCGGTGTTGATCGTGAGAATCGGAATCCCAACAGGGGCCGTCTGCCGCGCTGCGGAGAGCACCGTGCCGTCACCCCCCAGCACGATGGCCAACACCATTGATTGATCAAAGCCCTTTGGCACGCAGGCGCTGTAGCCCCGAAGCCGCAGGTGCTGATCGGGGTTAGCAAACCCCACCATTCCCCCGGAGCTGCTGGCCCGCTGCACGGCATGGCCCGCCGCTTCGAGGCGCTGCTGAATTGTGTCCGCGGTCTGAACCGCCAGCGGCTTGCCGTCATTGACGATCAGTCCGATCCGGGGCACTGATCCACGACGGGTAGAGGTCCACCTCAGCCTATGGGACGCGCGAGAACTGAACGAAGCTCAGTAACGAAGGTTCCCGATCAGAACTGCTCGAGGAAGCGCAGATCGCTGGTGTAAAGCCTGCGGATGTCGTCAATGCCATGGCGCACCATGCAGAAGCGCTCCACCCCCAGGCCTGCGGCGAAACCGCTGTAGCGCTCGGGATCAAGGCCCAGCCCTTCCAGCACAGCTGGGTCGACCATCCCGCAACCCATCACCTCCAACCATCGGCCGCGCCACTGCACGTCCACCTCGGCTGAGGGCTCGGTGAAGGGGAAGTAACTGGCCCGGAAGCGAACCGGCAGGTCGCCAAAGAAAGCCTTGAGAAAGGCCATCACCGTGCCGCGCAGGTGGCTGAAATCGAGCCCTTCATCAATGGCCAGAACCTCCACCTGGTGGAACACCGGCGAGTGGGTGGCATCAACGGCATCGCGGCGATACACACGCCCTGGAGCCACGATCCGCACCGGCGGCGGGTTCTCTTCGAGGTGGCGGATCTGCACCGGCGAGGTGTGGGTCCGCATCAGCAGGTCACCCCCTAAATAAAAGGTGTCTTGCATGTCCCGGGCCGGATGGTCCTCGGGGATGTTCAACGCGGTGAAGTTGTAGTGGTCCCGCTCCACTTCAGGCCCTTCCGCCACGCTGTAACCGAGGCCCAGGAACAGATCGACGATCTCTTCGGTGGTGGTGATCAGCGGATGGCGATGCCCCATCCGCACCCCTGAAGCCGGAGCCGTGACATCCAGGCTTTCCTTGGCAATCCGCTCCGCCATGGCCGCCTGCTTCACGGCCTGCAGCCGCTCACCCAACAGCGACTGCACCTGCGTTTTCAACACATTGGCGCGCTGGCCCACCAGGGGGCGCTCCTCACCGGGCAACTTGCCCATGGCGCCCAGAACACCCGATATCCGGCCCTTCTTACCCAGCAGCCCGACCCGCAGTTGCTCCAGTGCAGCGGCGTCGGCCGCCTCGGCGATCTCAGCCGCGGCCTGCTGCTCAAGGGCATCGAGCTGATCGGTGAGCTGCTGCAGGGTGACCGGTGCGCTCACAGGGATGGAACAGACAGCTGCCGACTGTAAGCAGCCAAGCCGCTTAGGTTCACCTCAGAGCGAATAACCCCATGGCCCCGCTGCGGATCCTGATCAGCAATGACGATGGGGTCTTCGCCGACGGCATCCGAACCCTGGCCGCTGCAGCGGCAGCCCGCGGCCATCAGGTGACGGTGGTCTGCCCGGATCAGGAACGGTCTGCCACCGGCCATGGCCTCACCCTGCAGACCCCCATCCGCGCCGAGCGCGCCGACGAATTGTTTGCCCCAGGCGTGACCGCCTGGGCCTGCAGCGGCACTCCCGCCGATTGCATGAAACTGGCGCTGTTCGAACTGGTGAAAGAGAAGCCAGACCTGGTGCTCTCCGGCATCAATCACGGCCCCAACTTGGGGACCGACGTGTTCTGCTCCGGCACCGTTGCCGCAGCGATGGAGGGCACCCTTGAGGGCATACGTTCCCTGGCGGTGAGCAGCGCTTGCTTCCAGTGGCGTCAGTTCCAGGCGGCTGCCGATCTTGCCCTGGAGGTGAGTGAACAGGCCATCGAGGACCAGTGGCCCGACAACCTGTTGCTCAACCTCAACATCCCCCCCTGTGCCCGGGAGGAGATGGGAGCACTGCGCTGGACCCGTCTCTCGATCCGGCGATACGACGAGCAATTCAGCCGCCGGGAAGACCCCCGTGGGCGGGCTTATTACTGGCTGGCCGGAGAAGCGGTGAAGGATCTGGAATCAGCCGGTGAAGGCCCCCGCGATTGGCCTAGCGATGTGGCCCAGATCCACGCCAATTCCCCCTCGCTCACGCCGATCCAGCCCGACCTGTTCTGGCGGGGGGCCCTCAGCGGACTGCCGCAGCTCAAGCTCAAGGATCAACTGGTGCGGTAGATCCGCTGCAGCAGCCAAAGGGAGAACAACAGACCGATCAGATGGGCGAACAGCACCTGGGTGTTGCTGAGCACAGACAGCATCTCCAGTGAGGTGATCGCCAGGTTGTCGGCCATGCCGCGGCCGCCGATGGCAATACCAGGGGTCTGCATGGAGGCCTGCACAAACAGGCTGCCGGCGAGAGCCTGGTAGCCGATGGTGGCGAAGGTGAGGCCCAAGAGATCGGCCAGCAGCCCCCGTTTAATCAGCCGCGCCACCTCGCCACGACTGGGTCGGGCTGCACTGCCGATGGCCCGACCGGAACGAACGATCAGCCAGCCCTGCCAGAGGCTGAACAGCAGAACGAGGAAGGCCAGTGACGTGAGCGATAGGCCAGGACCCAGGCCCACAGCGCGCTCGGAATTGCGGGCCAGGCTGCCACCGATGTTGTTGAACAGAAGAACGCCCACGACAACGATGCCGAGAACCACCTGAATCCAGAAGCGGATCCATCCCATCCGACGCACTCCGAACGACAACTGTTGGAAATCGAGGCGGTCGGCCATGCCCTGAAGCTCTGTCGTTCAAACTTGCCACCAAAGCGCACCTTCTGCACCTCCTTGATCCCGCTCTGCTCTCCAGAGGAGGCCCGTCGTCCCACTGCCCTGGCGCTGGGCAGTTTTGATGGGCTGCACGCGGGCCATCGGCGCGTGATCGCCGAGGCCATCCAGGACAGCCCGAAGGAGGCCGTTGCCTCGGTGGTGAGCTTCTGGCCCCATCCCCGGGAGGTGCTGTTCGGAGAAGCACGCCTGAGGCTGGATCTACCCAGCGAAAAGCTGGCCCTGCTGGAACCCCTGGGAATCCAACAGCTCGTGCTGGTGCCCTTCACCCGCGAGCTCGCTCAGCTGAGCGCAGAAGAGTTCATCACCACTGTGTTGGTGAACACGCTTCAGGCCAGGCGCATCGCCGTGGGCACAAACTTCCGCTTCGGCCATCAGCGACGAGGGGACGCCGAGATGCTGGAACGGCTGGCAGCTCGTGAAGGCGTTGAAGTGAAGGTTGTGCCCATCGTTGAGGACAGTGAGGGCCGGATGAGCAGCAGCCGAATCCGCGTGGCCCTTGAGCAGGGCGATCTAGCAGCCGCGAAATCCTTGCTGGGCCGGGCCTACCGCTTTCAAGGACGGGTGGTTCGCGGCCGAGGCCTGGGGAGAGAGCTGGGCTGGCCCACCGCCAATCTCCAGGTGGACGGCCGCAAGGCGCTGCCAGGGCTTGGCGTCTACGCCGCCTGGGCCCAACTGGATGGGAATGGCGAGCGTCTGCCGGCCGTGATGAACCTCGGCCCCCAACCCACCGTCGATCCCACCTCCCCATCAGCCGTGGAAGTGCACCTGCTGGATCAGAGCCTGGAGCTTGAGGGGCGGCATCTAAGTGTTGAACCGGTGCAGCGCTTACGCGGGCAGAGCAAATTCAGTGGTCTGGAGGAGCTCAGCAGCCAGATCGGCCGCGACGCAGCCCAGGCCCGCGAGATCCTTGAAACCGGTTCTCAGGCCACGGTCGGATAGGCATTCACTAGCCCCCAGACGATGAACACGCCGATGCCGCCGAGAAGAACGATGCCCCAGACCAGAACGTGCATGGAGCTCTCTGAACCACCGTTCTCCATGACCGACGCCGAAACCGTTTCCCACAGGGTGCCATGAATCCGACCCCTCGCGAGACCTCCCTGGATCCACGGGTGGCACGCCTGATCGACGCCAACCTCGACCGTGCCCGGGAAGGCCTGAGGGTTGTCGAGGACTGGTGCCGCTTCGGACTGGAGCAACAGGATCTGGTGGTGCGTCTCAAGGACTGGCGACAACGGCTGGGACGACTACATCACGACAGCTACAAGCAGGCCCGCTCCACCAGCACCGACACCGGTGCCGGCCTGGAGCATCCAGCCCAACTGGATCGCCACAGCCCCGACCACGTGGTGGCTGCCAACTGCGCCAGGGTGCAGGAAGCGCTGCGGGTGCTGGAGGAATACGGACGCAACATCGATCCTGCGCTGGCCGCTGAAGCCGCTGCGATCCGCTACGGCCTCTACGACCTGGAGGTGACCTGCCTCAACGCCACGCTGGGAGCAAGGCGACGCAACAAGCTTCAGGACTGTCGCCTCTGCCTGATCACAAGCCCCTGCGATGACCTCATCGATCGGGTGCAGACCGCCCTGCAAAACGGCGTGGGCATGGTTCAGTACCGCTGCAAAGCGGGGAACGACCGCGAACGTCTGCAGGAGGCCCAACAGCTCAAGCAGCTCTGCAAAAGCTACGGGGCGCTTTTGTTCATTAACGACCGTGTGGACCTGGCCCTGGCGGTCGATGCGGATGGGGTGCACCTGGGCCAGGAGGACATCCCCAGCGAGGTGGCGCGCGATCTGCTGGGTTGCGATCGTCTGCTGGGGCGCAGCACCCACAGCATCGATCAGGTTCATCAGGCTCAGCAGGAGCCGATCGACTATCTCGGCTTCGGCCCGATCCACTCCACAGCCGTCAAACCCGAACGGAACCCTGTTGGTGTGGAGCTCTTGGCCAAGGCCACAGCGATCAGCCAATGCCCCGTCTTCGCCATTGGTGGAATCACGCCTGACAACCTGCAGGCATTACTCGCAGCTGGAGGCCGGCGCGTGGCGGTGATCGGCGCAATCATGCAGGCAGATGATGTCGGGCAGGCCTCGCGGCAACTGCTCCAGCAGCTGGACCACGCCACGTTCTGAGCCATGCCTCTCACCCTGATGGTCAACGGTGAAACTCGCGTTCTGGATCCAGCACCAGAACCCGCCAGCCTGGAGGCTGTTGTCGCCCAGCTGGCTAACAACCCTCAGCTGGTGGTCGCCGAACACAACGGGGTGATCGCCCCCCGCAGCCGTTGGAACACCATCCTGGTGAAGGATGACGACACCCTTGAGATCGTCACCATCGTGGGTGGTGGTTCCTAGAGTCGCCTGAATGACGCTGCGGGCGCTGTTTTGGCCACCCCCCGACTGTTGACACGACCCCGACGACTGCTCGCTTCACTGCTTTTGCCTGTTGTGATTGCAGGGATCTGTCTGTTCCAGGCCCAGCCGGCTGATGCAGCCCGCGGTGGACGCATGGGCGGGGGCAGCTTCCGTGCACCTTCGATGCCGCGATCCGGGGGCAGCTATGGGGGTGGCAGCTACGGCGGTGGTTATCGCGGTGGTGGCTACCGCGGCGGCGGAATGGGCTTTCCGTTCATCATCCCGATCTTCGGCTTCGGTGGCGGCGGCCTGTTCGGCCTGCTGATCCTGATGGCCATCGCCGGTGTTCTGGTGAACGCCGTTCGTGGTGGTGGCGGTGCTCCCGCCATCGGCGGTGCTGCAGCAGCCCCGGCCATGCCCCGCAACGTGAACATGATCCAGGTGCAGGTGGGGCTTCTGGCCAGTGCCAAATCCCTCCAGGACGATCTGCGCTCATTGGCAGGCTCCTCCGACACCAGCAGTTCCGCCGGTCTGCAGAGGCTGCTCCAGGAAACAACCCTTGCCCTGCTACGTCAGCCGGACCTCTGGGTCTACGCCAATGCTGAGAGCGGGAGTGTGCCGTTCAGCTCAGCTGAATCGACCTTCAATCGCCTCTCGATGAATGAGCGCAGCAAACTCGACGCTGAGCTCACCAGCAATGTTGGCGGGCAGAGGATCGCCGACACGAGCAGCAGCGCTGGAGAGGCGGATGCCACCAACGAATTCATCGTCGTGACGCTGCTCGTGGCGTCAACGGCAACGGCCAAGCTCGCCGGAGCCGACACCGGTGAAGATCTGCGCCAGACCCTGCGCATTCTTGGGTCCACAGCGTCCAGTGAACTGATGGCCCTCGAGGTGATCTGGCAGCCCGAAGGCCGCGGTGATGTGCTCAGCGCCAATGATCTGGTGACCGCTTATCCCAACCTCCAACACCTCTGAGGAGCCGAAGCCTCTCTGCATTCATCTACAGGATTTCTGAGTATTTCTTCCCGGAAATCTCCCTTAACTTATCGATAACAATTATCGGACATCCGGCGTTGGCTCCCGACCCCCGCTCCATGGCTTGGCAACAGGATGGTGAGCTGGCCCGAGCCGATCTTGATGCCTTGGTGATTGCAATGCAGCGCGTCGAGTGCGATCACAACCGTGCTGAATTGCAGCGTCTCGGTCAGATCGATTCTCCAGCTGGGGCTTGAAACCTCAGCTTGAAGCCTCTGGGGCACAGCCTCGGAGCATCCGCAATGCAGCCATGGCTGCGCCATAGCCGTTGTCGATATTGACGACCGTCAATCCGGGTGCACAGCTGGCGAGCATTCCTTCCAAGGCGGTTCGTCCTCCTGCGCTGATTCCATAGCCAACCGAAACCGGGACACCGATCACGGGTTGCGGCACCAGACCGGCCAGCACCGTCGGCAGCGCACCCTCCATCCCCGCGCAGGCGATCAGGATCCGAGCCGAGGCCAGACGGGGCAGTTGATCGAGCAGACGATGCAACCCAGCCACCCCCACATCCATCACAGGATCCACGCCGATGCCATGGCAACGCAGGGCCAGGGCGGTCTCAGCCACCACGGTGCGATCACTGCTGCCTCCGCTGAGCACCACCACCTCAGCTGGTGGCGGTGGCAGAGGAGGCAGGGCACCCAGGGTGAGGCAGCGGGCGTCGGGGTGCCGCTCCACCGCCGGCAAGGCCTTGCACACCTGTGCCGCTTTCTCGGGAGCCACCCGGGTCACCAGACCCATTTCCCCTGATGCGGCGAAGCTCTCGAGGATGGCAATGATCTGATCGGCTGTCTTGTGTTCCCCCCAGATGGCCTCAACCATGCCCAAGCGCTGGCGGCGCCGCAGATCAAGGCGAGCGTCAGGCGTGTTCACTGCGGCAACAGTTCCCCTTCAAACACCAGAGGGAAGGGGTTGCCCTGGCTCTGTCCCGTCTGCTCACGGGCCAACGTCTCGAAGCGCTGCTGAACTGTCTCCACCTCAGCCATGGAGATGGATTTCCAGGCCTCACGACTGCTCCAACGAATCAGCAGGGTTCCCTCCTCGGTTGCCGGATCCCAGTACAGATCACGACCGAGAAATCCAGGCTGTTGCTTCAACCAAGGCTCCCAGCTGCCGCGTTCCGCCGCCATCCAATGCTCACGGCTCTCCACGGGCACCTGCAGCCGCAGATGCTCAACCACAGCCACCGCTTCGCCCACCTGCTGGTCAGCCCCGGCCCGAACCTCTTTCTCCGAAAGCCCGCCCAACAACAGAACCAATGCCAAACAAGGTCCAATGACCCTAAGCAGAAC
Organism: Synechococcus sp. BS301-5m-G53; assembly: GCA_016779825.1. Taxonomy (GTDB): domain Bacteria; phylum Cyanobacteriota; class Cyanobacteriia; order PCC-6307; family Cyanobiaceae; genus Parasynechococcus. The sequence goes on along the minus strand of JADHMX010000008.1, from coordinate 30,578 downwards.
AGACCGGAGTCGATGCACGGTTCAGCTCCGCTGCAGCAGGGCCACAGCCTGGCAACTGATGCCCTCTTCCCGTCCCTCCGGACCCAAGCCTTCGTTGGTGGTGGCCTTCACACCCACAGCATCAGGGGCAATGCCGATCGCTGTCGCTATCCGGCTGCTCATCTCGGCAATATGCGGCTTGAGCTTGGGGCGCTCGGCAATCACCACCGCATCGATGTTCACCACCGACCAGCCGCGCTCCTTCACCAGCCTCACCACTTGATCCAACAGCTTCAAGCTGTCGGCCCCTTTCCATTGGGGATCGGTGGGAGGGAAGTACTTGCCGATGTCACCAAGGGCAAGGGCCCCGAGCAGGGCATCCATCACGGCATGCACCAGCACATCTGCATCGCTGTGCCCATCCAGGCCGAGACCATCGGGATGGTCCAGGGTCACGCCCCCCAGGATGAGAGCCCGTCCCGGCACCAGCCGATGGATGTCGTATCCGTTGCCGATGCGCAGCTCCATGCCAGGGTCTGAAGGGGCATTCATTGTCGCGGCCTGCCAGCGCGCAAACAGATCGGGCCGCCGCTCGCGGGTGCGCTGCTCCCGCTGCTCCTGACGCCAGCGGGCGATCGCACCGTGATCGCCACTGCGCAGCACATCCGGCACGGTCATGCCGCGAAAGTCGGCGGGGCGGGTGTAATGCGGGTGTTCCAGGAGAAGCGCACTGTGGCTTTCCTCCACCAGGGAATCGGCCGTTCCCACCGTGCCGGGCAGCAGGCGCACAACACCATTGATCACCGTCATCGCCGGCAGTTCACCACCGGTGAGGACGAAATCACCCATCGACACCTCCTCATCCGCCAGGCCGCGTATCCGCTCGTCGAAGCCCTCGTAGTGACCGCAGAGGAAGACCAGTTGATCGTGGTCGGAGGACCAACGCTGCAGATCTGCCTGCTGCAGGGGGCACCCCTGCGGTGACATCAACAGCACCCGGCTGCGGGGACTGCGGGGAATCGCCTCCATCGCGGCGAACACCGGCTCGGGCTTGAGCACCATGCCGGCGCCGCCCCCGTAGGGCTCGTCGTCCACCTTGCGATGGCGATCCGTGGCGAAGTCGCGGGGATTGTGCAGGTGCAACTCGGCAATGCCCGCGTTGAAGGCACGACCGATGACCCCCAGCTCCAGCAGAGGGGCAAACGCCTGCGGCGCCAGGCTCACCACATCAAGCCGATAGGGCGCCATGCCGCCTCAGGCCGCAGGTTTGGACACCCTGCGGATGTCCGTGCAGAAACTGCCCTGCACCGGTGTTCCCTGCCCATCCACCGCCGTTGTGCTGCGCAGGCGCAGGTTGACCCGCGTGAACCAGATCCTCTCCTGAACAGACACCCCATCGGGCCGGCTGAGGTTCAACTCCATGCTGCCGTCGGGCCAGAACCTCCAGTTGCCTGGGGAATCACCATCAAGAATCAGCTGTCCATCGGCGGCGAAGGTGAGGGTGCTGCGGGTTCCACCAGGGGCCTGCACCTGGAGTTGGCCAAGCGCCCCCTGTTCTGCCACGTAGCGGACAGTGAGGTCACCCCGTTCGCTGCTGTGCCACTCGTCATCACCACCGGCCGCCAGCTCAAAACAGCTGCGAAGGCTCATCCACTCCCCGTCGCAGAGGCTCAGAAAGGAGCCAGGGTCTTCCGGGGGAAAGGCTTGTTCACTCATGCACCCATCCTCTCAGCCGGATCACCAGCTGATGGGAAGGAAGGGATAAGGGCGGTTCCAGCCGTAGAGCGCCAACCGCTGCCGTCCAGGAACAGCAGCACCACGACGGTGAAAGCCGAAGACATCCGCCAGTACCAGGGTGTTGGCGGGGCAGGTGAGCGCAACAGGCTGGGGTAAACCCAGCTCGGCCAGGGACTCTTCGCGAATTCGGAACGATCCAGACACATCCGGCTGCCGCCGTTGTTCAGCAGCCGCGCTGGCCGTGGCCTGCTCCCAACGCAGGCGCTGTGGATCGAGCCGATGGCTGCCCGGCACATATTCGAAGGGTCCGTCCTGACGTTGCACCGGCCGCAGAAAAAACCAAAACTTGAGAGCACGGAAAAACGTGTCGCGATGCAGCACCTTCTGGAGATCGGGCGTGCGGGTCTCCTCACCATGCACCGTGAGATAAATGTCCAGCTTCCGCGGATTGATCGGCAAACCAATGACCTGGCGCGATCCCGCACTGAGCCGCTGGTCATGGGAAAAGGCGGCGGCCCGAGGCATCCGCTCGGGGTCGAGGTGAAGAAAGCGGTTGAGGGTTCCACCGTCAAAACGGTCAAACCCACCGGGGAAGGGTTGTTTCGGGCGAAATCCAGGCCGGTTGTTGTCCGGTGCCGGATGCAGGCGCGAGGCGCGACCAACAACGGCCTCCACCTCGTCACGCAAAGCCTCAAACTCCTGCTGCGGCAGAAAGTTCTCCAACACCACAAAGCCATCCCGCTCGAGGTTGGCCAGCTGGGCTGGTCGCAGCAGGCGTCTCCAGAGGCAAAGCGTCTCCGCCAGCTGAACACGGTGTCGATGCAGCTGCCAACGTTTGTTCAGACCAGGGTGTCCAACCCAAGGATCCTTAAAGCTCTTGGTACGCGTCAGCAGCGAAAGCATGGGCGCGACATTACGCGCTGATGCCGTGGAGCGGGTGGTTATTGATCCCCCGTGTAACCCAGCTCCGCCAAGCGGGCCGGTTTGCTGCGCCAATCGGGCACCACCTTGACGAACAGCTCCAGATACACCGGGCCATCGATCAGCACCTGCATCTGTAGCCGCGCGCCCTGGCCGATCGTCTTCAGCATCGCCCCGCCTTTCCCGATCAGGATTCCCTTCTGACTCTTGCGTTCCACCAGCACCGTGGCCAAAACGGCAGTCCGCCCAGCAGCTTTGCCCTTAGCCGGCAGCTCCTCAACGCGATCAATGGTGACGGCAACGCTGTGGGGCACTTCCTCCCGCGTGTGCAGAAGCACCTGCTCGCGAATGAGTTCCCCCAGCAGCACCCGCTCCGGTTGATCACTCACCATCTCGGGCGGATAGAGCTGTGGCCCCAAGGGCAACTGAGCCGCCATCGCTGTTGTGAGCTCTGCGCAGCCATCGCCCGAGAGAGCGCTGCAGCGGTAGACCGGCCAATTCGTCTCCTTCAGCAGGGCGGCATAGGCCTCCTCCGCCTCGGAGCGATGCTCCTCCGCCAACTTGTCCCACTTGTTAAGGGCCACCAGCACCGGCAGGGACTGCTGCTGAAGCAGATTCACGATGAAGGCATCACCGCGCCCCGGGCGCTCGCACCCCTCCAGGAGCAACACCACCAAGTCCACTTCACCGATGGCGCTGCGCGCACTCTTCACCAGGCGTTCCCCCAGCAAATGGTGGGGTTTGTGGATGCCAGGCGTGTCCACCAGCACCATCTGAGCCACCTCCGTGGTGAGGATTGCCCGCAGGCGATTGCGGGTGGTCTGGGCCACAGGCGATGTGATCGCCACCTTCTCCCCCACCAGCTGATTCACCAGCGTGGATTTGCCCACATTCGGGCGACCGATCAGTGCGATGAAGCCAGAGCGGTAATTCTCTGGCAGGGGGGATGCGTGCATGCTCTAAGTCTGCGCCGCCATTGAATCGACCCGTTGAATCGACCCATAACCTGAGGGCAGAGGAATACGACAGGTCCATGGCGGATCAGCAGCCCAACTTCCAGCAGGCCATGGAAATCACAGCGGCCTGGCTGCAGCAGTGGGACAACGAGGAGATCAGCGATGAGGTGCTGGCCGACCGCATCGGTGAAATGGTGGCCAGCCGCGATGGTGCCCGGGGATTTTTTGTGGTGAGCCTGGCGGGCGAGAGCGTGCTGATGGATCGGTTGCCCGATGCCGTCGTCGGGCAACTGCGCGGCGCCGGTGCTGGAGTTGTGGATCTGAGCGTCCGCAATCTGGCCATGAGCACCGCCATGGCCGTTCATCACAGGCGCACGGGAGATGAGGTGCAGCAGGCAGGCTCGGAGCGGGTCAGCAACCGCTGCATTGAACTGCTCAGGCTGCTGGAACCAGCAGAGGTGAAGGAGCGTTTAGAGCAACTGCTGGCCGCCGCCCTCGACAACCGCGGTGAAGACGTCTCCTTCCTGGAGAAGTGGGGGTACGACGCCGAGCAGAAACAAGCGATCGGGAACAGCGTCTATGCCGTGGCCGAAGGTTGAGCCATAAAAAAACCCCGGACAAGCCGGGGCTAAGGCGGATTCGATTGGGTTGAAATCGTCAGTCGCGACGACCACCGCCATTGAGCACGATGATCAAGCGCAGGATGAAGATGAACAGGTTGATGTAGGTGAGGTACATGCTCAGGGCACCTGCCAGGTACTGATCATCCCGGTAGGAACGGGGCATCGTGTAGAAGTCGACAAAGGCGGCGCCCACGAAGAGCACGGTGCCGAAGCCGGCGATCATCAACTCAAAGCTGGTGCCATGGAACATGGACGGAGCAAAGATGCCGCCGATGAACTGGACAACCATCGCCAGAATCAAACCGATCAAGCCGAGACCGACGACACCGGAGAGGGCCTGACCGACCGAATCACTCATGCGACGGCCAACGATCGAGGCAATCACGAAGGTGATGCCGGTGGCCAGAGCTGCTGTGCCAACCGCACCGATGCCGGCAACGGCTCCAGCAAACGCCACGAGGCCGCTCAAGGTGAAACCGGTGATCAGGCTGTAGATCGACAACAACGGCAAAGCTGTGGCGTTGTTGCCCTTCATCGCAACGTTCTGCGCCACGAAGAACAGCACCAAGTTGCCGATCACAGCCACCCAGAACAGGGGCATGAACAGGGGAGTGGCCATCATCGAAAGACCACCGATCACCCCGATCGAGGTGAGCACCATGCCGCCGCCGACGTAGGGCAGCGCTTTATTGACAACGTTGGGTCCAACGAGGGCGCTGGATTGCGCCTCGCGGATCGCCTCCTGGAAATTGCTGCTTGCTGGCATGTCGACCAGGTCACCAAAGACTCAACACATCCTGCCAGTGGTGACAAGGGAGTGGGGTGTGGATCTCCCTATCGACGCACAGGCTTGGCTGTCTTGCGTTCGTCACGTCGGGCATAGGCCTCGACCACCCGCTGCACAAGGGGGTGACGCACCACATCCGCCGCGGTGAGGCGACAGACAGCGACCCCTTCCACACCCTCCAGAACCTCGGAGGCCTCCACCAAACCGCTCTGCACCGCGGGGGGGAGATCCACCTGGGTGGGATCACCCGTCACCACCATCCGAGAACGCTCTCCAAGACGGGTGAGCACCATGCGCATCTGGGCCGGCGTGGTGTTCTGGGCCTCATCGAGAATCACGAAGGCATCGCCGAGGGTTCGGCCACGCATGTAGGCCAGCGGAGCCACCTCAATCACCCCCTTCTCCAACAGCACGCTGGTTTTTTCTGCGCCGAGCAGAGAATGCAAGGCGTCATAAAGCGGTCGCAGATAGGGATCCACCTTTTGCTGCAGGTCGCCCGGCAGGAACCCCAGACGTTCCCCAGCTTCAACAGCCGGCCTGGTGAGGATCAAGCGCTCCACCTTGCGTTCGGTGAGCATCCGAACCGCCAGAACGGTGGCCAGAAAAGTTTTTCCCGTGCCGGCAGGGCCGAGGGCAAAGGTGAGGTCGTGGCGCTCCATCGCATCCACGTATTTCTTCTGACGCAGGGTGCGAGGGCGCAACAGGTTGCCCTTCTGGCTCTTCGCCAGCACCTGTTCACCCATGGCGGCGTGGTCATCGCCCCGGCCCGTGTTGAGGGCGCCAAGGGCCGATTGAAGATCCACCGGTGAGACCGACTGACCCTCCTGCCAGATCGGGCGCACCAGTTCAACAACGGCGGCAGCCCGCTCGATCTGCGTCGGCCGCCCGGTGATCACCAGTTGAAGACCCCGCAGCACCATGGAGGCTCCTGTCAGAGCTTCCAGGCGATGCAGGGTTGTTTCTGCTGCACCGGCCAGAGCCAGTGCAGCATCGGGATCAGGTAGGTCGAGAACGAAGCGGCCGCGTTCGCCGTCGTCAGACACCGGAATGATCAGCCCTCGGTGGATTCGGAATCAGCAGAATCGGAAGCTTCAGCTTCGGCAGCCTTCTCTTCAGCTGCGGCAGCCTTGGCCTCAGCAGCCTCCTTAGCGGCTTGCTTGGCATCAGCCTCACGCTTGGCCGCTTGCTTGGCCTTACCAACGGTCTCCGCAGAACGCACGGTCTTTTCCAGAAGACCGCCACGCTCGAGCAGCGTGCGCACCACATCGGTGGGTTGGGCACCCTGACCCAGACGCTCACGGATGGCCTCGGTGTCGAGACGCGTTTCCTTCGTCCGCGGGTTGTAGAAGCCCAGCTCCTGGAGGGGACGACCGTCCCGACGCGAGGTGCTGTTGCAGGCCACGAGGCGGAAGCTCGCTTCCCGCTTCTTGCCAAACCGCTTCAGGCGGAGCTTGATCATCGTGGCCCTGGAATGAAGGAAAAGAGGTGGTCCGGCGGCGCCTAAACGCCCGCCAAACAACCACCATACCGCTCCGCCCTCACAGGTCCCCGAAGCCCTTCTTCTTCTTGGCGGGTCGCTGCCGCTTCGGCGGACCGCCGCGTCCGGGGCGACCACCGCCCCCGGGCATGCCACCCATGCCAGGCATTCCTGGCATTCCACCCATGCCCGGCATGCCGCCCATCCCGGGCATTCCTGGCATCCCGCCCATCCCTGGCATTCCACCCATGCCGGGCATGTTGCCCTGGCTCATCTGCTGCATGAAGCCGCGCATCTTCTGGAAGTCGGCCAGCACCTTGTCCACATCAGCAGCCTGATGACCGCTGCCGCTAGCGATCCGACGACGCCTTGAGGGTTGACTGGCCAAGAGGTCGGGATTTTCCCGCTCCTGCTGGGTCATCGAGCCGATCATGGCCTCGATGCGCTTGAGCTGCTGCTCCCCCTGTTTGAGCATGCCGTCATCGATTTTGTTCATGCCCGGGATCATTTTCATCAGGCCCCCAAGCGAGCCCATGCGCTTGATCAAGCGCATCTGCTTCACGAAGTCCGAGAAGTCAAAGGTCGCTTCCTGCAGCTTCTTCTGCATCTTCTCGACGTCGGCGAGTTCGACCTCCTTCTGGGCCTTCTCCACCAGGGTCAGCACATCACCCATGCCGAGGATGCGGCTGGCCATCCGTTCGGGATGGAACGGCTGCAGCGCCTCCACCTTCTCGCCCGTACCGATGAACTTGATCGGCTGACCGCTCACCTTGCGGATCGAGAGAGCTGCACCGCCGCGGGAATCACCATCGAGCTTGGTGAGCACCGCACCGGTGATGCCCACCTGATCGTGGAAAGCACGGGTCAGTTCGGCCGCTTCCTGGCCGATCATCGAATCCACCACCAGCAGCACCTCATCGGGCTGCACAGCGGTGCGGATCCGCACCATCTCCTCCATCATCTCGGTGTCGATCTGGAGGCGACCGGCGGTGTCGACGAGGAGCGTGTCGAAGCCTTCCTCTTTCGCCTTGGCCAGACCAGCAGCCGCAATGTCCTCTGGCTTGGCCTCGGCACCGAGGCTGAACACCTCCACATCGATCTGAGCACCCAAGGTCTTGAGCTGCTCAATGGCCGCTGGTCGATAGACGTCGGCACCCACCATCAGGGCCCGTCGCCCCTGATCCTTGAGGTGGAGGCCCAGCTTGGCCGTAGCCGTGGTCTTACCGGCACCCTGAAGGCCGGCCATCAACACGACGGTGGGAGCTTCAGCTGCCTTGGCCAGGGGAGCGTTATCTCCCCCCATGACCTCCACCAGCTGTTCATGGACCACCTGGATGAACTTCTGATCCGGACTGACACCGCGCACCACCTCGGCACCGACAGCCTTCTCGCGGACTTCAGCGACAAAGTCCTTCACCACCGGAAGGCTTACATCCGCTTCCAGCAGCGCCCGGCGAACATCCTTTAGGGCTCCATCGACATTGGTCTCGCTGATGCTGTCTTGGCCTCGCAGCCCTTTGACAGCATCCTCAAAACGGGCGGAAAGCTCGTCGAACATCGGCGTCACGCCCCTGAATCAATGGGGTGATCGTAAAAAGCGACGGTCAAGCAGCTCAGGAGCCCGACATGTATTCATGCAAACGCCATTGCTTTCCATCCCTTCCAAGCACATAGGTCACGATGAAATCAGTCGCCGCTGTCTCTTCGATCAAGACACCGTCGACATCCTGAAGGCGATCGCTGTAGGCCACTTGGGCCAGCAATTCAATCCTGTGAGGTTGGCGGTCCACCACCTCGATGGTGGTAATCGAGGCATCAATCGACTTTGATCGTCCTGCGGCCGCATCCGCTGCTCGCTCAGCCTCGACGCGCTTCACCAAGGGATCCCTCGCCACGACGGAAAGATCAGCCTGCTGACCGGACAGGGTCAAAGCCTTGGCATCCAACCATCCCTGCACCAAAGCCTGCAGCTCTGCTTCCGTTGGTGCATCACTGACCAGCGGTTCCGAGGGAGCGGAAGGCTGAAGGTCGGGCTTCAGGCTCGCGATAGGTCCATCGGCCAGCGGCAGCGCAGGAGCGTCGACGTCCGCGGTCTCTTCAACCTCAGCGGTCTCCGAAGTCGTCTCCAGCATTGCGGGCGCGGAGTCCAGGTTGCGTCGAACCAGGGCGATGCCTCCCACAGCGATCCCGACCACTGCAAGAGCTGCAGCAGCCGGACGAAGCCAGCGTTGCTGCCAGAGGGGCTGAGGCGCATCCGCGTCTTCGGAATCAACATCCGAAACCGATTCATCCAAATCGTGCGAGGACTCAATTGATGCATCCCCTGCCGTTGCCCAGGCCAGGGCCATCTCATCAGCGCCGATCTGACGCGACGCCTTGCGATCGAGACGATCGACAAAGCCCTGCACATCACGATCAGCGAACCAGGCATCCAGATCTGCACCCGATGCATCGACATCGCGGTATCCCGGCAACACATCGCGTTCAAGCCAGGCTCTGCAGTATTCGCATTGCGCAGCAAGCCGATCACCGGGGTGGTTCAGGAACCAGGCCTGCAGGTCTGGATCCCGCAAAACAGCGAAATGCCGGTCCGCATCCTTGACGTTGCCCAAAAGCAGATCAAGACAGCCCAGCAGCGGCATCGGGTCGAGATCTGCATTGGCAAGGGTTTGCATCCGCTCGCGCGCTTGCTCCAAGAACTCGGGCTTGCGCCGCGAGAACCCTGCCGCGGTCAGCGCCAGAACCGTAAGAAAACCCGCATCAGAGGCTCCTCCCTCAAACCAGCGACTGAACAGATCAATCTGCTCCTGAACCGTCAGGAATCGACGGATCTGATGAAAGAAGGATTCGAAATCGTCCTGACTGAGGCTCCCGGGCTGATCGTCATCAACGTCGACGGCCTCCAAGCCACCACGGGCGACGACCAACTCATCCAGCAGCGTCAGACCCCGTTGATGGGAGTCCTGATCCCCCAGATCACGACTCAGCAGATCCAGAATCCTGAAAGGGGTGAGCGCCTGCAACGCGTCTTCCAGCAAGCGTTGCTGATCAGGCAGCTTGCCCATCCGCTGTTGCAGCTGGATCCCGTCGATCAAGAGTTGCGCGGCCGACTCATAACGGCGCTGCTCCTGTTCCTCCAAGGCAGCATCGCGGCAGGCCAGAGCCGCCAGGAGCGTCAGATCCGCTTCACGACCACTGCCCAGGGCTGGAGCCTGAGGGGGCTGGAGCCCCTGCCGGGCCAGTTGAAACGCCTCAATCGCTCCATGGGCCTCCCAGAGCAGAATCAACCCCGCCACCTCACTGCTCGAGGGGAGGTCCAATCCCACCGTTCCATTCGGATGGGATTCACTGAGCCGCAGCAAAGCCGCTTCGTATTCAGCCCTGTCGGCGGGATCTGTCAGCAGATCGGCGCTGCGACGCAGCAAGTCGGCCCGTTGGAGCAGAGCCTCGTGGGTGAAGCCCTGGTCCGGTGGACTGTCACAACGGGTTTCCAACCGGCGCAGAATCGCCTCTGGCTCTGCAGATGGACTCACGCCCAGAAGTCGGAAATGATCGATGGGCAGATCCAACAGCGCCGCTGCAAGGAGACGCGGATCTTAGTCAGTGTCAAGGGTTTTGCCCATCGATCTTGGGCGGGCCCTTAAAGTCGATCGCAATCCCTTAGGTGGACATGGGCCAGGACCTCGCCGTCGATTCCGCTCCAATTGGCACTGCGACTGCTGGTCCCCATGCCGAACGGCTCGCGAAACTGGTCACCACACAGCGAGCCACCGTTGACCGGGACACCGGTCTTGAGCTCTACCGGGACATGACCCTGGGCAGGCGCTTTGAGGACAAATGCGCCGAGATGTATTACCGGGGCAAAATGTTTGGCTTCGTGCACCTCTACAACGGTCAGGAAGCCGTCAGCACTGGTGTGATTGGTGCGATGAAGCGTCAGCACGACTGGTTCTGCAGCACGTATCGCGATCACGTTCATGCCTTGAGTGCCGGCGTGCCGGCCCGTGAGGTCATGAGCGAACTTTTCGGCAAGGAGACCGGTTGCAGCAAGGGGCGTGGGGGTTCAATGCACCTGTTCTCCAAGGAGCATCACCTGCTGGGTGGCTTTGCCTTCATCGCCGAAGGCATCCCCGTGGCTCTCGGTTCAGCCTTCACAAGCCGCTACAAGCGGGACGCCCTGGGTGATGCCTCCAGCAACGCCGTGACAGCAGCATTCTTTGGAGATGGAACCTGCAACAACGGTCAGTTCTTCGAATGCATGAACATGGCGCAGCTATGGAAGCTGCCGATCATCTTCGTGGTCGAAAACAACAAGTGGGCCATTGGCATGTCCCACGACAGGGCCACCAGTGACCCGGAGATCTGGCGCAAGGCCAGCTCCTTCGGGATGGCCGGCGAAGAGGTGGACGGAATGGATGTCCTGGCCGTGCGTGCGGCAGCCCAGCGTGCTGTCGAGCGGGCTCGGGCCGGAGAGGGGCCGACCTTGCTCGAATGCCTGACCTACCGCTTCCGTGGTCACTCCCTGGCCGACCCTGACGAACTGCGCGCAGAGGAAGAGAAGCAGTTCTGGGCCAAGCGTGATCCCCTCAAAGCCCTCGAGAGGGATCTAACGGAAGCTGGTCTGGTGAACAGCGATGAACTGCGCGCGATCGAAAAAGAGATCGACGGCATCGTTCAGGACTGCGTTGACTTTGCCCTCTCCGCCCCCGAGCCGGATCCATCTGAACTCACCCGCTACATCTGGGCGGAAGACTGATTCAGCTGAACTTGCCTCGTTTCTCTTGAAGGCGCTGTCTCCGAGCGGGCTCAGATGCCGCTCGGAAGACGACGGGTCAGGTTGCGCAGCTTCCGCAGCGCTTTGAGTTCCACCTGACGCACCCGCTCTCTGGACACGTCCATGAGACGTCCGATTTCAGCCAGCGTGTGGCGTTCGTTGCCCTCAAGCCCGAAGCGCATGCGCAAAACATGCTGCTCCTGTTCACTGAGATGACTCAGCCAGCGGCCCAGCTGTTCGTGATGAATTCGCTGCTCCACGATTTCGAGCGGTTCATCGAGGGATGAATCTGCAATCAAATCCCCGAGGAAGCTGCGACCTTCTTCACCATTAACGGGTGCATCCAGGCTGCTGGTGGTGAGGGCCTGACGCAGCAGCGAATCCAGCTCATCCAAGGGAATATCCATCGCTTCCGCGATCTCCACACGGCTGGGCATGGCACCCAGTTTGTGGGCGAGGTCAAGACTGACCTTGCGGATGGTGGTGAGCCGCTCACTGAGATGAACCGGCAGTCGAATCGTGCGCGACTGGCAGGCAATCGCACGGGTCATGCTCTGGCGGATCCACCAGAAGGCATAGGTCGAGAACTTGTAGCCGCGGGTGGGATCGAATTTCTCAACAGCACGCTCCAGGCCGAGGGAGCCCTCCTGAATCAGATCAAGCAACTCCAGACCCTTGCCCTGATATTTCTTGGCAACGCTGACGACCAGACGAAGGTTGGCCTTCATCATCCGCTCTTTGGCGCGGCGACCAATCCTCAGGAGACGGCGCTGCGGCGTGGTGAGCTCTCCATCTTCGAACTCACGGGAACCGTCTTCGGTCAGAGCCATCATGGCCTGCACCTGATTCCCCAGCTCGATTTCCTCTGCCGGGGTAAGCAGTGGAATTCTGCCAATGGTGGCGAGGTACCAACTGACAGGGTCGCTGCTGCGCCGGCGTTGAGTCTCCAGCGGCTTGGAAGCGGTAGACACCTTGGGTGCTGCGGAGGTGAATCGACTTTCCTACGAACAGAAAGAATGTGGATGTGTTTTCAGCAACCCTTCAGATTCAGAACAGCAAACCGCAACATTTCAGATTTGCGAAAGATTTAAAAACCCGGAAAAGCCCTTTTGGGACCAGCAAGCCGAGACGTTCAAAACGAATCATTTGTTCAGACTTCGTTGAACATCGTTGTTTGCTTTTTCTGACACTGCGCCGTAAGGGTTTTCAAACAATCTGCAATCGCCGAAGCATCACTTGAGCGAGCACGCTGTGCTGCCAAACCATGCAAAGCCATAGCGGCAGCAAAGCTTTCCAGTCCTGGCTGATGCTGCGCAGCGACAACCTGGGCGCCCCAACCAGCGGCGAAACCGGCCAGCAGATCTCCGAGGCCCGTGCGGGCCGCCCGAGGAGACGTGCCTGTCAGCACCACAGCCGCACCCGATGGATCCGCCAGCACGGAATGGGCACCCTTCAGCAAAACGCAACAACCACTACAGCGGGCTGCGGCGATTGCCTTGCCGAGTGCATCACCCTCATCGCAGTGCGGAAACAAACGCACAAACTCGGCCGCATGGGGCGTCAGCCATGTCGGCCCCTGCCGCTGCAACAACCAACGCCACCCCTCCGGACTGGCCGCCAGTCCATTGATGCCATCCGCATCCAGCACCAGCAAACCAGCGACGCTGAGCAGCTGCTCCGACCACTGGTTCCACCAATGGCTGGGGTCCCCGAGTCCGGGACCGGCCAAAACTGCATCCAACCGGTCTGGAATCAACCCGTCCTCCAGTTGCATCACCTCGGGCAACACCTGCCACAAGCCGGATTGCAGACGGGGCGGCACAGCGGCCTGAACACAGCCGCAACCACTGGCCATGGCCCCCCGCAATGCCAGATATGCCGCGCCGGGATAGCGATCACTGCCCGCCACCACGAGGCAGCGGCCCCGTTCGTACTTCATCGCTGTTGGCGGCAGTGGTGGGAACGGAGTCGTTGTTGCCTCTTCCACCGGCAGGCGACGCGGCAACACTGCAGTGGCGTCGCCCATCACCGCAGGGGAAAAACCCAGATCAATCCGCACCAGCGCACCAACCCAGGGACGGGCTGGGTCCAGACACAACCCACGCTTCAACCAGCCAACGCTGAGGGTGGCCGAAGCACAGGCCGCCTGCTCCCCCAACACGGTGCCTTGATCGGAACAAAGGCCCGATGGCACATCCAGGCTGATCAGCGCCCCAGGCCGCATCTGCTCTCGTCGACGGAACAGATCAACCAACGACTGAGGCAGCGGCCGGCTTTGGCCGAGCCCGAACACCGCATCCAGCCACAGCGCCGCACCTCCTGGATCGGGCTCTTGAGCCAGGCGCCGGAGACCCAGCCACTCCCCATGACGCAGATGTTCAGCGGTCAGGGGCTTGCGAATCGGGAGGGGACACCAGAGGGAAACCTCAACTCCCGCCAGGTGCAGCTCCCTGGCCACCACCAGGCCATCGCCACCGTTATGACCCGGTCCCACCAGGACCACCACGCCATGGCGCAGCAGATCCCGGCGCGCCAGCAGCCATGCCGTCATGGCAAGACCCACCTTCTCCATCAAGGCGGCGACGGGCATGCCGCTATCGAACAACCTCTGCTCCACGGCAGCCATGGACGCAGCATCCACGAGCAGATGATCGGAATCAGCGGGTGGCCACACCAGTTGCAGGTTGCCGGGACCTCACTATGGAGAGAACTCCCTGCGCCGCCCATGGCCGTTGGATCCACCTCAACCCGCGCTGGAGAGGCAGCTCTTGAGCGGCTCCGGCAATGGCCTGGGGAGCATCGCGTGGCCGTTGGTCTGTCCGGAGGCGTTGACAGTTCTCTGACAGCAGCACTGCTGGTGGAAGCGGGCTGGCAGGTGGAAGGCCTGACGCTCTGGCTGATGAGCGGGAAAGGGGCCTGTTGCGCGGAGGGACTCGTGGATGCGGCCGGCATCTGTGAACAGCTGGGCATTCCCCACCACGTTGTGGACACCCGGGAGACCTTCCAACAGGAGATCGTTCAACGGCTGGTGGACGGCTACCGCGATGGGATCACGCCACTGCCCTGCTCCCAGTGCAATCGCTCCGTGAAATTTGGTCCGATGCTCGATTGGGCTCTGCAAGAGCGCAAGCTGCCCCGCATCGCCACCGGCCACTACGCCCGGATCCGTCATGGCGGTGATCAAGGGCGCCATCAGCTTTTGCGGGGCCTCGATACCCGCAAGGACCAGAGCTATTTCCTCTACGACCTGCCCCAGGAGGTGTTGGGGCGCATCGTTTTTCCCTTGGGGGAACTGACCAAACCCGACACAAGGCTCGAAGCCGCCCGCCACGGTCTGCGCACCGCAGAAAAACCGGAAAGCCAGGACCTTTGCCTGGCAGACCACCACGGATCCATGCGGGCATTCCTGGATGCTTATCTGCCACCGCGGCAGGGAGAAATCGTTCTGGCGGACGGAACCGTTGTGGGCGAGCACGACGGCATCGAACACTTCACCATCGGTCAGCGCAAAGGTCTCGGTGTGGCCTGGCGCGAGCCCCTTCACGTCATCCGGCTTGATGCTGCGATGAATCGGGTGGTCGTCGCTCCACGGGCCGAAGCCGGCCGAGACAGCTGCGTGGTGGGCGCGGTGAACTGGGTCTCGATCGACCCGATCGAGGGGCCGCGAACCGTTGAGGTACAGGTGCGCTACCGCAGCACGCCGGTGCGTGCGGAGCTTTCACCCCTCCCGGCCACCGAGGCAGATCAGCAGCGAGAGCGGCCTCACCGCTGCCGTCTCAGCTTTGAAGAGGAGCAGTTCTCAATCACCCCTGGCCAGGCGGCGGTCTTCTACGAGGGTGAAACCGTTCTGGGTGGGGGGCTGATCCAACGGGAATAGGGCGTGACGCGCTCGCGCACCTGAATGACGGCCTGGGCCACGCCGGGGGCGTCAGGCGAAAGCAACCACTGCACCGACCCGTTGGCCGAAATCAGCGCCGTGGGGCCCGTGTTGCCAACGCTGAGCAGGTCCCGTCCGGTCTCGATCGCCCGCAGCTGCGCCAGCGCCAAAAACTGCTTCTGCAGCTGCATCGGGTAAGGGTCGAGATTGGCAATAGCCAGCAGCCAGGTCGCGCCATCAGCGACAGCGCGTGCCAGGGCCAGACCATCGGCGATCTCGTAGCAGATGGCCACAGCAGCCGGCGGCTCTAAAACCGCCATGGTTCGGGATGCCGGGCCCGGAGACAATCCACCCACCGCAGACAGCCCCGCCGTCAGGCCAGCGGGCAGCGGCGGAACCCATTCCCCGATCGGCACCAGACGATGCTTGTCGGCGAGGGGAACAGGAAAGCGATCCGGCGGCTCGTACAGCAACAGAGAACTGCGTTGTTGACCTCGCACCCAACGAAATCCACCGCTGATCAGGGGGATGGCTGGAGCCTCGACCGGCACCTGAAAATTCGCCGGCAGCGCTCCTTCCGGAGCCACCAAAGCCACTGGATTGTTGGGCTCCAGCTGACGCATCGCATCCACCAGCGCTTCTGGAAGCGCCTGTTGACGCTCCAGATCGAATTTTTCTCGTGTGGGAACAGCGGGTTGCCAGACCCCCATGCCTACGGACCCGACCGGCGGCGGCGGCGCCGACAACAGCCAGCTCCCCAAGCCATGGGCCAGAAGCACGCTGAGCAATCCGATCAGGCCCCAGCGACGCCAGGCAGCGGGTTGTTCGAACAGCACCAGCAGGCAACAGCCCCACCACAACTGCAGCAACGTCAGCCCCCCGGAGCCGAACCAGCGAGCCAATCCCGCCAAGGGGCGGTCCCAGGGCAGGGTGGTGCCGCCGACGCCGATCCAGAACAGCGGCGACCCCGACAGCACCAGTTCGGCCAAGGCCCAGAGGCCGGCCAGCAGCATCAGCCGCACTGGACGCGGCCAGCGGCGAGGCAGCCGCCGCGCCAGCAGAGACCATCCGCCAACGAGCAAGGCGGCAAGGATCCCGCAGGCCAGCCAAAGGGCCAGCGCAACTGGCAGGCTCAGCCAGGCGGGAACGCCCATCCAGGTGAGGGGATGCAGGGCCAGCAACCAACGGTGGCTGATCAAAACAGCCAGCAGTCCCCAGCCCGCCGACCAGCGGGGACGCTCAGCCACGGACCAGAGCAGCGCCAGGGCGGGGACCATCAGCAATGGCCCGCCAAAGGCTGGCGCCACGCCTGCCAAGACGCCGCCAAGCAGCGCCCGCGATCCGGCCTGCAGTTGGTGATTGCCCATGGTCAGCAGTCCCGGCCGAAGGCATCCTGGATCGGAGCCGCCCACCTGTCGCCATGGATGCCGCGAATCCTCTTCAGCAACTGCTGCTCCGCGGCCTGGGCACAACCACCCTCGTTGCTGAACGGCTGCGCGGCGTCACCCAGAACTGGGTGAGCAGTGGCCGGCTTGATCCGAATGAGGCATCGGCACTGGTGGACGACGTGCTCAAGGCCCTCCGCGGTGAAACCCCCGAACTGGAACAGCAGATGGGGCGCAACCTGGAACGCAACCGCGACAACCTGCTCCAGGACTTTGGCGTTCCCAGCCAGAAGGAAGTGGATGAGCTGCGCGGACGCATTGATCGCCTCGAGCAACAGCTGCGGCAAATGAACCGGTCTGAATGAACGCCGACGCCGCGGACTGAAGGTCAGAATCGATGCAACAGAAGCCATTCCGTGCGCGACATCATCATCAGCACAACGGTCTGCGTGGCCTGCCTGCTCCTGGCCCTGGTCAGCCAGATCGTGGCCCCCTCCACCGTTTCCGCAGCCCCGGCGCAGCCAGCTGCCGTTCGCACCGAGGCTTCGAAACCCCAAAAGGCCTTGAGCTTCGAACTCGACCCTGACGACCCCAACCCGACTCTTTTCGCCATGGCCAACGATTCCGCTCCCGCCGACGCTTCAGCCCTCGGCGGCCCCCTTGATGCTCCTGACACCACCATCACCGCCAGTGGTCTGAAAATCATCGAGCTGGAGGTGGGCAGCGGCGAAGAGGCCACCCCCGGCCAAACGGTGGTGGTGCACTACCGCGGCACGCTGGAAGACGGACTGCAGTTCGATGCCAGCTACGACCGAGGCACCCCCTTCAGCTTTCCCCTCGGCGCTGGCCGGGTGATCAAGGGTTGGGACGAAGGTGTCGCCGGCATGAAGGTGGGCGGCAAACGCAAGCTGGTGATCCCCTCTGATCTGGGTTACGGAACCCGGGGAGCCGGTGGCGTGATCCCCCCCAATGCAACTTTGATCTTCGAGGTGGAACTGCTCGACGTGAAGAAGTGAGCGGAAGCTAGGCTCAACTCAAGCCAATTCCGCTCTGAACCGATGCTGCGCTCGGCCCTTTCCGCCCTTGCATGTGCCCTCCCTGCCCCCGTGGCAGAAGCCCATTGCGACGGTCCTTGTGGCGTGTACGACCCGGCTTCCGCTCGTGTAGCAGCCGAAGCCGTGCTGTCGATGACCAAAAAGCTGAAGGCGATGGAAGCCCCCGCCGCTGGTGACGCCGCTGCCCTGGCTGCCTACAACAACACCTTCGGCCGCTATGTCGCCATCAAGGAAGAGGAAGCACAGAAGACCAAGAAAGAGCTGTTGATCCTCTGGACCGACTATTTCAAGCCCGATCACCTGGCCAGCTTCCCCGACCTGCACGACACCTTCTGGAAAGCCGCCAAACTCTGCAGCGCCTGCAAGGTGAACATCGATCAGGCCAAGGCCGAGGAACTGATGGCCGCCGTTGAAAAAATCCACGGCATGTTCTGGCAGTCCAAGGGCCGTTCCGACGCCTGGGTCACCGCATCCTGAGTTCGAACAGAACCAACCCCCCCATCGCAGCAGCAGGTCTTCGCGACCTGTTGCTGCTTTTTTGTGGGCGACGGCTGCTGCTGCGGATCGAAGGACGATCGATGCAACCCACCCTTGAACCCGGAGACCGAGTTCTGGTCAAACGGCTGGGAGGGAAGCCCGCTCCCAGCCTGGGATCCGTGGTGGTGACCTGGCATCCACAGCAAAGCAAGCTTCGCCTGATCAAGCGCCTGAAGAACGTTGAGGGAACGGGGCTTTGGTTACTGGGAGACAACCCCGCCGCAAGCACCGACAGCCGCCAACTCGGAGCGGTGCCAACAAAGCTGTTGATTGGCGAGGTGGTGGGTCGGCTCCCCCGCAGGGGATCAGAACAATGCTGGTGAGGTTTTCTGCAGCCAGATGGCCCCGGTGATGATCGACAGAGCACCCGCACCGCCCACGAGGAAGGGCATCAGCCGGGCACCGCTGCGGAGGGTGAGGAACGACACGACGGAGACCACAGCCGCCATGGCGCCGATGGAACCAAGCAGATAGGCCACCAGATAGCCCAAAGCGGCGTGGGGAGGCAGGGCCAGGGCTGGGATCACCGCCAGCAG
The DNA here is from genome assembly GCA_016779825.1 of Synechococcus sp. BS301-5m-G53. Classification (GTDB taxonomy): domain Bacteria; phylum Cyanobacteriota; class Cyanobacteriia; order PCC-6307; family Cyanobiaceae; genus Parasynechococcus. Next base: position 11,934 of record JADHMX010000008.1, on the reverse strand, counting down.
GTGACTGGCCCCCGCCAGTCCATGCAGCAGGCCCAAGCCAGAGGAAGCATGCACATGGCGACGATGGTTGCTGGCGCCGCGCACATGCAGGTGAAGATGACGATGCTCTGCAGCAGCACCGTCATGGTGGTGCTCATGGGTGTGCAGTTCCAGCCCGAAGGCCGTGCGCACGGCCAGGGCACCCACCACAAGCAGGGCCACGCCCACCAGAAATTCTGCCCAGGACGACATCGTCTCCACATGGGCCAGATCTTTCAGGCCGATGGCGATCAGTGCCAGAACCACAACTCCGGTGGAGTGGCCGGCACCCCAGGCCAGGGAGTGACGAAAGGCAGCCAGGGGCTTATTCAAGGAGAAAGGGGCCATCGCCACCAAGTGGTCAGCACCACCCACCACGTGGACGGCCCCGGCTGCAAAACCGGTCAAAAGGCTAATCAGCACAAGGAACCGCCTGAATGGATCAATTCTGCATCAGCAGTGGGCACGGAAAGCCGTGTGATCAAGGCTGGATCAGCTGCACCAGACCGGCTTCAACATCCGGCTGCCGCATCAGGGCTTCCCCCACCAGCACCGCCCCTGCACCGGCGGCCTGAACCCGATCGAGATCGGCCCTGGTGAACAGACCCGACTCACTCACAAGCAGTGCCCCCTGCTGCTGCAAGCGGTCGTTGAAGTCAGTCAGCAGCCGCTCTGTCGTGGCCAGATCCGTTTCGAAGCTGGTGAGATCACGGTTGTTGATCCCGATCAAGGGGAAGCCGCCAATGCTGAGGACCCGGTCCATTTCAGTGGCGTCATGGACTTCCACCAACACCGTGAGGCCGAGAGCCGCTGCGGCCTTGCTGAGATAACGCAGATCCTGGTCCGACAGGATGGCAGCGATCAGCAGAACCGCATCAGCACCGGCCGCCCGGGCCTGAAACAGCTGATAAGGACTCAAGACAAACTCCTTGCAGAGCAGAGGCAGGTCGACGGCCTGACGCACCTCCACCAAGACATCGAATCCCCCCTGAAAAAACGTCTTATCCGTAAGCACAGAGAGACAGCTCGCGCCCCCGGCGGCATAGGCCTTGGCGATCGCCACCGGATCGAAATCTTCACGAATCACCCCTTTGCTAGGGCTCGCTTTTTTCACCTCAGCAATCACCGCCGGCTTCCTGGCGGCCTTTTGAAGCGCCCCCAGAAAATCCTTCGTGGGAGGAAGCTTGGCGATCTGCTGCTTCAGGTTGTCGAGGGGAACTTTCTCGCGAGCGATATCGATCTGACGGTCTTTTTCCCAAACAATCTTCTCGAGGATGTGACGCGGTTCCTCATCGTCGTGGGGGACCGCATATTCGAGATGGGCAACCCGCACCTTGGGGTTGGGGGGACGACGGCGGATCTCCATGGAACAGGGATAATGCTGGGACGGGAAACGGGTGCGCGGGATCAGGCGGCCAGCTGGGCAGCGGCCTGTTTGTAAGCAACCTCCACCACCTCGCTGAGGGTCGGATGCGTGTGCACTTCCGTGGCGAGCTGACGCACGCTTTGACGGCGGGCAACGGCATTGGCCACCTCCTGGATCAGATCGGCGGCGTGGAGCCCATAGATGTGAGCTCCAAGCACTTCACCACTGGTCTTGTTGAACAGCAGCTTCATCAGGCCGTCGCTGTCCAGTTCAGCCAGGGCTTTGGAATTGGCCTTGAAATAACTGCGCACGGAGCCGAGTTGGAAACCATCCTTCTCAGCCAGGGCTTTGGCATCCGCATCAGACAGACCAACGGAGCTGATCTCGGGATGGGTGAAGGTGGCCGCTGGAATGCTGCGATAGTCGATCTCGCGGTCGTGGCCAAGAATGTTGTCCACGGCAACAGTGCCCTGGGCAGCAGCGGTGTGGGCCAGCATCAGCTTGCCGGTCACATCGCCAACGGCCCAGAGATGGGGCACGGGCTGACCGCTGACCAGAACACGCATGGCGTCGTCAATCGGGACAAAACCGCGGTTCGTCTCCACATTTAGCGATTCCAGGTTGAGGCCCTTGCTGCTGGGAACGCGCCCGGTGGCCACCAGAACGGCATCCACCTCAAGGGTCTCCACCAGTTCACGGCTGTTGAAATCGGCCAGTTCGATCTGCACTGGACAGCCCGGGGTGACCTTTCGGGCCAGCAAGCCGGAACGAGCATCAATATCGCGACCGTCAATCAGATGACGACCAGCGATCTTGGCGATGTCTGGATCAAAGGTGGGCATCACCTTGTCCATCGCCTCGATCATCGTCACTTCGCAACCCAGGGCGGTGTACACATCCGCAAATTCAAGGCCGATGTAACCGCTGCCGATGATCGCGATCCAGCGGGGCAGCCATTCCAGGTTGATCGCCTCATCACTGGTGAAGACCGTACGGCCATCGGTTTCGATCCCCGGCGGCACAAAGGGATCCGAACCTGTGGCGATGATGACGTCCTTGGCGGTCAGCACCCTGTCGACGCCGCTGGGCTCACGCAGCCCCACCTTCTGGCTGCCCTCCAGACGGCCATGGCCCCGGAGGATCGTCACCCCAGCCCGTTCCAGGGTCTTGGTGAGGTTGGTGCGAATGGTCTGAACCAGCTGATTGGCGTGATCAGCGATCTTCTGCCGCTCGAAACGCACAGGAGCAGCGTGAATGCCGAAGCTCGACAAATGTTTGTCGTCGGCTAATTCCCGCACTTTTCCACTGGCGGCCAGCAGCGCCTTGGAAGGAACGCAGCCCCGGTTCACACAGGTGCCGCCCATGTCTCGGGATTCCACGATCGCCGTCTTGAGTCCGTGCTCGGCGGCATGTTTGGCAGCGTCGAAGCCGCCGTAGCCGGCACCAATAACGATGACGTCGAAGTCGAAGCTGGCGTCGCTCACCCGAACTGCTGCGATGTGGCGGTCATTGTCGCCCTTCGCCGCTCCAGGAGGAGAGGAACAGCGGCAGACGCCACATTCAGGGATTCCACCCTTGAGCTGTGGGGAAGCGTGACGGCATGGCTACAGCAGGCCTGCAGATCTGGATGAAGACCCGCACCTTCGGTGCCCAACACCAGCGCCGTCGGCAGCGTCCAGTCGAGATCCCAGTAAGGCATCGGAGGATCCACCTGGGTCGGATCAGGCACCAGGGTGGCCACAACCTGCACTCCCGAGGCTCGTAGCTGTTTTAGTTCCTGCTGAAGCAGGGGAATCGCCATCGCTTCGCTGGGGCCAAAGCGTTGGTGCGGCAGTTGCAGCAGAGCACCGGCTGAGGCCCGCAACACCTTCGTGCCCAAGGGGTCCACACCAGCCCCCATCCAGACCGCGTTGACATCTGCGGCAAGCGCCGTCCGCAACAGGGTGCCCAGGTTGCCGGGATCCTGAATTCGATCCAGCACCAAGACAAAATCCAGCTCTGACGGAACGGTGGGAAGAGCGTCTAGGGAGCTCAAGCAGGCAACCCCATCGGGCGTGACCGTCGTGAGGGCTGCCCTCAGCACTTCATCGGTGACGATCCGCCATCGGGCCTGGGAACAACGTTCTGCCAGGGCCGAATGGCCTTGCAACCAGGCTTCAGTCGCGATGATTTCCTCGGGTGCGTCGCCCTGCCTGAGAACTTCCTGCAACAGGTGGGTGCCCTCGAGAAGCAACAGCCCCTCGCCCTCTCGCCCTGCGCGGGTGGCCAGGGTTCGCAGCCGTTTGACCAGGGGATTGCGTCGGCTGCTAATCAGGGGGGAGGAGGAATCCAGAGAACGACTCAGAACGCTGCGTGTTTGCGCACGTTCAAGCCCTTGTGAACGCTCAGATTTTCGCCATCGAGCTCGAGGCCATTGATGGCTGCGATTTCACCCTTGATTCCTTCCGCTGCAAGGTTTTCGATCATCTTTTTGATCACCTGATCCTCAACGGTTGTGTGATCGATGGAGTCAGGGGTGAGGAGCTCAATGAACTTTCCAACCTTGGAAGCAACCACTTCCGATGAGTTAGAGATCTTGAGAACGATCATGATTGTCGGGCGTTGCTACCCAACAAAGTTAGTGCGGATGGGGAGACTTGAACTCCCACGATGTTGCCACCACTAGTACCTGAAACTAGCGCGTCTACCAATTCCGCCACATCCGCTGGCGCGTCGATATTCGACGGAATGAACATAAGGCATCGCCGATCCCGGGCTGCCTCGCCTCCATCACAAACTGTCCACTTTGAACGCCGGCCGTCTAGACGGTCTCAAAGACTGTTGTCAAAATCCAGACATAGGGGATCACCGCATTGATGATGGCCGTTGCAGAAGCGTCTCAGGAGAGTCTCAAGCAACGCCTGAATGTGAGCGGTGGCCATGGATTAAAAGGAACACTTCGCGTCAGCGGTGCGAAGAACTCTGCTCTGGTGCTGATGACCGCCAGCCTTCTCAGCTCGGAGACGGTTGAACTCACCAACATCCCGTCCCTGACCGACATCGATGGCATGAGCGCCATCCTTGAATCTCTGGGCGTGCAGGTGGATCGAGCCTCCGACCGGATCCGTCTCACCGCAGCCGAGCTCAGCGGCTCTGCTCCTCCTTATGAACTGGTCAACAGTCTTCGTGCCAGCTTCTTCAGCATCGGACCTCTGCTGGGACGATTGGGACACGCCCGGGTTCCCCTTCCCGGTGGCTGCCGCATTGGCGCTCGTCCCGTCATCGAACACATCCGCGGCCTGAAGGCCCTCGGGGCCGTCGTCAACGTCGAGCACGGGATTGTCTCAGCCTCAGTTCCTGGCAGCAGAAAGCGCCTGTCTGGTGCTCAAATCGTGCTCGACTGCCCCAGCGTCGGCGCCACGGAGACCATTCTGATGGCTGCCGTTCTGGCGGAAGGGGTCTCCACCATTGAAAACGCCGCCCAGGAACCTGAAGTGCAGGACCTGGCCAATCTGCTCAACACCATGGGAGCGCGCATCACCGGCGCTGGCGGCCCGGTGATCACCGTCGAAGGGGTAGAGCGGCTCCGGGGTTGCAGCAACTATCCGGTGATTCCCGATCGGATCGAAGCCGGAACCTTCTTGATGGCTGCGGCAATCACCCGCTCGCCACTGGTGGTGGAGCCCGTTATTCCCGAGCATCTCAGCGCTGTGCTCCAGAAGCTCCGCGACTGCGGATGCAGCATCGAAATCAACGGGAGGTCCGTCACGATCACCCCTGGCGAGATCCATGCCGTGGACATCACCACCCAACCTTTTCCAGGATTCCCGACCGATCTTCAGGCACCGTTCATGGCCCTGATGTGTACGGCCAAGGGAACCAGCGTGATCAGCGAAAAGATCTACGAAAACCGGTTGCAGCACGTGGCCGAACTGCAACGAATGGGCGCATCCATCCGTCTGGAAAGCAGCACCGCCATCGTTGAGGGCGTTGCCCAGCTCAGCGCTGCCCCCGTCACCGGCACAGACCTCCGTGCAGCCGCCGCCATGGTCCTGGCTGGCCTCTCAGCCAAGGGGATCACAGAAGTGTCTGGTCTGAAGCACCTCGATCGGGGTTATGACGACCTCGAAGCCAAGCTCAGTTCTGTGGGCGCTGAGGTGAAGCGCAACATCCCCTGAAACGGGGCCCTTCAATCAATACAATCGCTGTGCGGGAGCCTGGCGGAATTGGTAGACGCAGCTGACTCAAAATCAGCCGGCCACTGGTCTTGGGGGTTCAAGTCCCCCGGCTCCCATCCATCCGCTGTGATGAACACCTACGGCCGTTTCCCTCTGGCCCTGGCCAAAGGGAAGGGCTGCTGGGTAAAGGACACCGAAGGGCGCCGTTACCTGGATGCCGTGGCTGGCATTGCCACTTGCACCCTGGGCCACAGCGACGGGGTGATGCAGCGCGCTCTGCACAAACAGCTGGGACGGCTCCAGCACGTGTCGAATCTCTATCGGATTCCTGAGCAAGAGCAGCTGGCCAGCTGGCTGGTCAACCACAGCTGTGCCGACAGCGTCTTCTTCTGCAATTCCGGCGCCGAAGCCAACGAAGCGGCAATCAAGTTGGCCCGCAAACACGGCCACCAACGGCGCGGCATCGAACAGCCCGTGATCCTCACAGCAGCAGCCAGCTTTCACGGCCGCACCCTCGCGGCGGTCACTGCCACCGGTCAACCCAAGTACCACAAGGGTTTTGAGCCCATGGTGGCCGGATTTGACTACTTCCCCTACAACGATCTGGCGGCCCTGGAAGCCCTGATCAGCCGCCATGAAAAAGCAGGCCCTTCCATCGCGGCTGTGCTGATTGAACCCCTGCAGGGTGAAGGGGGAGTCAATCCAGGGGACCGCGCCTTTTTCTCACGCCTGCGCGAGATCTGCACGCAGCGAAACATCCTGCTGATCCTCGATGAGGTGCAGGTGGGCATGGGACGCAGCGGGCGCCTATGGGGCTACGAGCAGCTGGGCATCACCCCTGACGCCTTCACCCTGGCCAAGGGCCTGGGTGGTGGCCATGCCATCGGTGCCCTGCTGGTGAAGGCATCTGCTGATGTGTTTGAACCTGGAGACCACGCCAGCACCTTTGGTGGCAATCCCTTCGCCTGCCGGGCGGGGTTGACGGTGGCCACCGAAATCGAACGACGGGGACTGCTGAACAACGTCACCGTCCGAGGAGAACAGCTGCGTGACGGACTTCAAGAACTGGTGAACTGCTTCCCCGAGCACCTGCTGGGTGTGCGGGGCTGGGGCCTGCTGCAGGGCATCGTGATCCGGGAGGGCAGCAGCTGGACGGCCCCTGAGCTGGCAAAAGCCGCCATCGATCACGGGCTGCTGCTGGTGGCGGCCGGCCCCTCGGTGCTGCGCATGGTTCCCCCTCTGACCATCAACAAACGCGAGGTCCGCGAACTGCTGCGCCGCCTGGCGGCAACCCTCTCCAGCGTCAGCTGAGTGGACGATCTCTCGGATCTGATCCCACGCTTCGATCTGCGTGGCATGGATCTGCAGTTGGATCGGATGCATGCGGCCCTCCACGACCTCGACCATCCCTGTCAGTCGCTTGCCGCGATTCAGGTGCTCGGCACCAACGGGAAGGGGTCCATCGTCAGCTTTCTCGAATCAGCCCTCTGTGCTGCTGGATTGCGCTGCGGAGTCACCACCTCCCCGCACCTGGTGAGCTGGTGCGAACGCATCCGAATCCAGGGAGCTCCCATTGCCGTTGAGACGCTGCGCTCCCAGTTGCAGGACCTCCAACCCCTGCATGAACGGCATCGGCTAACCCCTTTTGAACTGCTCGTGACCGCAGCCTTGTTGGAGTTTCAGCGGCACGCCTGTGAGCTCCTGGTGTTGGAGGTGGGCCTGGGGGGGAGGCTTGACGCGACCACGGCGCATCCCCGTCGCCCTGTGATTGCCGTCGCCAATATCGGCCTGGATCACTGTGAGCACCTCGGCCACAGCCTCACCGCCATCGCCAGGGAGAAAGCAGCAGCAATCCCGCCCCACGCCACCGTGATCAGCGGTGAGCAACACCTCGCCGTGCAAACCGTCCTGGAGGAGACCTGCCGGACGCAACAGGCGAACCTGCAGTGGGTGAAGCCTCTGAATTCAAGTTGGCAACTGGGTCTGCCCGGCGAGATCCAACGCTGCAACGCCGCTGTGGCCTTGGGGGCTTTGCAGGCCTTATCAGGCTTGGGCTGGACGCTGCCTGAGGCTGTGATCCGTGAGGGTTTTTCGGCAGCCCGCTGGCCCGGTCGCCTGCAGACCGTGCATTGGATGAAGCATCGGCTGCGCCTGGACGGAGCCCACAATCCACCCGCGGCGGTGCAACTGGCCCAGGAACGCGATCAATGGCCCAATGCATCCAAGGGGGTGGTGTGGATTCTGGCGATTCAGGCCCACAAAGACGCCGTCGCCATGCTCGAGGTCTTGCTGCAGCCCCAGGACCAGGCCTGGATCATTCCAGTGCCGAGCCACAAGAGCTGGAGCCGGGCGGCTCTCCTCCAGAAACTCCCTCAGCTCGGCAACCAGCTGCAGGAGGCCGACAGCCTCGAAACCGTGCTGAACCAACTCAGCAGCGCTGGATGGCCGACACCAATGCCGATTGTTGCCGGATCGCTGTATCTGATCGGCGACCTGTTCGCTCGCGGCGTTGTAACGGCAGAGTGAGCTCAGCTTGCGCGCGGATTGTGGTGCGAATGTCCTGGCTGCTCAGCCTTCTCCTGCCCCTTCTGTTCTTGGGAGGGCCGGTCCTAGCCCTGGACACCTCCGCCGGGGTGGGCCTGCAGGACCGAGCCCTGTTCCAGGAAAAGGTGGACTACACGCTCACCAACCAGAGCAACGGTGACTTCGAGGGGCAGAACCTGGCCAACACATCTTTTGCGGGAGCCGTAGGCCGGGGAGCGAACTTCCGAGGCGCGAACCTGCATGGGGCGATCCTGACCCAGGGGGCCTTCGCCGAAGCTGATTTCGAAGGCGCTGACCTCTCCGATGCTCTGATGGATCGCGCCGACTTCGTCGCGACCGATCTCCGCAACGCCATCCTCACCGGGATCATTGCGTCGGGCAGCAGCTTCAGCAACGCTCAGATCGAGGGGGCCGATTTCACTGACGCCCTTCTCGATCGTGATGATCAACGCCGGCTTTGCCGCGAAGCCGATGGCATCAACCCCAGCACGGGCGTCGCCACGTTCGACAGTCTGGGCTGCTGATCCTCAGGAGCGCTCCTCCCAACCCCGCAGCTTGCCTGGATTGAGCAGGCCGGCAGGATCAAAGCGCTGCTTGGCCGCCACCTGATCGGCATCGATCACACCAAGTCCACCGTCTTCCACGGTGATCACGTGGGGGTTGAACAAGACGGCACCCGCAGCCCTGCAGTCCTCCATCAACCGGTTCAGCTGATCCGGCCCCTGCCAGCGCACCAGCGGCAGGGCCGCCAAGCGAGGACAGCCCTGCTGACGCACCAGCTCGAGATGCCAGATGAGGCTCTCTCCCCAACGCTGCCTCAATGCAGCGATGGCGGGAGCCTCCGGTTGCGGCAACAGCATCTGCAGGTAGGTCCATCCAGGCTCGGAGGCCCGTACATGCAGGGTGGTGTGATTCCAACTCAACTCGCGTAATCCATTCCCCCCAGAGAGATCTTCTGGTCCGAGATCCCGCAGCGTGGCTCCCGCTGACTGCGCCATGCGTCGCAGGCTGGTGAGCCCATCGGGTGCGACGAGAACCAACAGCCGGTGCGCCGAAACGGCAGCCCCCCCCCAGCCGGGCATCCGCGACAGCAGCGGCTGTTCCAGCAGGGTGACCAAATGGAGATCAACAGCGGATGCCGCGATCCTGTGCATCAACTCGATCGCCTGCTCCCAGGCGTCGCAGTCCACAGTCACCTGGTGCCAGTTCACCGCTGGAGCGGTGGCCAGGCTGAGGGCCGTGATGATGCCGTTGGTGCCGTAGGCATGGTTCAAGGCTTCGGCATCCATCTCACCGATCTGATGGCGGTGGGCATCAGGGCAGAGCGGTACGACCTCCATTCCGAGCAGGTGGCCTGGATCACGCAGAAAGCCCCAACGCAACGAACCGATGCCACCGGAGCCGCCTGCAACAAAACCGCCGATGGTGGCGCTACGCCAGGTGCTGGGCATCAAGCGCAGCTGGCGTCCATGCCGACGCAACTCCTGATCCAGATCGCGCATCACACACCCCGGCTCCACGGTCACCACCCCCGTGGCCGGATCAATCGATCGGATCTGCCGCAGGGCCGTGGTGAGCATCACCACGCCGCCTTGCAGGGGCACACACTGGCCGTAGTTCCCCGTACCGGAGCCGCGCAGGGTCAAGGGCACCTGATGCTCAGCGCAGGCCGAGGCAAGCCGTTCAACGGCGTCCACCGTGCGGGGACGGACCACCAACTCGGCACGGCAGGACTCGAGCTGTGGCGTCAGGACGGGGGAGTATTCGAAGGCATCCCGGGAATGGCGCTGAAGCTCCGCCGGTTCATCCAACAACTCCAGATCGGGCACCGAACCGAGGGCTTGCCGCAGGGCAATGAAGGCTTCGGCGCGACCCATGACGTGGCTGAACACTGGTCAGGGTCTAGCGCCCGAAGACGACACCCAGTGACCGTTCGCAAGAACCTGGCGCTGCGGAGGGCAACGGATCAGATCCGACCATCCCTGGCCCTCCATGCAGATCAGATCTGCAGGAGCACCGGCCCGCAGCACCCCATCCCACTCCAACTGAAGAATGGCGGGGGGTGCCGTGGTGAAGGGGGCCAGGCCAAGACGCTGCCAAGGCAATAATTGGGTCAACGGCATCGACGCTGCCAGCAAGGCCAAGGGATCGAAGTCGCCTCCGGGGAACCACGGATCAGCCACGTTGTCACCCGCCACCGCCACCGGAACGCCGCAGCGTTGCAACTGACGGATCGGAGCTTGCGGCCGCTGAATTGGGGTGGCGTCATCCGCCCGCGCCAGCAACCAGGCATTGGTGAGGGGCAAAGCGATCACACGAAGGTTTGCGGCCGCCATGCGCTCTGCCAAGCGGGTCAGGCGTGGTGCCGACAGCAGGGACAGACTGCTGGCATGGCTGCAGGTCACAGGGACCTGCACCGGTACGCGCCGCAGAGCCTTCAGCAGCTGAACCATGCCCTCAGCCGGACCATGATCGGCCTCATCAATGTGCAGATCGATGCCGCAGTTGTGGCGATCTGCCAGACGCAACAACGTCTCCAGCTGCTGGGTCACCACAGCTGATCCACAGGGAGGGGTCAGGACACCGCCAAGGCAGCCGCCGCTGGCGGCGACGCGACGCGCCAGAACTTCGGCTTCAGCTGACCCCCAGAACTCCAAGGGCACCAGAGCCACCAGCTGAAGATCAATGCGGCCGCGCCAGCGCTGCTGAAGGGTGAGCAGTGCATCCCAGCTGGGCTCGGCGCCGGGGCCACCACTGTCGACATGGCTGCGCATGGCCCGCAGCCCATTGGCCAAACCCCTCGCCATGGCCCGCTCTCCGCGTTGGAGCACGGAGGCCACGGTTCGGCTGTTGTGCTCCTGCAGATTGGCGTCCAGAGCACCCCCATAACTGCCGCTGAGGTTGGGGTGCTCCTCCCAGGTGTAGGCCTTGTCCAAATGGACATGGCAGTCGACCAATCGCGGCAGCACCATCCGAGACGGCGGGGATTGATCCGCGGACAGGGGTTTGAGCTCGCACAAGCGCCCCTGATGCCAGGCAAGGCGCACGGGGACCAGCCCCTGCTTCTCGATTTCGGGCGAGGGCGTTAAGGGATCAAAGTCCAGCAGTCCCAGGGGTGCCCACGCCTCCAGGACACCGCTTCCCGGGTGGGCCTCAAGCGAGGAGACATCGGTCACTTCGATGCACCATCGCTTGCGTCCGTTCTGAGGATCACAAAACGTCCTGCCACGCCAAGGGTCAGCACATCGAATCCGGGAAGGCGCAGCCCCGGCAGCAACTCTTGCCCCCCCATCCGGGTGGAATACAAGCTGGCCACCACCAGGTTGCGACGGGTGGTGAACTGACCGGCCAGCGCCGCCAGGGCATCCCGCTGGGACGCAATCAGCTCAGGGCAATTGCGAATCCAGAGACGCAGCACCATCGGCAGGGTCGGCTCGTCACACAGCTCCTTGGCACCCAACTTGACCAACTGGTCGCCGGCATGGGCCTCGTAATCGTCAAAGGACGGATTGGACAACACCAAGGACAGCAAGCCGACCATGGCGACCCCCCCCGCCAACAGCGCCATTGCAGACACACGTCGCGGACGCAAGGAAGGGGACACCAGGCAGGCTGCGGCTCGTGTTGGTAGATTCTCACGGACGCGGCGGGCGTCGCCAAGTGGTTAAGGCAGCGGCTTGTGGCGCCGCTATTCGGGGGTTCGAATCCCCTCGCTCGCCCTTCTCAACATTCGACCAAGGCTCTGAGGAGAGGCTCGGCACCCCAGCGAATGGGGTCTGTGCAGGGCAGACCGAGCGTTTGACGGATCCGGTCCACCTCCGCCTGGGCCTGATCCTCTTCGAGGCGTGC
>JADHMX010000007.1 GCA_016779825.1 Synechococcus sp. BS301-5m-G53 | reverse complement strand
CGACGGACCAGCCCCGTCCGCTGACAGCCCCGACCATTGCCGTTGGAGCCTGCGGGCTGTTCCTCATTGGAATCCTCAACGGCTCACTCACCTCTGGCACAGGTTTGTTTGTCACTCTGTGGCTGGTGCGCTGGTTCGGGCTGAGCTATGCCAGAGCCGTCGCCCACACCCTGGTGCTGGTGGGTCTGGGGTGGAATGGCACCGGGGCGCTGGTGCTGGGATTGAGCGGTGAAATCCGTTGGGACTGGCTTCCCGCTCTCGTTGTCGGATCACTGATCGGAGGCTTTCTGGGGGCGCACTATTCCCTGGTGAAAGGAAGCCGCCTGGTCAAGCAAGCCTTCGAGATCCTGGCGCTGCTGATGGGCGGATCACTCCTGATCCGGAGCCTCTGAATCGGCGTCTGCAAGAAAACGCCCCGAGAACCGCGTGGCCAACACCACTGTTGCGGCCCCGTAGGCGATGAACGTCACCGCCTGTCCAGAGCTGGCCGTTTCGTAGACCTCGCCCGTCAGCAGCATCCAGTCCATCAGGGACGCCACCGTTCCCCAGATCACCACCCAGACGGACACGTAGGCAACACCGCGAAAGGTCCGATTCACAAGGCCATGGGTCGAGCGAATCCGACGCTAGGGGAAGCCGCTCGAACGAGGAAGGCCTGCGGCTCCCGTAATGTCGCTGATTGAACCGGTTGAGGGGATGCCGAAGAAACGCCGCAAGCTCAACAAAGAGATGGAAGCGGAGATGGCCGCTGCCAAGCGGAAGATTGAGTTGGTGGGCGCGCTGATCAATGACATCCGCGATGAGGACATCCAGGGTGAGTATCTCGGCGCTTTCACACAAATCCGCAGCGCCGTGGTGAATCTGATCGCGAAGTACACAACGGACGGTTTCTGCGAAGAAACCGAGGGCCTGCTGGCGCTCTACAAGGGTCTGATTGAGCAGTTTGAAGAGGAGTACGAGCTTTAAGCGGTGCTCGAATTAGTTGTCATCTGCACAGGCGACAACAGATCGACCCCCTAAATTTGGAGTGGTTTTAGTCCCTCCATGCCTCTTCGACAGACCAAACCTCAGGTGTCACCGCTGCGCCTGAAGGTCACCGTGTTGATCGCAGGCTTCGGGCCACTACTCGCCATCGGCATTTGGCTTCAGTCCAAAGGATTCTTTAATTGACCTCATGAAATTTTTTTTCACAACTTTTGGCTTCCTGTCCTTTGGACTTTTCGCCAGCGCAAGCTGGGCCGAGACTGTCACCTTGACCCTCCGAAACGGCGACACCATTCACGGTGAACTGCTCGAGCGCAGCTCGGATAACGGAGTCACAGTTATCGACCACCCCCAGCTGGGGAGGCTTGAACTTACTGCAAATGAGCTCAAACCACCCCAGCCGAAACCTTTATGGAAAAGCTCAGTCTCAGCAGGCTTGGTCGGCAACGATAAAGATGGCGACACAGATTTGACGTTAAACTTAACCGGAAAAACACGCTTTGAGGATGAAAACCAGAGCCTGTCCATGAGTGGCAGTTTCAATTCCAAGCAGTCCAAGAAATCAGGTGAACCACGAAAATTTGAGACTGAAAAAGGATCTGCGCAAATCCGATACGATAAGCCTTTAGCATCTAAATTCGATTTATTTGCTGAAACCAATTACCAATACAATGGAACAAATACTGTAGGGGTGAACAATGTCGATCAAACTTTTGGCTTGGCATACCCATTGATCGAATCTGAAACTACAGAATTCAAGTTGTCCGTGGGGCCTACGGCCAAATGGCAGGGAGGCGGGAAGGGCTGTTCAAGTGATACATATTGCGGCAATACTTATGGAGGCGGAAGCATCATCGCGAATCTGCGCTGGAATCCAATTCCATCCCTTCAATTCGACCTTAACAACAAGTTCACACCAGTCTTTGCCACAGAGGTAAAACCCACGAACACGTTCACTACTGATATCCGCTATTATCCTGTAAAAGGCAGCAAGTTGTTCACAACATTGCGGTATCAATCGGTCTACAACAGCATGAGTAAACCAGAAGTGAGCAGCACAATCTCAGCTCAGGTGGGCACTGAGTTCTGATGACAGCATCACAAACATTTCAACCTTTGCTGAACGCAGATCAGATCCGTGCCTTGTTCACCAAGCCGTACGGCACTCCCGGCCCCACAGCTGCGCAATGGAAGGCCGTCTACGCCGACGACGTGCATTTCACCGATCCAACCCAGGAACGGCAGGGGATCGACGCCTACATCCTTGCCCAGGACGGTCTGATGCAGCGCTGTGATGACGTTTTCCTGGAAACGGAGTCGGTGGTGGTGAATGGTGAAACAGCCTTTGTTGAATGGCGCATGGGCCTCAAGATCAAAGGAATTGAGTTCATCTACCCGGGAGCGACCCGACTCAGCTTCAATCCAGATGGAAAGATCGGAGACCACCGCGATTACTTCGATTTTGTCGGCCCCACGTTTGCTCCGGTGCCCGTGATTGGTGGACTGGTGCGGTGGCTCTACAAACGCTTCGTTGCCTGAAGGAACGCAACAGGGTCATTTGTTGATCGGTCCCCCGAGCAGTGGAAAGTCAACCCTCGCCGCGATCCTCGCTCCTTTGCTCCATGCACGGGTGATCTCCAGCGATGCACTGAGGGCCCAGCTGTGGGGGAATTCTGAGGTTCAGGGCCCCTGGGCCGAACTGGAGCCGCTTCTGCATAGGGCGATCGAATGCGCCCTTGCCGCTGGCGAGAACGTGCTTGTGGATGCCACCCACGCGCATCTCAGCTGGCGCCAACGGTTGATGCACAGAGAGCTGGAGGAGAGGCAATTGCAATGGACCGGCTGGTGGCTTCAGACACCGTTGGACCAGTGCTTGGCCTGGAATCGGTCCCGTCAACGCCAGGTTCCAGAAAGGGTGATTCGTGCGATGCACCAAAGGTTGGCCACCCCCCCTGACAGGCCTGACGTAACCGAGGGATTCACCAGCTTGTTCCACCTCAATCCCGCAGACGCCCGCCCCAACGATCAAATCAACCGGGCCCTTCAGATCCTTGGCCATGAAGAAAGGTGAGGAGGTCATGCACCCCCAGTAGGGGCCCATCAACGTGATCCCAACCGCATCAATGCCATGACGCTCGGAGAACTTTTTCTCGAAGCCATGTCCACCGGGGTGATCACCAACGGCGAGATGGCCTGGGTTACCGCCAAGCAAGATCAGTTCAGCCGGACCGAGGAGGCTGTGGCGCAACGGCTCGGCCGGCTGGTCGATGACGGCACCATTCAACTGGGTTGCCGCATGCCCTTGGCCTGATCCAGGGAAGAGCTCGGATGACGCGCATGTCCTGTCGCTACACCGGCGATCTGCATTGCACAGCAGAACATGAGCCTTCGCGCGTTGCGTTGCAAACCGATGCACCGCCTGATCATGACGGTCGGGGGGAAAGCTTTTCACCAACAGATTTGTTGGCCACTGCTCTGGGAACCTGCGTCTTGACCGTGATGGGAATCACGGCCAAACGTCGAAACTGGACAGTCACAGATGCCGAAGCATCGGTGGAAAAAATCATGAGCCAAACCGGGCCCCGAAAGATCGATACTCTCCGTGTCTGGATCACCCTCCCCCGGGGGTTATCGGAGGAGCAGGTTCAGTTGTTCAAGCGTGTTGTGAATGACTGCCCTGTGAAACGTAATTTGGAGCCATCCATGACGATTGATTTGATCTGGTGCTGATCATTGGCTGTTCGCCAAGGGCGGATTTAGAGCAGGAATAAGAACAACTCAAGGGGGCACGGTGAGACTTCACTTCATACCGATTCATGTCTTCCGAGAAACCCCATCGGTAACCTTCTTTGACGCTGGGGTGCCCGGGAGCAATGGCACCGATGTGGTCGCTCACCATGGCACCGCCACATCCCCCCCCGATCAAGACGGGTCAGAGCAGTACTACGTGCACCGTCATCAGGTGGACAACAACCTTGTGCTGGAGGGGGCTCGGACCTTCACGCTGCTCAATCCAGCCTGGGATCATCCCCATCACATCATTCATTTGATCCGAGCGATGGGTGCTCTTCAAATCCCCATCGGCACCTACCACCGATCGGTGTCCAGCAACGAAGGAAGTCTGGTTCTGAACCAGTCCATGCGTGATCAGGGATTTGATTACGGAACGGAATTCATTCCCGTACGGCTTGAAGAACGAGACGATCTACGCAAGGCAAAGGCATCCGTTCCATGGATCTGGAGCTGGAAAGACGGGCACATCTGCAGAGACCACGATGCTCAGTGATGGTGCTTGCGTCGCCGTGAATGACGACGCAAGCGCTTCACCAAGCGACCGCTGATGAAGCGATCCTCCGCACACTCGAACTGATTCCAGCGCCATCCCAACCAGGACAACGACAAAACGATGGCAATGGCGATCAACCAACCCACGGGTTCAACGGCTCAAGTGGTAACTCAGAGACGAAGACTGCTGTTGCTCCATGGTCTTCCCAACCACTGATGGCGTTGTAGGTCGTCAATGGATCGCTGTCGCTGCTTCCATGAAGAGGCGTGAAGGAGGCAGGCTTCAACGCTGAGCATCTTGATCGAGGCTGAACTCCAGCAAGGCTGCCGTGAGCAAGGTCTTCATTGCTTGCAGCGCCTCCTGCTCCCGCGGATCCGCCCCCCCGGGCCATTTCTCCAGATGAAAGCTCACAGACCGGTGGAGCAGGCGCACAGCTTCGAGATCCAAATCGAACTGGAGGGTGGGGCGGGACTCGCTCATGCCCCCATTCTCCTCAAAACCTGTGCACCAGCATCAACGAATTGACAGCGAGGGACTTTTTGACTAGTACATAACTACCATTCTCCTCAACATGTCCCTCGTCAATGCTCCGCCACCCAGCAGCTGGCCGCCCATGGGATCAGGGCTGCTTCGACCCAGCCGCTCCCTCATGGTGTGCCTCACCTGCCAGCACTTTCAGCACACCATTGGAGAAGCAGGGATGACCCAGCCGGCCTGCGGACGGCACCAACACCTGCTCCCTCAGGGAGCCCACCTCGATCACCGCTGCCACCAGTGGATGCAGCGGCTGGAGAAGGAAATCGGCTGGTGCCCCGAGATCACATGAGCGCGGAACTTCTCCCAACGAGAGCACGACGCCAAATCACAAATGGAGCCACGGTGATCAGCATCAGGACCCCATAAACCGCCGAAGGGAGACTCATTTCCGTCAATACCCCATTGGAACCGGGCTGACTGAGCATCGCCCCCACAACAATGCCAGCCGTCCCGTTCTGGAAGCCACTCTCAATCGCCAGGATCGTCACTTGAGACCTGGGCAAAGCCAGCAACGGGCCCAGCGTGCAACCAAGCAACAGCATCAGCACATTGAGGCTGATCAAGATCGGACCTAGCACCTCCAAATGGGCAGTGAACACGTCCCATTGGCTCATCAATGTGGCGAGCAAGATCAGCGCGAACAACAGATTGGCCAAACGGGAACACCTCTGTTCCAACCGGGTGGCCGCAGAGGAGCGCAGCTGTTTGATCACCACACCGATCAGCACGGGCAACGTGGCAATCGCAAATACCTTGAAACTCAGTGGAGCAACGGCGAATTGAACATCTGTAGTCTCGAGAAACTGACCTGCTGATGCTCCGAGAATCAAAGGAAGGGTGACCGCTGTCAACAAACTGACAATGGCTGTGTAAGAGATGGAGAGGGCCACATCACCCCGGGCCCAACGGGACATCACATTCGAGGTAATCCCCCCGGGACAACAGCTCAGGATCATCACGCCGAAGGCCAAGTCACCTTGCAGCTGGAACAGGCGAATCAGCAAAAACGCAATCAAGGGAAGGCCAATGACCTGACAAAGCAAACCCGTCAGCAAGGCTTTCGGTTGTCGCAAAGCAACAGCAAAGTCCCGTGGCTCCAAACTGAGGCCGAGGGAGAACATGATGATTGCAAGGCTGAGACCAAGAAAAAGCTCAATCATTGAGCGCGCCTGACATTCATGAGGCCAGAAAATGTATCGAACAGGCCTGGTGAGATTGCATCACTTCATGCACGATCAATCACTCAACGCATAAAAAAACCCCCCTCTCATGAGGGGAGTTCGCGGTTCAACCGAAGCTGAATCTCTTGGAGACTTCAGCCTCAGGCTGTCTCGATCAACCGATGGCGGGAGCCTGCAGAGCCACAGGAGTGGACTCAACAGTTGCCAGGTCGAGGGGGAAGTTGTGAGCGTTGCGCTCGTGCATCACTTCCATGCCGAGGCCGGCACGGTTCACCATGTCAGCCCAGGTGTTCAGGACGCGGCCCTGACTATCCAGGATGGACTGGTTGAAGTTGAAGCCGTTCAGGTTGAAGGCCATGGTTGACACGCCCATGGACGTGAACCAGATGCCAACAACAGGCCAAGCGCCCAAGAAGAAGTGAAGGCTACGGCTGTTGTTGAAGGAGGCGTATTGGAAGATCAGGCGACCGAAGTAACCGTGGGCAGCCACGATGTTGTAGGTCTCTTCCTCTTGGCCAAACTTGTAGCCGTAGTTCTGGGACTCGCTCTCGGTGGTTTCACGCACCAGGGAGGAGGTCACCAGGGAGCCGTGCATGGCGGAGAACAAGCTGCCGCCGAAAACACCTGCGACACCCAGCATGTGGAAGGGGTGCATCAGGATGTTGTGCTCGGCCTGGAACACCAACATGAAGTTGAAGGTGCCAGAAATGCCCAGGGGCATGCCATCAGAGAAGGAACCCTGACCGAAGGGATAGACCAGGAAAACGGCCATCGCTGCAGACAGCGGAGCGCTGTAAGCAACGCAGATCCAGGGGCGCATGCCCAGGCGGTAGGAGAGTTCCCACTGGCGACCCATGTAGGCAGAAATGCCGATGAGGAAGTGGAAGCAGACCAACTGATAAGGGCCGCCGTTGTACAGCCACTCATCGAGGGAAGCAGCTTCCCAGATGGGGTAGAAGTGCAGGCCGATGGCGTTGGAAGAAGGAACAACAGCACCGGAGATGATGTTGTTGCCGTAGATCAGAGAGCCAGCGACAGGCTCGCGGATGCCATCGATATCAACCGGGGGAGCGGCGATAAAAGCAATGGTGAAGCAGATGGTGGCCGCCAGGAGGCAGGGAATCATCAGCACGCCGAACCAACCCACATAGATGCGGTTGTTGGTGTCGGTCACCCACTGACAAAAGGCTCCCCAATTGCTCTGGCGTCCGCTGCGAATTGCGGTGGACATGGAAGAAAAGAAGACGGATAAACCTCTCCCCGAAAAAAGGGACAGGTGGAACAAGTTTATGGAGGGAACCTTCCGTTACATGACAACTCAACAATCAGAATCAGCTCTCAAAAAAACTTCATTAAGTGCTTCACGAAGCATTCATGAAGTTGCATGAAGCATCCACTCGCGGGATTGCTGAACAAATCCGTTCCAGTCCAGCCGTTCTTCGTCGGCGGCCCGGGCCACCAACAACGGAGCCTGCTGCTTCAAGGCCACAAGATCAAGTTCGTCCACACCGGCATTGATCGCCAGCCAATCGGCCATGGATCGGCCCACCACACGGGTGAGGTAAGCCGCACTGAGGGCCTGCATCGCACCGGCGATGAGCCAACTCCCCCCATCCAGCTTGGCCAGTCCAAGCAAGGTCTGACCGGTCCACTCCACCACACCCTGGGCGAGCGCCACCCGAGCAAGCTGTGCCGCAGCTTCCCTGAGCACATCGGGCTGCAGCGATGTCCCCCAGATCTCACCCATCTCCTTGATCATCAAACCGTTGGCCACCGTGACGGCGAGAAGATCAAGGCTGGCGATGGGGGATGCCATCACAGACCCAGCCACCACCCACTGGGTGCGTTGCTGGATCTGCAGAAAGCGCTCACGCCGAAGCGATTCGAGGTCACGCTGCCAACGGCGGTGCAGTTCCGCCAGCAGCCGCGGCCGCGTCTCGATCGCAGCCTGTTTCAGCGAACGGCGCAGCGGTGCAAGGGCAGTCCGCAGCTGCATCGAAGGCTCATGAACCAGGATCCGCTCGCGCCAGCGCTCGGGAAGGTCATCCCGAACAGAATCGATGGCATCGGTCGACGCGTCCTGCCCTGCGTTCATCACAAGCAGCCAGGCGGGTTGATCTTCCGGCAGCTGCTGAAGCCAAAGCAGATCTGAAGCCAACAGAGGCGCTTTAAGCGTGAACAGGATCAGATCCTGATCGACCAAACCCCGGGGCCAGCAACGGCTGCCGTCATCGGTGGTGAGGGGATGGCAGAGCGACAGCGTTAACGGCGCCGGGCCAGCCAGAGAGCTGCTGAGGTCTGCTTCATTCGGTCCCTGAGAAGCTCCCAAGGCGACCATCGCCATGCGCACAGGCCCCTTGCGGTCTACCACCGCCTTCAATTCAGCACGACGGGCCTGATCGGCAGATGGTTGCTGCTCAAAACGCGCGAACTGGTCCAGCACCTCCTGGCATCGAGCAATCCACCCTTCCAGCGACACCGGTGCAGCGAAACGTGGTTGGCTGGGCTTGCGGCCAAGCCAGATCACCACACCTCCAGCCGCCAGCAGCCCTAGCCCTCCGCCAGGGACATGCATCACATCGGTCATCAGCCACTGTCCGGCCAGCAGCCCAGCTCCAGCCAAAGCGAGCGGCCGCAACAACGACGTCGGTGGCATCACCAGGTCTGGCAATGAAGCCGGGATTTTCAACAGAATGCCTGTTGCAGCAGTGGCCCTTCTTAGCTCAACACAACTCCTGACACCAGAACTTGAGGCCAGAGAGAAGACTTCTCCATAACTTGGGAACAGGCCCGGTGCAGTTTTGACCCACAGTCATCCCATCGCGATGGTCGACAACCGCCAGGAGGTGCGCAGAGTCCTCATGGTGGCCCTGGGGCTGAACATCAGCATGTCGCTGCTGAAGCTTCTCGTGGGGGCCATGAGTGGATCTCTGGCGGTGATCGCGGATGGCATGCACAGCGCCACCGACGCCCTCTCCAGCCTCACCGGCCTGGTCACCAACAAGCTCTCCGATCCGCGGCCCGATCGCGATCATCCCTACGGCCATCGCAAATATGAGGCGGTCGGAGCCCTGGGTATCGCTGGTTTCATCCTGTTCACAGCCATCGAAATTCTGCTGCGTTCCGGAGAACGGCTGCTTGAGGGGTTACCAGCCATTCGAGTCACAGGCCAAGAGCTGGTGCTACTCACCCTCGTGCTGGGCTTCAATCTCCTCCTCGCGGGCTATGAGCTGCGGGAAGGTCGGCGATTGAACAGCAACCTGCTCAAAGCGGATGCTCAGCATGCAGCCAGTGATGTCTGGACAACCGTGGTGGTGCTGGTGGGCATGGCCGGGGCGGTTTGGCTGCAGGTGAACTGGCTCGATGTCGCTCTGGCGATCCCGATGGCCTTGCTGCTGATCCGTGTCTGCTCTCAGGTGCTGCGCGGCACCTTGCCCTGGCTGGTGGACCACATGGCGATTGCCCCCGAGGCCATCTACGCCGAAGCCATGGCGACCGCAGGCGTGATGAACTGCCATGACATCGCCAGCCGCGGCGTCCTCGGTCAGCAGGTCTTCATCGAGATGCACATGATTGTCAGCGCCGACGACCTCAGCACGGCGCACCGGATCACCGAGCAAGTGGAGGAGCGCTTGGAGGGAATCTTCGGGCCGGTGCGGTGCACCATCCATCTCGAGCCCAAGGAGTACGTGGAGGAGGGGATCACCTACACCGGGGCCCATGGCTAAAGCCAACACCGAAGCCATAGAGCTCGCCAGGCTGACTGAGCGTCAGCAGAGGGGGCTGATTGACGTGCTGAACGAAGTCCGCCGCTCCGACGGCTGGTCTTGGCAACTGCCTGTCTTGCTGCAAGAACGCTGCTGGCTGCGGCTGTCCCGGACTCCCCTCACCGAGCTGCATCGCCTGCTCCCCCCAGACGGGCGTGATGAAGCACCCGAACTAATGCATTACCGGCGGTTGCTCGAGCAGGGGGTGGATCCACTTTTGGCCCAGCAGAGCTGTTGGCAGGACTTCGGCATGGAGGACTGCCAAAGAGCGCTGCAGGATTACTGGAGCAGCCGCGACTCCGCCAACCACGGATGGACGGCCCAGCGTTACCGACAGCTGGTGAGCAGCTATCGCGAACGGATCGAACGAGGAATCACCACTGTTCCCATGCTGGTGCTGGCCCGCAAGAACAGCGTTGAAGGCCACCAGCTGATCTGGATCACCGAAACCACCCCGGTGATGCGTCACACTTGCGCCTGATTCCAGGCCATGGGCCATGAGTGATTCCTACAGCGATCCCCAACAGCAGGCGGGACAGGGAGACGGCGGTCGCGACGGCCAGCGCAGTCGTGGCAACCGTGGCGGTGGCCGTGAAGGCGGTGGCCGTGAAGGCGGTGGCTTTCGCATTCGCCTGAGTGACAACGAAATGCGCTCGGCAAGGGCACTGCAGGAGGCCTTCAATCTCCGCTCCACCGTTGCCGTGTTGGGTTTCGCAGTCCGCAGCCTTGGGCAGATGCTGGAGGACGGCCAACTTGACGCCCTGATCGAGCAGCAGCGCAATCAACCTGCCCGTGCTGGCCGGCGTGATGGCGGTGGTCGCGATGGCGGTGGTCGCGATGGTGGTGGTCGCGATGGTGGTGGTCGCGGTCGCCGTTTTGATGACGAGCGCGGCAGCCGTGGCTCGCGTCCGAACCCCTTTGCTCGCCCAGCCAAACCCCAGCCGGAAGTACAGGTTGAACCAGTGCCCGAGCCTGTGGTCGAGTCAGAAGCGGTCCCGAGCGACGACACCAACCCAGCAGCTGTAGCGGACGTTTCCACGGACGACACCAAAACCGAAGCAACCGAGGGCTGATCGATGAACCGGCCAAGGGTTCTTTCCGGGGTGCAGCCGACCGGAGCACTGCACCTCGGCAATTGGCTTGGTGCCATCCGCAACTGGGTTGACCTGCAGGAAAGCCACGACACCTTTGTCTGCGTGGTGGATCTCCATGCGATCACGGTTCCCCATGACCCCAGCCGCCTGGCCGAGGACACCCGCTCCACCGCAGCGCTCTACCTGGCCTGCGGCATGGACCCCCAGCGCTGCTCGGTGTTCGTGCAGAGCCAGGTGGCAGCCCACAGTGAACTGTGCTGGCTGCTGAATTGCGTCACACCGCTCAATTGGCTGGAGCGGATGATCCAGTTCAAAGAAAAGGCGGTGAAGCAAGGGGACAACGTGTCCGTGGGCCTGCTCGACTATCCGGTGCTGATGGCCGCGGACATCCTTCTCTATGACGCTGATCTTGTGCCCGTTGGGGAAGATCAGAAGCAGCATCTGGAACTGGCGCGTGACATCGCCCAGCAACGCATCAATGCCCGCTTCGGCGACAAAGACACGCCCGTGCTCAAGGTTCCAAAGCCGCTGATCCTCAAGGACGGGGCTCGTGTAATGAGCCTCACGGATGGTCGAAACAAGATGAGCAAGAGCGACCCGAATGAGGGAAGTCGCATCACCCTCCTGGACCCTCCGGAACTGATCACCAAGAAAATCAAACGCGCTAAAACCGATCCCGAGCGAGGTCTCGAATTCGGCAATCCGGATCGGCCGGAAACCGACAACCTTCTGGGGCTTTACGCGATCCTCAGCGGCAAGGGGCGGGAACAGGCCGCCAGCGAATGCGCCGAGATGGGATGGGGGCAGTTCAAGCCGATGCTGGCCGAAGCCACCGTGAACGCCCTGGAACCGATCCAGGAGCGCTACCGCGATTTGATGCGTGACCCCGACGAACTCGACCAGGTGCTGAACACAGGGCGCGAGAAGGCCGAAACCGTGGCCAACGCCACCCTGGAGCGGGTTCGGGATGCCTTGGGTTTTGCCCGACGCACCTGATCACCATCAAAGAGAAGCATCAGCTGCTCTTATCGATGCAACGAGCAGGCCCTTCCCCAAGCACCCAGGCGACGGGCCGACGACAAACCCAGCGATCGCAACGAGTCTCGCAAGACTCTCAGCCGACTCCCACTTGCATAGACACAGCGCAATGCGCGTGTCAACCCCTCAAGCGCCGATCTCGCGTCCGGGGCGCGTGGGACAGCACTGTGATCGTCCACATGCCCAGCCTGCGTGCGTCGTCTTTTTTCTGCGTCCAGCCCATCCATGCGTTGGAGTCGACCTCTGGTCGCTGCAGCCCTGACCGCAGGATTGGTGCTGTGCGCAGCCGCATCGCAGCCGCCTCAGAGGGCCAGGGCCATCGCGCACGGCACCGAGCAAGACGGCTCCAACAGCCGCGCCAACTTGGCTTATGGCAATGAAGGCGGTCGTTATGAGCTGACGCCGGAGCGACGTGCACTGCTCAACACCATCCGCTACGCCGAAGGAACCTGGAAGGGTGGCGAAGACAAGGGTTACCGAATCATGTACGGCGGAGGTCAGTTCCAGGACCTCTCCCGTCATCCCGAGCGGGTGGTTGTGAAGCGATACGCCAGCGCCGCAGCTGGTGCTTATCAGTTCCTGCCGAAGACCTGGAAAGGTGTGGCACAGGAACTCATGCTGAACAGCTTCGAACCCAAGCACCAGGACCAAGCCGCGCTACATCTCGCGGAACGCCGGGGTGCTCTGGATGAAATTGATCGGCAGGGTCTCACCAAGGAGGCCATGGCCAAGCTGGCTCCCGAATGGGCCTCTTTCCCGACCAAAGCCGGCCGCTCCGCCTACGGGCAACCGGTCAAAAGTCATCAGGAGCTGGCGAGCTTTTACAGCAGCAACCTGCGTGAGCTGCGCGATCAGCTGGGTGCCTGACGCGAACGGGACGAACCCAGCTTCGCGGCCAGGGCCCACACTTCCGTGACCAAGCCGTGCCACGGATTCAGGACCTCCATGGAGACAGCCATGGGCTCCGTTGAAGCAGCCACCAGGGCACGGGTCGCAGCGAGCGCCTTCTTGCCGTCCTGCAGTCGGAGCTCCATCCGCTGACGATCCTCACGGGGCATCACCGCATCAGGACAGGCCTTCAGCAGCTCCTCGCCGCGCTGAAACCAGTGCTCAAAGTCATCGAGGAGGGACGTCAGCAGCTCATCCAGAAGAGCGCCAGCGTCTCGGTTGGTTGAGTCAGCCACGGGGTGCCCTCCGGTCACGCCCATAGGATGGCGGGCCCCGACCCAGAACCGGTGAGCAGCGCTGCAGCAACCACCCCCGCCCCTTCAGCTCCGGTGGTTCTGCCCAAGACCAGCGAAAGCTCCCAGCTGCTCAAGATCCGCCACTCGATGAGCCATGTGATGGCCATGGCGGTTCAGCAGCTGTTTCCCAAGGCACGCGTCACCATCGGCCCCTGGACCGAATCAGGGTTTTACTACGACTTCGATAATCCCGAACCCTTCACCGAAGCCGACCTCAAGGCGATCAAGAAAGGGATGATCAAGATCATCAACAAGAAGCTCCCGCTCGAGCGTGTCGAGGTGACCCGCGCTGACGCTGAAGCAAAAATCAAGGCCCAGAAGGAGCCCTACAAGCTGGAGATTCTTGAGGGCCTTCAAGAACCCATCACTCTCTACACCCTGGGAGAGGACTGGTGGGACCTCTGCGCCGGCCCCCACGTGGACCACACCGGCCAACTCAACCCCAAGGCCTTCGAGCTGGAAAGCGTGGCAGGGGCCTACTGGCGCGGCGATGAAACCAAAGCCCAGTTGCAGCGGATCTACGGCACGGCCTGGGAAACCCCCGAACAACTGGCGGAGCACAAACGCCGCAAGGAAGAAGCTCTCCGCCGCGACCACCGCCGCATCGGCAAGGACCTCGACCTGTTCTCCATCGAAGATGAGGCGGGTGCAGGACTGGTGTTCTGGCACCCCCGCGGCGCCCGCATGCGCCTGTTGATCGAAGAGTTCTGGCGCCAAGCCCACTTCGAAGGGGGCTATGAGCTGCTTTACACCCCCCATGTGGCCGACATCAGCCTCTGGAAAACCTCAGGCCATCTCGACTTCTACGCCGAGAGCATGTTCGGCCCGATGGAGGTGGACGAGCGGGAGTACCAGCTCAAGCCGATGAACTGCCCGTTCCACGTGCTCACCTACGCCAGCAAACTGCGCAGCTACCGGGAGCTGCCGATCCGCTGGGCGGAACTGGGAACGGTGTATCGGTACGAGCGGCCCGGAGTGATGCACGGCCTGATGCGGGTGCGCGGCTTCACCCAGGACGATGCCCACGTGTTCTGCCTGCCCGAGCAGATCAGCGACGAAATTCTGAAAATCCTCGATCTCACCGAGCGGATTCTCTCCGCCTTCGATTTCAGCAACTACGAGATCAACCTCTCCACCCGTCCGGAGAAGTCCATCGGCGATGACGCCGTCTGGGACCTGGCCACCAAGGGCCTAATCGAAGCCTTGGAGCGCAAGGGTTGGGCCTACAAAATTGATGAAGGCGGCGGCGCCTTCTACGGTCCGAAGATCGATCTCAAGATCGAGGACGCCATTGGCCGGATGTGGCAGTGTTCGACGATCCAACTGGATTTCAACCTGCCAGAACGCTTCGAGCTCGACTACATCGCCGCCGATGGGAGCAAGCAGCGGCCGATCATGATCCACCGCGCCATCTTCGGTTCGCTGGAGCGCTTCTTCGGGATCATGACCGAGAACTACGCCGGTGATTACCCCTTCTGGCTGGCCCCAGAGCAGGTGCGACTGTTGCCGGTCACCGACGACGTGCAGCCTTACGCCGATCAGCTGCTGGACCAGCTCACCAAGGCCGGTGTACGGGCCACGGTCGACCGCAGCGGCGACCGGCTCGGCAAGTTGATCCGTACCGGCGAACAGATGAAGATCCCCGTACTGGCAGTGATCGGTGCCAAGGAAGCGGAGCAGAACTCCGTGAGTCTGCGCAGCCGACGGGATGGTGATCTCGGGGTCACCGCGGTGGCTGACCTCCTCCGGGCGGCCCAGATGGCCAACAGCCAACGTGCTGCAGGACTGGAGCTGAATTGATGACGGAGTCCCCTGTGCAGAACCTGTCGGATCTCGCGCGTTTGCGGGGAGCACCGGAACTGCTGCCCCAAACCAGAGATCGGCTGCGCCAGGAACTCCAGCAGGCCATGGCCGCAGCCCATTGGTTCACCATCGGCGTCATGGCCCCATCCACGGAGCAGGCCATCACAGCCCTGCGCAGCCTGGAACAAAACCAGCAGTGGGACCCCCTTGAGCTCGTCGATAGCCCTGAGGAGCAGGGCCCTGTTTTCCTGAAAGCCAATCAGAAGGGGGGCACAATCCGCATTCGGATCGAGCACGGCCTCGGCGAGGGAATTCTGATCAGTGGACACGGCGATGACGAAACCACCCCAAGCACCACCTGGGGTCCGCTTCCACTGGACTTCTTCTGCTGACCGACCCACGCTGGTAGGAGACGCTGCGGCCCCGCATGGCCACCACCACCCTCCTGGCAGGAGACATGGGAGGCACCAAGACCCTGCTTGCTCTCTACGGGAGTGACGGCAGTCAGCTTCGTTTGCTGCATCAAGAGCGCTTCCGCTCAGGGGAATGGTCATCCCTCGAGCCAATGCTCGAAGCCTTTCTCAAGAATCGCCCCACCGATCTCTCGGCTCCAGGGCATGCCTGCATCGCCGTCGCCGGCCCGGTGCACCAAAGGGAGGCCAAGATCACCAACCTGCCCTGGCAACTGCGGGAGGCCGACCTGGCACGTGCTGCCGGCATGGAACGGCTCGAGCTGGTGAATGATTTCGGCGTGCTGATTTACGGCTTGCCCCATTTCGATGAGACCCAGCAGGTGGTCCTTCAGAACGGTGTTCAGGACGATGGCCCCCTGGCGATTCTTGGTGCAGGCACCGGTCTCGGCATGGCACGGGGACTGCAAAGCCAGCAGGGACTGGTGGCCTTGGCCAGCGAAGGCGGGCACCGCGAATTTGCCCCGCGCAATGACGCCGAATGGGAGCTGGCCTGCTGGCTCAAACAGGATCTCGCCGTGAGCCGGCTGTCGATTGAACGCGTCGTGAGTGGCACCGGCCTCGGGCATGTGGCCCACTGGCTGCTTCAGAAACCCGATGCTGCAATGCACCCGCTGCGCAACGTGGCGGAGGCCTGGCGACGCAACAGCCCAAACGATCTTCCTGCTCAGGTGAGCCGCGCCGCTGAAGAGGGTGATCCTCTAATGCGGCGAGCCTTACAGCTGTGGCTGGAGGCCTATGGATCAGCGGCAGGCGATCTTGCCCTTCAGGAACTCTGCACAGGAGGCCTCTGGGTTGGGGGTGGCACCGCATCAAAACAATTGAAAGGACTGCAGTCCGCCAGCTTTCTCAACGCGATGCGCGACAAGGGGCGCTTCCGCGAGTTGATCGAAGGGATGCAGGTCACGGCCGTGATCGACCCCGATGCCGGACTGTTTAGTGCCGCCTGCCGGGCAAGGATGCTGGCGGAGTCAGGTGGGACACTGGCCTGAGCAGAGGATCAGCGATGGCGCAGCCGCGCATCGGTCAGAAAGTGGTGGTGGACGTCCCGGCAACCACGGCCAATCTCGGACCTGGATTTGACTGCCTCGGTGCAGCCCTCGACCTGAACAATCGATTCGCGATGCAGCGAATCGAAGGGGGTGGTGAACGCTTTGAGCTGATTATTGAGGGATCGGAGGGCAGCCATCTCCGCGGTGGGCCTGAGAATTTGGTGTACCGAGCCGCCCAACGGGTGTGGAAAGCCGCTGGACTCGAACCGGTCGCTCTGGAAGCACGGGTGCGCCTTGCCGTGCCACCGGCAAGGGGACTGGGCAGCAGCGCAACGGCCATCGTGGCGGGGTTGATGGGGGCCAACGCCCTCGTGGGAGAACCCCTTTCCAAGGAAAAGCTGCTGGAGCTGGCCATTGATATCGAAGGACACCCCGACAACGTTGTGCCCTCCCTTCTGGGGGGCCTTTGCATGACCGCCAAAGCCGCCTCCCAGCGCTGGCGCGTGGTGCGTTGCGAATGGATGCCGGGCGTGAAGGCTGTCGTGGCGATTCCTTCAATTCGCTTGAGCACCAGCGAAGCGCGCCGGGCCATGCCAAAGGCCATTCCCATCAGCGACGCCGTGGTGAACCTGGGGGCCCTCACGCTGCTTCTTCAGGGGCTGCGCACGGGCAACGGCGACTTGATCTCCGACGGCATGCACGATCGCCTGCACGAGCCCTACCGCTGGCGATTGATCAAAGGGGGCGAGCAGGTGAAACAAGCGGCCATGGAAGCGGGGGCCTGGGGCTGCGCCATCAGCGGCGCCGGGCCGAGCGTCCTGGCGCTCTGCTCAGAAGACAAAGGTGCAGCCGTGAGTCGCGCCATGGTGAAAGCGTGGGAAGCGGCGGGGGTTGCCAGCCGTGCACCGGTTCTGAATCTGCAGACCTCTGGCAGCCACTGGCAACCGGCCGAAGATGAGTAGATCCACCTAAACAGGGCATTCAGCCCTGTTAGCTTTGTTAAAGATTGCAGACAAGGAATGGACGCTGGGTTAGCAGAGCTTGCTGTCTCGAGCACTCCATTCCCCTGGTTATCCCTGATTGTGTTGCTGCCGGCGGCAGCAGCCCTTGTGCTGCCCTTGGTGCCGGCCAGCGAGGACAAGCCATCCCCTGCGCCCAAAATCATCACGCTGATCGTTCTGCTGGTCGATCTGCTGCTGATGATGGGGGTGTTTGCCACCCGCTTCGACCCCAGCGCTGAAGGGCTCCAACTGGTGGAGCGAGTGAGTTGGCTCCCAGCTCTCGGCCTCGAATGGTCCCTGGGTGTGGATGGCCTCTCTGCGCCTCTTGTGGTCCTCAGTGGCTTGGTCACCTTCCTGTCGGTAGCTGCCAGCTGGTCGGTTCAGCGCAAACCGAGGCTGTACTTCGCCCTGATGCTGGTTCAGGCTTCGGCGCAGGGCCTCGTCTTTCTGTCTCAAGACTTTCTTCTCTTCTTCCTCGCCTGGGAGCTCGAGCTGGTTCCCGTCTACCTGCTGATCGCCATCTGGGGCGGACAAAACCGCCAATACGCCGCCACCAAATTCATCCTTTACACGGCCCTTGCTTCCCTGCTGATCCTGATCAGCGGCCTGGCGCTGGCTCTTTCCGGCGATACCTTCACCTTCAACCTCACCGAACTAGCGGCCCGCTCCCCGGGCGGAACCTTCGGGCTTTTGTGTTACCTCGGTTTCCTGATCGGCTTCGGGGTGAAACTGCCGATGTTCCCTCTGCACACCTGGCTCCCGGATGCCCACGGTGAAGCCAATGCACCGGTGTCGATGCTGTTGGCCGGCGTGCTCCTGAAAATGGGCGGATATGCGCTGCTTCGCTTCAACGTGCAGATGCTTCCTGAAGCGCACTTCACCCTTGCTCCTGCACTGGTGATCCTTGGGATCGTGAACATCGTCTACGGCGCCCTCAATGCCTTCGCCCAAGACAACGTCAAACGCAGGATCGCCTGCAGTTCCGTCAGTCACATGGGCTTTGTGCTGGTGGGGATCGGTGCCGTCGATGCTCTCGGGATCAGCGGGGCCATGTTGCAGATGGTCAGCCATGGCCTGATCGCGGCTGCCATGTTCTTCGTCACAGGCGTCTTCTACGAACGCACCAAAACTCTGTCGATCCCCAACATGGGCGGCCTGGCCAAAGCGTTGCCGATCACCTTCGCTTTCTTCCTGGCCAGCTCCCTGGCCTCCCTGGCTCTGCCTGGCATGAGCGGCTTCATCAGTGAAATCACTGTGTTCCTGGGGATCACCAGCCAGGAAGCCTTCACCTCGGTGTTCCGATCGATCACCGTTCTGCTGGCTGCCATCGGTCTTGTGCTCACACCGATTTACCTGCTCTCCATGTGCCGCCGGGTGTTCTTCGGCCCCAGGATTCCTGCACTGGCCAGCGTTGCTGACATGCGGCCCAGGGAACTGGTGATTGGCCTGAGCCTGCTTGTGCCCACCCTGGTGATTGGGATCTGGCCCCGCATTGCCATGGATCTCTACGAAGCCTCCACCAACGCCCTGGCCCTTCAATTCATCGCCAGCTGAAATGACAACCACCGTTTCCCCTCTCCTTCGCGGCAAAGGGCTTCCCGAGTTTCGTGCCATCTCACCTGAACTGGTCAGTCAAGACATTCCTGTTCTGCTTAAAGAGCTCGATCAGTCCTTCAGCACGCTGGAGCAAGCTCTCGAATCAGCCCTCGCCGGACCATCGAGACTGTCGTGGGATGGGGTGATGCAACCGCTGCAGGCCATTGGTGAGCGGCTGCGCTGGAGCTGGGGTGTGGTGTCGCACCTCAACGGAGTCTGCAATTCCCCCGAGCTGCGTGATGCCCATGCCGCCCAGCAACCCGATGTTGTGCGCCTGAGCAACCGCCTTGGCCAAAGCCAGATTCTTCATCGGGCCCTGGTGGCCCTTCAAAGCGAACCCGCCGAGCCGCTCAATCCAACCCAGGAGCGGATTTTGAAATCAGAGCTGCTGTCGATGCAGCAGCGTGGGGTTGGCCTCAGTGGCAATGAGAAAGCAGCCTTCAACAGCACCAGCGAACGTCTGGCCGCCCTCTCCACCCAGTTCGGCAACCACGTTCTCGATGCCACACAGCAGTGGACCCTGAAGCTCACGCAACCCAGCGAGGTGGACGGCTTACCGCAACGAGCGTTAGAAGCGCTGGCCGCTGCGGCGCGCGACGCCGGGGAGGCGGAAGCGTCCGCAGAAGCCGGACCATGGTTGCTGGGCTTGGACATGCCCCGCTATCTGCCCTTCCTCACCCATGCCAAGGACCGTTCCCTGCGGGAGCAGGCTTATCGCGCCCATGTGGGTCGAGCCAGTGCAGGGGAGCTCGACAACCGCCCCCTGATTGAAGAGATCCTGACCCTCAGGGGCGAACAGGCCTCTCGCCTTGGCTATGCCCATTGGGCTGACCTCAGCCTCAGCGCCAAGATGGCCGACGACGTCCCGGCGGTGGAAGCTCTCCTGGAAGAACTTCGCGCTGCGGCCTACCCCGCAGCTGAACAGGAGCTGCGGGATCTTCAAGCCATCGCCCGGGAGCACAAGGCCCCCGAAGCAGATGACCTGGCCCCCTGGGACATCGCCTATTGGTCGGAAAAGTTGCGCCAATCCCGGTTCGAGCTGGACCAAGAAGCCCTGCGCCCTTGGTTCCCGCTGCCGCAAGTACTCGACGGACTGTTCAGCCTCTGCTCACGGCTGTTTGACGTGGAGATTGTCGCCGCCGATGGCGAGGCACCGATCTGGAACGATGACGTGCGCTTCTTCCGGGTGAAGAGCTCGGATGGCACACCGATCGCCGGCTTCTATCTCGACCCCTACAGCCGGCCGGCCAGCAAACGCGGTGGAGCCTGGATGGATGAGTGCCTGGGCCTGAGCAAACAAGCCGATGGCTCGGTGGTGCTGCCGGTGGCCTATCTGGTCTGCAACCAAACGCCACCCGTCGGAGACGCGCCAAGCCTGATGAGCTTCGAGGAGGTGGAAACCCTCTTCCATGAATTCGGCCATGGGCTTCAGCACATGCTCACCACCGTTGAAGAGCCGGAAGCAGCCGGCATCAGCAACGTGGAATGGGATGCCGTGGAACTTCCCAGCCAGTTCATGGAGAACTGGTGCCTTGATCACGCAACGTTGATGGGTATGGCGCGCCACTGGCAGACCGGAGAACCCCTGCCCGAGGCCGAATTCAACAAGTTGCGCACCAGCCGCACCTTCAATGCGGGGCTGGCCACTCTGCGGCAGGTTCACTTCGCCCTCAGTGACCTTCGCCTCCACAGCCAATGGACACCGGAGCTTGGCATCACGCCCGACGAGCTGCGGCGGGACATCGCCACCACCACGACGGTGATGGATCCCATCCCAGAGGACCAGTTCCTCTGCGCCTTCGGCCACATCTTCGCGGGGGGCTACTCCGCTGGGTATTACTCCTACAAATGGGCTGAGGTGCTGAGTGCAGATGCCTTCTCCGCCTTCGAGGAGGTGGGTCTAGATCAGGAGGATCGGGTTCGCGAAACCGGAGCCCGCTTCCGCAACACCGTGCTCAGCCTCGGTGGCAGTCGCTCCCCTGCAGAGGTTTTTGAAGCCTTCAGGGGCCGGCCGGCGAGCACTGAAGCCCTGATTCGCCATTCCGGCCTGGTGGCCGCAGCCTGAGCTCAGGCGCGCAAGCTGCTGCTGAGCCGTTCAAGGGCGACGGGGTGTTTCATCAGCTGCTGATGGGTCCACACGGGAATCTCCTCATACCGACCCACCGGGAGAACAGCCCTCCAGCCGGGGCACACCATCAGATCCCAACGGCAAAAGAAACTGCAGCAATCGACCCCAGCCAGGGCATCGGGTTGGCGATTCAGCTGCCGCAGCAGGCGACTGCCCATTTTCATGTCTGCAGCACCGGCCAGGAGCGGCCGGGGGAGCAGTTGGGCGGCAAGGGTGCCCTGCTGTGGACTACCCACACTGAGAAACCGCCGGGTGCGCTGGGCTCCCCCCAGCTCCTGCAGCCAGATCCTGCCAATCACACCTCCCATCGAGAACCCCAGGAGATCAACCCTCATGTCGGCACCGAAGCGCTGCTGAATGTGCTGATCCAGACGAGAGGCCAACTGCCGCAGGGGCACCCAGCCCAGGCCATGGGGCAAGTGCGGAGCCAGCAGTGGGCGTTTGGGCTGATCCAAGCCCTGGATCAGCCGGTGAAACAGGCGGGGCGTGTCCCACAGACCATGCACCAGCACCAAAGGAATGGTCACAGCGCTGACGTGCCCCCATGGCGCGAGCGCTCCACGAACACCCGACCGTTAAATCCCGGCACCGGTGCAGCACATTTGCTCAACCGCAACCACATCGGCATGGGCCCATACAAGGTTTCAAGCCGATCCATCATCTGCTCACTGAAGTGCTCGATCGTGAGACAACAAACCTTGTGGGACAAAGCCTGCAGGGCCTGAATCGCCACGCTGTAGTCGAGGCTACGGCTCAGGTCGTCGGCCACGGCGGCAGCCGTCAGGTCGAGCTGAACACTGAAATCAACGCTGAACCACTGGCCATCCCTGCGTTCGTGGTCCAAGACCCCGACGTGGGCCCATAAGCGGAGCTCCCGCACCCCGATGCAATCCATCAAAGCGGCAGATCGGTATGGCTGAAGTGGTGGCTGCCGTTGGCGTAGTCGGCAGCGATGTGGCCCTCGCCACGCAGCCGGTAGCGGTAGGTCACCAACCCTTCCAGGCCCACCGGCCCCCGGGGCGGCAGCGTCTGGGTGCTGATGCCCACCTCAGCACCGAATCCGTAGCGGAACCCATCGGCAAACCGGCTTGAGCAGTTGTGATAGACACCGGCACTGTCCACCGCCGCCAGGAAACGGTCAGCGACCTGGGGATCCTCCGTAAGGATCACTTCGGTATGACGCGACCCATAGGAACGGATGTGATCGGTGGCTGCCTCCAGACCATCCACCAGCTTCACCGCCAGGATCAGGTCCAGATACTCGGTGCTCCAGTCCTCTTCGGTGGCCGGTTCAGTCACGCCGAGGGCCACGCTCTCCGCATCGCCCCGTAACTGCACCCCTGCAGCGGCGAAGGCCGGCAGTGCCGCAGCCAGAAAAGGCTTGGCAATGGAGCGGTGCACCAGCAAGGTCTCGATGGCGTTGCAGGCGGCGGGGTACTGACTCTTGCTGTCCACCGCCACCCGTACGGCTTTACCGATATCCGCCGCAGCATCCACATAGAGATGGCAAATCCCATCGGCATGGCCGAGCACCGGAATACGGGTGTTGTCCTGGATGAAGCGCACCAGCTCGTTGCTGCCCCGGGGAATGATCAGATCCACCAGGCCATCCAGACGCAACAAGGCCAGGCTCTCTTGACGGGTGGTGAGCAGCGCCAGGGCATCGGCAGACACCGGACTTGCCGCCAGACCTGCCTGCAGAGCGTCCATCACCGCCTCATTGGTGCAGCGGGCCTCACTGCCTCCTTTCAACAAGGCACCGTTGCCCGAACGGATCGCCAGGGAGGCGATCTGCATCACCGCATCAGGCCTCGCTTCAAAGATCACACCCACCACCCCAAGTGGCACGGAGACCCGTTCCAGCACCAATCCCTGGTCGAGCTCCCGATGCAACTGGCGGCAGCCCAGCGGGTCGCTCAGGCTGGCCACCTTGCGAACACCATCAATCGCCGCGGCCAGCTTGGTTGCATCCAGCTTCAGTCGGGCCATGAGGGCGGGTGCCAGCCCCTCGGCCGCAGAGCGTTCGAGGTCCTGACGGTTGGCAGCAAGAATGGTTTCTGCGCGGTCAGTCAGCGCATCCGCCATCGCCTGGAGCGCCAGAGCCCGTTGGCTGTCATCGGTCTGCCCCAGATCAACAGCAGCACGGCGGACAGCTGCAGCACGCTGCAACAGCGCAGCGGAAGGCTCTGGAACGTTGGACATCAACGCAATCAATCTGAAGCCATCATCCCGTTCAGCCGCTGCAGGGCGAGCCGTGCAGCCCCCAGGCGTCCAGCACCGTTGCCCAGGCAGGCGGCTTCGATACGCAACCCCTCGCGCGACACGGCCTGAACCCGCGACTCCACCTCGTGGCGCACCGACGGCAGAAAGTGTCGAGAGGCACCGGCCAGGCCACCACCCAGCAAGACCAACTGCGGCGTGAAGACATACACCAGAGAAGCAACACCACAGCCCAAGCGCTCGCCGTACCTGCTCCAGACCTCCAGGGCAGTCGGATCACCGGCATCCGCCTCTGCACTGAGCTCGCGGGGGTCGCGATCGCACAACCGCCGCAGGCCGGCGATGCTGGCGAACTGCTCGAGGGAGCCGCGGTTCCCGCTGTTGCAGGCCGGACCATCGGGCTGCACCCCGATCAGCCCTGGTTCCGCCGCAGCACCGTTGTGGCCCGTGAACAGCTCGCCCCGCAAAAGCACCCCGCCTCCCACACCGGTCCCCAGGGTCAGCAGCACCACATCATCAACACCCTGAGCAGCACCAAGCCAGGCCTCACCCACCACCGCACAGTTGCCGTCATTGGCAAGGGTCACCCGCCGATTGAGCCTTGACTCCAGCCAATCCGCCAGGGGCACGTCTTCCCAGCCTGGGAGGTTGATGCAAACCCTGGCGACGCGGGCAGACGCATCCATCGGACCAGGGAGGCCGATGCCGACCGCATCGGCCTGATGCTCCGGATCAATCTGCTCAATGGCCTCACAAAGGGCCATCGTCACAGCGCCCGGCACAGCGGGCTGGGGCGTGGGGCATTGCGCCTGCTCCAACACCGTGCCATCGGCACGAATCCGAGCCAGCTTGATCGCCGTGCCGCCGAGATCCACACCGATCACCTGCGCACCAGGCATGACTCAGAACCGGAAAAAGACCTGCAACTGGCTCTGCCAGGTGCCGTTGGCATCCACAGCCCCAGAAACGGACATGTTCGGCGTCAGCCGATAGGAAACGGTTGCTTGCGGAGGAACATCGGTCGTGTTCGGTGCCGCCAAAACGGAGAGATCGAACCGGTCGGTCAAATCAACACCGAACTCAGTCACCAGTGTGAATGTGGGTGGAACCCGGCCGGAGGTGCGCTCCTTGTCCGACTTCACATCGGGGTTGACGTACGTCGGGAAAATCGCCACCTGCAGGCGTTGCCCCATGGCATCGGTCAAGGTGCCAAGCACAGGAGAGAGCAGCGATTGACCCACCACCGTGGCCAGAGCGGCACCACCGCTGCCGCCCAACCCAGACAGAGAATTTCCACCGATCAATCCCAGCAGCTGTTGTCTGGACATCGGGGGTGAGCTGCGTAAATCAAGACTGCTGACCAAACGATTCGCTGGGCCGGTGGCCTGCACCGTGACCTTCACCAGCCGCAACTGGCCGCCCTCGGCGTAAGCGCTGCCGCTGCCGTTGGCAGCAAAAACGTTGGACGTGGTGGTCTGGTTGGCACTGCCCACGCTGACGTTGTCGGACACCCGCGCCTTCATCGCGATATCCACGTAGGGCACGAGCCCCAGGGAGGGGGTGAACACGGCAACATTCGCCGCCTGATGGTCCAAGCGGAAGGTGGTGGAGAACAAACTCAGACGACCGGAATTGAGCCGGATCAAGCCTCGGGCTTCCAGAGAAGGATCCAGGGGCCCATTCAGGGTCACCGCCCCTTCGCCTTTAAAGCTGATCCAGGGGGGCATGAGCACCCGGAGATCAGGACCCAGCGCAAGCCGAAGATTCTCAAAACGGATCGCCGGCATCTTCGGCATGAAGCCTGGCAGCTGATCCGGGCCCTCGATGGGTGTGTTGGGTCCCATCAGCACCAAAGGTTCCTGGAAATCCCACTCTTCCTCGAGAAGTGTGTTCAACGATTGAGGACCGGGCTGCACAGCTGCCGAGGGACCCTCCACACCGGTGGGGAGCAAGGATTGAAGTCCGCCCCCACCCCGTCGGGCCCGTGCGAAGAATCCCGACTGCGGCCGAAGCGTGCCCCTCGAAAGGGTCAATTCACCGGAAAGGACGGGTTGCACCAGCGCACCGTTGACCTGCAGTTCGCCATCGGCTTGGAACTGCACGATTGGCTGTCGAATCTGACCTTGGCTGAATTGCAAGGTGAGGGGGGGAGCATCCCGCTGGGGGGCGAACAAGCCCAGCGTTCCTGAACCGCGCAGCATGCCGCCACGGCCCACTTCAGCCTCCAGGCGTTGCACCAACACCTGATCGAAGTCAAACAGGATCGAGGCGTTGATGCGGCGTAGCTCCTGTTCACCGATGCTGAGATCTCCGTTGGTGATCACCACAAAGCCATTGGCCTGGGGTTGCTTCAAAGGCCCACGCAGCAGCAGCCTTAGGTCCGTCCCCCCCTGCTTGACGCTCAGGGAATCACCCGCAAGAAGCGTCAACACGCCAAGGGCATCCCCATGGCTTTCGAGCTTCAGATTCAGATCAGCATCGGGATCGAAGGGAACCGTCCCGGCCAAGGTGACGGCTTCCTCACTACCCCCTCCCTTGAAGGCCAGATCCAGGCGGAGCAACTCGCGGTCAACGACGACCGATCTCTGCTCCAACTGCAGGGGCTGGCCCGCCAGGCTGGCGGAATCGAGCACCAGATCGGAGACCAGCAGGGGAGCCTCTCCGCTGAGGTCGTAACGGCCACGAATGCCGATGCTGCCGCGGAGCTGCGGCGGAACTGGTGCCAACAACGCCAGCAGGGACAACGGAACCTGCAGCAAGGAGAGGTCACCGGATCCCCCGAACAGCGGCCCGCGAAGCGTGGCGACCACCGGGTCGAGTTGAAGCGCCTTGGCCTGGTCATCCCCCTCAATCCAGAGATGGGCCTTGGCGACGAGATCAGCCTTCAGACGCTTTGGATCGGGTCCCTCGATCGTTCCCTTCAGATTGACCTGCCCTTCCAGACGATCCAGCTCTGGGCCTTTGCTGGGATTGGCCAGGGCGTAAGCCTCGAGAGCACGTCGCGATTGCGCCAGGGCTTGCAACTGCCCATCGAGGGAGCCGCCGAAGGTGTTGATGAACAGGGTTCCGAGATCCTCAGCACGCCCTGGGGCCAGACCGGGTCGGGAGTCGCTCCCTCTCAACTGACGGGCCAGAAGCGTCAACCAGGTGAGATCGAGAGCTTCGGCCTCGATTGCGCTGTGCATCCGCCCACCCAGATCTCCACGGGCTTTCAGCCGGATACTTCCCTGCAGGGGCATCAGCGCTGCATCGGCCTGAAAGCGTCCGTCCGTCAGGGAACCCTCCAGATCGAGGCTCTTCATGGCGACCCCCGCCAAGGAGGGTTCAGCGATCGCAGCAGACCCACGGATCGCGAGGGGAGCCATGGCCAAGCTGCCTGCGCCCGTGAGCTGACCTGCCACCGCTTTGGGCTGGTTGGCCGGCGGACTGATGAAACGAACACCATCGATCTTGAGGTTCGCTGCACTCCAGCGATAGCGGCGCTGCTCCCCTCCCGGCGTCAGTCCGTCCAAGCGCAACTGCCCGTCGCCACGGTCCAGGCGTAGGGCCTTGGGCCAACCGTCTGCGGCCAGCTCAGCCACAAGCGTGCCGGGCACAGCGCTCTGCTGAGCCGCCATCGCAAGGCGAGCTCCCTGGCCGAGTTCACCGCGGAGAGTGCCTTGCCAACGTTCGGGGATCTGCAAGACCCCGAAGCGGGGTTGGTCCAGCATGAGCGTGATGTCCGGCTGAAGCGCTGAGAGCGGACCGTTCAAGCGACCCCGTGCCGAGACCCAACCGTCCAAAGGCGTCCCGATCAAGGGGGTGAAGCGACTCAGGTCGAGGGGTTTCAGTTCAAAGCCGCTCTGAAGCTCGCCGGCTTGAATCTGCCCCTGCTTGAGCTGCAGAGGTAATCGAGCTTCCGCCCGCAGCATCGGACTGGTGAAGCGATCCAGCGCCAAAACCGAATCATCCGTGGACCATCGGCTCTGGAACGACCAGTTCTCCAGGAGAGGATTTGCAGCCTGGCCAAGCTGGAGGGTGAGATCCGGAGACGTCAGGGCACCACTGACATCAACGGCTCCACGGATCGGAGCGGATTGTCCCAATCCGGCCTTCAGCGACGGCACCGCAGACCAGAAGCCGGGATCAACCTGCAGCTCCGTGCTGCGCAGATCAAGCTTGGAGCCAATTGTTCCCGCAAGCCCGAAGCGCAGTCCGGGTGCACTGAGGCGGAGCCGATCCAGCAGAACAACCCTTTGCTGGTGTTGCAGCCAGGGGGTCCGCCATTGACCGTCCAGTTTCAGAGCGGTCTTGAGGCCCATGGCCTCAGGCAGCTGGATCTGACCATCGGCACTCCACTGGGGCTCCCCCCAGGGGCCTTTGATCCGAAGCTTCAACCGATCTTTGTCCGCAGGGCCAACGTCGGTGCTGCGGACATCTGCCCGCAGATCAAAACTCTTGTTCAACGCAACGGAGCCTGAAGCCAGCGCCTCAAACGATCCGAAACGCAGTGTTGCGGGCTCCAGCTGCAGTTGATCACCCTTGCAACCGACGCTCAGGCGACGGCTGCTAACCGAAGCAAGCTTGAAACCGATCAGCCTGAGTCCACCCCGGCAGCTCAAGGCGCCACCGGTCCAGCTGATCTGGACGTCGCCCTGCAGCTTGCCGGAGGCATCCAGATCCTGAGCGGGACCGATCACTACCCCCAACGGTTGCAGGCTGAGCCGCTCCAGCCGACTTCGCAGCCTGAAGCTGGGACGATCCCAGTGGCCTTGACCGTCCAGACGCAGCGAGCCTTCGCCGTCGACCCAACGCAGTTCTGATTCGGTGCTGAAAAATGCTTCCCCCAGCAGAACCGAACCCTGACTGCGGAGTTCAAGGGTCTGCCGCTGAGGGCCGAATCGAAGCTGAGCAGGGTCGGCCAACCGGTATTGCACCCCAAGGCGCGGCAGGGCGGCTTGGCCCCCTGGAGCTCCAAAGCGCCAGTAACCCCCCTCCTCATTGGCCTGGAACTGGCCGCGAACCTTGTGCAAGGTGATCTGCAGAACCGGCTGCAAACGCCGAAGACTGGCCAGAGGGGCAAGGCTGACCTCAAGCCCCTCCAGGCTCACTTCAGACCGATCCTCGGCCGACGGCAGGATCCGACTCGGCCCAATGGCCATCCCCCAAGGACGCAGCCCCTTGTAGGGACCAATCTTCAAGGAGTGGCCGAGAGGGCCTGAAAGAGCGCGCTCCAAGTCGGGCCGGAATCGGCTCACCGATCGCTCAGCCACAGAGTCAAGGGTGATGAACCCCGCGGTTCCTGCCCCGATCAGAAGGACACTGCCCGCTGCCAGCAAGGCCCTGCGCCGCGTTTTCCCCATCAGACGCGACGGACACCCCGGAATCTCGCGCAATATAAAGAGACTGTTTTCAGTCCACCAGACCCCATGGCCTTCGATCAGCTGCTGCTTACCGCCGCTCCCTGGCTGGGCTGGTCCGGCCTTGGGCTGGGAGTGCTGACAGCTGTTGCTTTCCTCGCCCGTTGGGGCATTCGTTTTCGCCTGGTCGGTGTGAGTAGCTTCACGCTGCTGCTGGCCGTGAGCTGCTGGGCCTTCGGCGTGAGTTACACCCCTCCGGTGGTGGTGGAAGGCGCAGTACGGGCGCCGATCGTGTTCGACAACGGCAACGACCTGGTGGTCGCTCAGGTTCCCGCCGATCTAGCACCAAGCGCAGTCCAGGCCACCCTGGAGCAGATGGAGGGCAACCTGCGCGGCTCCGGTCGCTCCAGCAGCACTGTGGTGGTGCGGTTGCGGGGAATCCAGGCTGAGGGCAAGGGCGTGGGCCGCCCCGTCATCCTCGGAGAAGTCAGCAAGACCCTGCGTTGATGCCTCACGTCAACGACGCGATTCAGGACCTCCCCCAGTCTTTTCGCAGGGAAAAACAGGAGCTTGATCGGGCCGGCATCAACCGCTGGTCGACGGTCTGCGCCTTAACGGATCTCGAGCTGAGCCAACTGGCCCGCAGCGGTCAGGCATCGGCACGAAACCTGAAACGGCTGCGGGGCATGGCGGCCTTGGTCTGTGGTTTGGATCTCCCCCCCCAGGACGCCGCACTGCTGATGCATGCCGGCATTGCCACACCGGCCGCTCTTGCGGCATGCACCCCCGAACGTCTCGTGCGTCAAACCGGCAGGCTTGAGCGCAGCCTTGGAACCAAACGACCTGCCGTTGTTGATCTGCGGGTTGCCGGTGATTGGATTCGCCGCGCCAGGCAACTTGCGAACTGACCCCATCAGGCCTGACTTGGTGGCCAATCCTGCGTATGAACAACGCATGAGGTTTAACCCCCTACGCACGGCTCTCGTGGTTCTTGCACTGTTGGGGGCACCATTGATTGCGGGTGCCGCGGAATCGGATCTGCTCAACAGCGTCAAACGCAACCCTGAGAAAGCAAAGGCGATGTGCCTTTCGTTCCGGGAAATGAACAACAACGGACAGTCGGCATACTCAAAAAAAGCCATCCGCAAGGTCGCTCAAAGCGAAAATCTGAATTTTCAGGATGCGGAAATCCTTGTGACTTACGTCGTGGGGATGCACTGCTCTGATGTCCGCTGAGACAAGCGGAATTGCCTGCCGCCTTGCAGCGCTGACACTGGCCGATGGCGTTGTGCTGCAGTCCAGGCTGTGGCACCCCAGCCGTGGCGGACCCTGGCCAGCCCTTCTGATGCGGCAGCCCTACGGGAGCCGTATCGCCTCAACGGTCACCTACGCCCACCCCTCTTGGTGGGCCTCCCATGGCTTCCTTGTGATCGTTCAGGACGTACGAGGGCAAGGGGAGTCGGAGGGGCGTTTCGGAGGATTTGGTCAGGAAGCGGGCGACACCTCCGCCACCCATGCCTGGGTGCGCCAGCTGCCGGAATGCAATGGACGAGTGGGGGTCTATGGGTTCTCGTATCAGGGTCTGACCCAGCTCACTGCAGCTGAATCCACACCACCACCGGACTGCACGGCCCCGGCGATGACCGGACTGGACGAGCGTCGTCACTGGAGTTGTGAAGGCGGTGCCCATTGGTGGCACCTGGGGCTCGGCTGGGGGCTCCAGCTCGCCGCCCTTCAGGCTCAGCGTCGCGGAGACGCAGCGGCCTGGTTAGAGATCCGCCAAAGCCTGGAAAACAACAGCTACCTGAGGGACGGTCCTGAACTGCTGCAACGCCATGACCCCGATGGCATGGCCTGGAGGTGGCTGCAAAGCGACCCGTACAACGGGCAGCAGTGGACGGTTCATACCCCCCCCGCGAGCTGGCTTCAACGGCCGATGCTGTTGATCGGTGGATGGTGGGATCCCCATCTGGTAGGGCTTTTGGACCTCTGGCATCGCAGCCAGGTCGCCGGCGGACAGCCATCCCTGCACATCGGGCCGGCCTCCCATCTGCAGTGGTGGCCCGAAACCCAACAGCTGATGCTGCAGTTCTTCCAACAGCATCTGCAGGATCATCCCCCGCTGAAGCCGACGCCAGCCCACCAGCTCTGGAACATCACGCGCGAGCAGTGGGACTCCATCACCGCACCCGATGCGACTGTGACCACGTCATGGGGCCTGCGGGGGAAAGGACTGGCCTGCATCGACCCAAGCGACGGTGCTCTTGTGGCGGATGAAGAAGGTGAAGGAAGCGTGGTCATCGTCCATGACCCCTGGCGACCGGTCCCTGCGATTGGTGGACACCTCGGGACAGCACCTGGCCCTGTTGATCGCTTGGCGGTAGATCAACGCAGCGACGTCGCGACATTCACCACTGCACCCCTGGTTGGTGAGCTTCTGCTGTCAGGTCAACCGCACCTCCTTCTGAACGCCGAAGCGGACCAGCCCGGGTTTGATCTCTGCATCAGCCTGTCTCGCCTCCCTGCGGGCGCCAACAGCGTTGAACAACTGAGCACGGGCATCCTGCGCGTTCGCGGAGAGGCGGCGTTGCAGCCAGCCAGGCGCAGCGTGACCCTCCAACCGCTGCAGGCGAGCCTGGTTCGAGGTGACCGGCTGCGAATCTCAGTTGCCGCAGCAGCCTGGCCAGCCATCGGCGTCAACCCTGGCCATGACGCCGTGCCCTGCGGAGCACCAAGCCCTGAACACCGTGTGGTGACGCTGACACTGGAACTTGCTGACTCCAGCCTGCAGCTGAACCCCTTTGATTCCGGCAGACTGAAGCTCGACTGACGTTTGTGTTTTGAAGCTCTCCGCTGCCCTGCTGGCCATCGCTCTGTCAGCTCCGATGGGGTTGATCAGTCCCGCAGCAGCG
This sequence comes from Synechococcus sp. BS301-5m-G53, assembly GCA_016779825.1. GTDB lineage: Bacteria > Cyanobacteriota > Cyanobacteriia > PCC-6307 > Cyanobiaceae > Parasynechococcus. Next base: position 9,965 of record JADHMX010000007.1, on the reverse strand, counting down.
GAGGAACTGACCAGAACTGAACTCACGCCAGCCCAAGCCAAAGCAGCCGCCGAACTCCTGCTGGAGGCACTCCAGGAGCGCCAAGGGGAGGCCATGCACGACGCTCTCGCCGCCCCGGTCCAGGCCAGTGTTGATGTCAAGACCGTCCAGGCCCGCCTCGACCAACGCGAAGCCATCAATGGAACCCGCGTTGTCAGCGTGATCCCTGGCTACAACACGACAACCATTGATGCTGTCGTGACCACGGCATCCGGTGACGAAGGGATGCTGATGGTGCTGGATGAAGACGGCAAGCTTCTCGCCTGGAAGTGGATCGACCAAATCCAGCCGATCGAGACCACGGCCCTCGACTTCACCCGCGACCTAGCGGCAGGACGTTGGGTGGCCGCGCGTTCCAAGATGTCCCTGCAGTTGCAGGAAGAGCTGGCCCCGGGAGACCTGGAACGCAAATGGACCAAGCTCAGCAGGGTGTCTGGTGGGTTCCGCAAGGTGAAAGACGCCGTGATCGCGCATCAAGGCGGCGATCAGCAGCTCGTGCTGGTGGCTGTCGCCTTCGGGGAGGCCACGACCAATCTGTTTGTGATCTTCGACGAACGCGGTCGGATCATCAACGTCGACATTTCCCGAGACTTCGTCTGACCAACAGCGGATCTGTTTCGTAAATCAGGCTTAACATCGCGCCCAATTCTCAGGTCTCCCATGGGTGTCGCCGCAGTCCTCGACTGGATGGTGCAAGACGGCGAACGGTTGGCGAATTGTCGCCATGACCACCCGTTCGCGGTGCTTGGTCCTCAACCCTCGGATCAAGGTTGGACCGTGCGGATGTGGATGCCGGAGGCCCAAACGGTCACCTTTTTGCAGGGCGGCGAAGAGATCGCCATGACCACCCCGAACCACCCCTGGGTGTTCGAGGCACAGCTCAACAGAGATCCAGGCAGCAACTACAGGGTCAGGGTTGAGCGCGGCGGGATCGTGCATGAACAGCACGATCCCTGGGCGTTCCGTGGTGAATGGATGGGCGAAATGGATCGCCACCTTTTCGCCGAAGGGAACCATCACCACATCTGGCAAAGGATGGGTACCCACCTCACCGAGCGTGACGGGATCGCCGGTGTGATGTTCTGCGTTTGGGCTCCCAACGCTCTCACCGTCTCCGTCATTGGAGATCTGAACTCATGGGACGGACGGCACCACCCCATGCAGAAACGTGTTGGGGGCATCTGGGAACTGTTTGTTCCCGGACTCGGCGAAGGACATCTCTACAAGTACGAAATCCGCACCCAGGACGGTCACTGTTACCAAAAGGCTGATCCCTACGGCTTCCAACACGAGGTTCGTCCGGACAACAGTTCCGTCGTGGCACGTCTGGACGGATTCCAATGGTCCGATCAGGGGTGGATGCAGAAGCGCGACAGCAGCAACGCGCTGGATCAACCCATCTCGGTGTACGAAATGCACCTGGGCAGCTGGATTCACGCTTCAGCGGAAGAGCCCTGGATTCAGCCCGATGGAACCCCGCGTCCTCCAGTCCCCGCGGCAGACATGAAGCCCGGCGCTCGGCTGCTCACCTATGCCGAGCTGGCCGATCGCCTGATCCCCTACGTGAAGGACAGGGGCTTCACCCACATCGAGGTGATGCCGATCACGGAGCACCCCTTCGATGGCTCCTGGGGCTATCAGGTGACGGGTTGGTATGCCCCCACCAGCCGCTACGGAACGCCCGATGAATTCAGGGCGTTTGTGGACCGCTGCCACGCTGAAGGCATTGGCGTGATCATCGACTGGGTCCCTGGCCATTTCCCGAAGGATGCCCACGGCCTGGCTTTCTTTGATGGCGCCCATCTCTACGAGCACAGTGATCCCCGCATCGGGGAACACAAAGAATGGGGAACACTGATCTTCAATTACAGCCGCAACGAAGTTCGTAACTTCCTTGTTGCCAATCTCATTTTCTGGTTTGAGCAGTTCCACATCGATGGCATTCGTGTGGATGCCGTGGCATCGATGCTCTATCGCGACTACCTGCGTCCCGACGGGGAATGGCTCCCCAATGAGAACGGGGGTCGGGAGAACACCGAGGCGGTGCGTTTCCTGCAGCAGGCCAATCACGTGCTGTTCCAGCACTTCCCAGGCGCCCTCTCCATCGCCGAGGAATCAACGACCTGGCCGATGGTGACGCAGCCGACCGACAGCGGCGGTCTCGGATTCAACCTCAAATGGAACATGGGTTGGATGCACGACATGCTCGATTATTTCGAGCTGGACCCATGGTTCCGCCAGTTCCACCAGAACAACATCACCTTCTCGATCTGGTACACCTACACCGAGAACTTCATGCTGGCGTTGAGCCACGATGAAGTGGTGCATGGCAAGAGCCATCTCCTGCACAAAATGCCGGGCGATGACTGGCAGAAGTACGCCAACACCAGGGCTTTGCTGGCCTACATGTGGACGCACCCCGGCAAGAAAACGATCTTCATGGGGATGGAATTCGGACAGCGTGCCGAATGGAATGTCTGGGGGGATCTCCAATGGGATCTGCTCAACTACGAACCCCACAAGGGCATCCAGCGACTGGTGGATGACCTCAACGTTCTCTACAAGGCAGAACCAGCCCTCTGGCGGGACGACTTCGACCAGTTCGGCTTCCAGTGGATCGATTGCAACGACAACCGCCATTCCGTGATCAGCTTCATGCGGCGAGAGAGCGCCAGCGGCACCTGGCTCGTGGTGGTGGCGAACTTCACCCCCCAAAGCCACGCCCACTACCGCGTGGGTGTTCCGCTCTCCGGCTTCTACGAGGAGATCTTCAATTCCGATGCGGCCAAGTACGGCGGCAGCAACCTCGGCAACATGGGCGGCAAGCCGACGGAGGAATGGGGCATCCACGGCTACGAGAACTCCCTGGATCTCTGCCTGCCGCCTCTGAGCCTGATGGTGTTCAAGCACGACCCGAAACGCAGCCTGAGCAGCAGCGAGCCGGACAACATCGTGTGACGAACGTGATGACGAAGAGGGGGTAAAGGTCTAGTTGAGGCTTGGATTCGGGTAGGTTTCCGACTGACCTGACCGGGCTTGATGAGCGACTCTTTACCCCTGCTCCTGCGCGCTGCGCGCGGTGAATCGGTGGAGCGTCCTCCCGTGTGGATGATGCGCCAGGCCGGTCGCTACATGAAGATCTACCGAGACCTGCGGGACAAGTACCCCAGCTTCCGGGAGCGTTCCGAAAACCCTGATCTCTCCTATGAGATCTCGATGCAGCCGTTCCACGCCTTCAAGCCCGACGGGGTGATCCTGTTCTCTGACATCCTCACGCCCCTGCCGGGGATGGGAATCGATTTCGACATCATCGAGAGCAAAGGCCCCCAGATCGGCGATCCGATCAGGAGCATGGCCCAGGTGGATGCTCTGCGCCCACTCAACCCTGCCGAGTCGATGCCCTTTGTGGGTGAGGTGCTGGGTCGTCTCCGCCAAAGCGTTGGCAACGAAGCAGCTGTTCTCGGCTTCGTTGGTGCCCCCTGGACCCTGGCCGCCTATGTAGTGGAGGGCAAGAGCAGCAAGAACTACGCGGTGATCAAGGCCATGGCCTTCCGCGAACCCGAGATCCTGCACAAGCTTCTCGACCACTTCGCCGAGTCGATCGCCAACTACCTGCGCTACCAGATTGATTCCGGCGCCCAAGTGGTGCAGATGTTTGATTCCTGGGCTGGCCAGCTGAGTCCTGCGGACTACGACACCTTCGCTGCGCCTTATCAGAAGAAGGTGGTGGACCTGGTCAAGCAGACGCACCCTGACACCCCTTTCATCCTCTACATCTCCGGCAGCGCCGGCGTGATCGAGCGGATGGCCAACACCGGTGTTGACATCATTTCGCTGGATTGGACCGTGGACATGGCAGAAGCCCTGGCACGCCTGCCGGAGCACATCGGTGTTCAGGGCAATGTGGATCCCGGCCTTCTGTTCGGCACCCCGGAGGCAATTGAAGCTCGCATCGACGACTGCGTGCGCAAAGCCCGCGGCCGGAAGCACATCCTCAACCTGGGCCACGGAATCCTTCCTGGTACGCCGGAAGAGAATGGTGAGGCCTTCTTCCGGGCCGGCAAGAGCGTGATGGACCGTCTCGGGGCTGTCGTTTGACCCGCATCCTGGTGACCGGCGCCAGCGGATGCGTCGGTCAGTACATCTCCCGCTGGCTGCTGGATCATTCCGATGCGGAGCTGCTGCTCTGGCTGCGGGATCCCGCAAAACTCACGGCTGTTCCCAAAGACCATCCACGCATCCGTCTGCTGGTGGGAGACCTGCGGGACACCGACCGGTTTTCCCATGAGCTTGCATCGGTGAACCGGGTGATCCACACCGCTACCGCCTGGGGTGATCCCGAGCGGGCCGAACAGGTGAATGTGGTGGCAGTGAAACGAATGCTTGAGCTTCTGGATCCAAGCAAGCTGGAGCAGATCATTTACTTTTCGACGGCCAGCGTGCTCGACCGGCACCTGCGCCCCCTGCCGGAAGCACTGGCCTACGGCACCGAATACATCCAAACGAAAGCTCGCTGCCTCAGGGATCTCGAACAGCACACCCTGGCCAGCAAAGTCATCGCGGTGTTTCCCACCTTGGTGTTCGGCGGACGCGTCGATGGCACCAGTCCCTTCCCCACCAGTTACCTCACCGAAGGCTTGGCAGAAGCCAGCCGTTGGCTCTGGTTGGCCCGTTGGCTTCGGGTGGATGCAAGCTTCCATTTCATCCATGCCGAAGACATCGCCCGCATCTGCGGCCTCTTGGCCACACGTCCCCATGAGCCAAACCGCGAGCCCGGTCAAGGTGCCCTGCGGCGGGTGGTGATGGGACAGCCGGCCATTTCGGTGAATGACACCGTGAAAACCCTCTGCCGCTGGCGCGGTGTGGCCCGTACGCCTGGCATTCCGCTCTGGCCATGGCTGATTGAGACGCTGATCCGCGTGCTGCCGATCGAGGTGAACGCCTGGGACCGGTTCAGCATTCGCCAGCGCCACTTCATTCACGACCCTGTAACCCAGCCAGAGCGCTTTGGCGGCAGCAGCCAGGCCCCCGACTTGGCAACAGTTCTTTGTGATTCCGGCCTACCCAACCGCGGAACCCCTAGATCAGCGCGTAATGTCGACGCATCGACCTAGCCCTTTCATGCGCTCCGTCATCCGCACCATTGCAGCTGCCTGCTGCGCCTTCCTGATGCTGATCGGCCTCAACGTCGGCAGCGCTCAAGCTGCCACCGTTGAAGTGAAGCTCGGCACCGACGGCGGCATGCTCGCTTTTGAGCCCGCCACTGTGAACATCAAGGCCGGTGACACCGTCAAGTTCATCAACAACAAACTGGCTCCTCACAACGCCGTTTTCGACGGCCATGACGAGTACAGCCACTCCGATCTCGCCTTCAATCCCGGCGAATCCTGGGAAGAGACCTTCGCCACCGCTGGCACTTACGACTTCTACTGCGAGCCCCACCGAGGTGCAGGCATGGTTGGCAAAGTGATTGTTGAGTGATTCCAAGGTTTCTGAGGAAATCACGCGAATTCGCCAATCCAACAGAAAACCCTGAGCTGTGTGTCAATCACAGCCCAGGGTTCTTTTATTTGTTGGAACCGATGGATACCTTGGGGTATTAGAGGGGTTGCGATGGCACGCGTATCAGGCCTGATCCTGACGTTGCTGTTGATCGTTGGTGCGACAGGTCTGCTGTCTTCTCCAGCGATGGCTGTCGATGGCGCTGCTTTGGAACGAGGTGAGCAGATCTTCAACAGCAACTGTGCGGCCTGTCACATGGGCGGCGGCAATGTGATCCGCGCCAACCGGACACTGAAGATCAGCGACCTCAACAACCACGTTGAGGCCTATACGAGCACCCCGCTGGAGGCCCTCGAGCATGAGATCGAGGATGGCCTGAATGCGATGCCGGGCTATGCCGACAAACTCACGGAAGAGGAGATCGTTGCTGTGGCCACCTACATCGAACAACGGGCCGAATTGGGCTGGTAAGGACGATGAGTCGTGAAGCTCTTCAAGATTTTCTGCGGGCCATAGAGCATCACCAGGGCTTGCGGCGCGATGCTGCGCAGTGCCGTGATGACGTTCAGCTGCTGGCCCTGGCACGCCGCCATGGGTTCAATGTGATTCAGCGGGATCTCAGCGACGACGCCCAGGAATCAGCGATCACCCAATGGTTTGAGACCAGCCGAATCCAACGCTCGTTTCAATCAACACCCCCTCAATCAACACCTCCTCAATCAACACCTCTCGATCAACACAGTTCTGATGGCCGTTGTCACCCTGCTCAGTGATTTCGTTGACGGCACCAGCATGGCCCTGGCGGAAGACACCGACGCCGCCGATCTGAATGCCTTTATGACCGCCAATCAAGGCAGGCTCTGGGCAAGCGTGCAACACCGACGCCGGCAGCGACAGCAAACCATCGAACGGCGCGGCCCGGGAACGGTGTACTTCGCGGCGGATGCCACAGGGGCAGCCGCCGTGGAGCGCTACATCAGCAGTGAAACAGGGTCAGCAGATGAGGCCACAGCGATGCGAGCCATGCAGGCCGCTGGGGTGGAGATCGCCCCCCATGTGGGGGCAGACCGTGAACGCGATGTGCTGCTCAACGGTCGATTGAGAGACCTCACCGCCCAGGCCAAGGCCGAGGGTTTTGGTTGAAACCATGGGCGATGCAGCGATGACACTCCCTGACAACCCGCTTGGCCTCCATAGTTTTGACGAACTGGTCGAGTGGACCGTGTCTTACCTCCACTTCAAACATGCCCTGGAGGTGATTGCCTTCACCACAGAGACCGCTACGCCCTACCTCAATCGCTTCAGCGAGTTCAGCAGCCGCTACGCCACTGAGATGAAAAAGCAGGACATCTTGGAGGCCCGCCTTCCCAAAGAGATGCGGGAGAGCATCGAAGCCGAAAACGCTCACCGTGCTCTTCTGCGTGAACTGCTCAACGGCTGATTAACCAGCGGACTGGGCCTGTTTGGCCGCCTGCAACACAGCCAGGTAGAGGTCCTCGTCGATGTCCCGAATGTCGTACTCGGTGGGTTTCACGCCGTGGTGGTGTTCATGCACCACCATCCAACAGCTGCGCTCCAGCTCGCCGCCAGCTGTCGCTGCGAGCGCCAAGCTCTGCTGCACAAGGGAGTCCACCAGCGGCTGGTCAGGCATTGGCACTCAACGGTTCGGCAAACTCTAAAAAGTTGCCCTGGTTTGCCGCCCCCTGGCGTGAGGACCCAACCAACGGCTTCGGTTTGCCCCCACTGAGAACGGGACAAGCGCCATACGGTGAACGCAGTTTGAAAAGCATCAGAGATGCAACCCACGGCGGAACAGTTCACGGAACAAGCCTGGGCCGCCATCGTCGCCGCCCAGCAACTGGCGCAGAGCGCCAAACATCAGCAGCTTGAAACAGAGCATCTGCTGCTCGCGCTTCTGCAGCAGAACGGCCTGGCTGGTCGGATTCTCAGCAAGGCAGGTGTCGACGTCGCCACGTTCCAGGCGTCGGTCGACACGTATCTCAAGCGGCAACCCAGCCTTGGCTCTCCACCGGAATCCGTCTTTCTGGGACGCTCCCTGAACAGCTGCCTGGATCGAGCCGAAAGAGCCCGGGATCGATTCAGTGACAGCTACATCGCCATCGAACACCTGTTGCTGGCCTTGGCAGACGATGACCGCTGCGCGCGTCAACTGCTCAGCCAAGCAGGCATCGACACCCCCAAACTTAAAGAAGCCATTACTGCTGTGCGAGGCAACCAGACGGTGACCGATCAGAACCCGGAAGGCACCTATGAATCACTCGATAAATACGGACGGGACCTGACGGCAGCCGCCCGCGACGGCAAGCTGGACCCGGTGATCGGCCGCGACGAAGAGATCCGACGCACGATCCAGATCCTCAGCCGACGCACCAAGAACAACCCCGTGTTGATCGGTGAACCAGGGGTCGGCAAAACCGCCATTGTTGAGGGGCTGGCGCAACGGATCGTCAACGGCGATGTTCCCCAGGCCTTGCAGAACCGTCAGCTCATCGCCCTCGACATGGGCGCCCTGATCGCCGGTGCGAAATACCGCGGTGAGTTCGAGGAACGGCTCAAGGCTGTGCTGAAGGAGGTCACCGCCTCCGAAGGCCAGATCGTGCTGTTCATCGATGAAATCCACACGGTGGTGGGCGCTGGAGCCACCGGTGGAGCCATGGACGCCAGCAATCTGCTCAAGCCGATGCTGGCCCGCGGAGAACTGCGCTGCATTGGCGCCACCACCCTCGACGAGCACCGACAGCACATCGAGAAAGACCCAGCCCTGGAACGTCGCTTCCAGCAGGTGCTGGTGGATCAACCCACCGTGGAAGACACCATCTCCATCCTGCGTGGTCTCAAGGAGCGCTATGAGGTGCATCACGGCGTGCGCATTGCCGACAGTGCCCTTGTGGCTGCTGCTGTCTTGAGCAGCCGCTACATCGCCGACCGCTTCCTGCCCGACAAGGCGATCGATCTGGTGGATGAGTCGGCCGCCCGCCTCAAGATGGAGATCACCTCCAAACCGGAGGAGATCGATGAAATCGATCGCAAGATCCTGCAGCTGGAAATGGAGAAGCTCTCCCTCGGCCGTGAGTCCGACAGCGCCAGCCAGGAACGACTGCAACGGATCGAACGGGAACTGGCGGAACTCGGTGAACAGCAAAGTTCTCTCAATGCCCAATGGCAGCAGGAGAAAGGCGCAATCGACGAGCTTTCATCGCTCAAAGAAGAGATTGAACGGGTTCAGCTGCAGGTGGATCAGGCGAAGCGCAGCTACGACCTCAACAAAGCAGCAGAACTGGAATACGGCACATTGGCCTCGCTGCAAAAGCAGCTGCTCGAACAGGAAGCCCAGATCGCCTCTGAAGAGCCTGGCGAGAAAGGCTTGCTGCGGGAGGAGGTGAGTGAAGACGACATCGCCGAGGTGATCGCCAAGTGGACCGGAATCCCTGTGGCACGGCTGGTGCAGAGCGAAATGGAGAAGCTGCTGCAACTCGAAGATGACCTGCACCAGCGGGTGATCGGCCAAAACCAGGCTGTGACCGCCGTGGCGGATGCGATTCAACGCTCCAGAGCTGGCCTGAGCGACCCAAACCGCCCTATTGCCAGCTTCCTCTTTCTGGGCCCCACCGGTGTTGGCAAGACGGAACTCTCCAAAGCCCTCGCCAACCGTCTGTTCGACAGCGATGACGCCATGGTGCGAATCGATATGTCGGAGTACATGGAGAAGCACACCGTCAGTCGCTTGATCGGAGCTCCTCCCGGCTATGTCGGCTACGAAGCAGGCGGCCAGCTCACCGAAGCCGTGCGTCGTCGGCCCTACGCCGTGATCCTTTTCGACGAGGTGGAGAAAGCCCACCCGGATGTCTTCAACGTGATGCTGCAGATCCTCGATGACGGCCGCGTCACCGATGGGCAGGGCCGCACCGTTGACTTCACCAACACAGTGCTAATTCTCACCAGCAACATCGGCAGCCAGTCGATCCTGGAGCTGGCCGGCGATCCAGAGCAGCATGGGGCGATGGAAAGCCGGGTGAATGAAGCCCTCCGGGCCCATTTCCGGCCTGAATTCCTGAACCGCCTCGACGATCAGATCATCTTCCACAGCCTCAGGCGGGAGGAACTGCGCCAGATCGTCACCCTCCAGGTGGAACGCCTGCGCCAACGCCTGGCCCAACGCAAGCTGGAGCTGAGCATGAGTGACGGGGCCGCCGACTGGCTCGCCAATGCTGGTTATGACCCTGTCTACGGGGCACGACCGCTGAAACGGGCTGTGCAAAGGGAGCTGGAGACACCCATTGCCAAGCTGATCCTTTCCGGGCAACTGGGCGAGAACAGTTCCATCGCGGTTGACGTCGAGGGAGAACAGCTCTCAATCGGATGACTGTGGCTGAGAGGGCAACAACAGCAGCATTAATCCGGCT